>CAYLYE010000009.1:0-10598 GCA_964387325.1 uncultured Planctomycetaceae bacterium
CATCGCGAGCAAAATCTCGTGTTCGGTTTCAGGATCAATCGCGGTCGTCGCGTCGTCGAGCAAGAGGATCGGGGGCTCAAGCAACACGGCCCGGGCGATGGCCAACCGTTGACGTTGTCCACCGGAGAGGTTTGAGCCGTATTCACCAATGATCGTGTTGTAACCTTCGTGCAGTTCGCTGACAAACTGATGGGCCGCGGCAATGCGAGCGGCCTGTTCGATTTGTGGCCCCAGCGAGTCGGGGCGGCCAAAGGCGACGTTCGCGGCGACGGTGTGACTGAACAGAAAGCTTTCCTGGAACACCATGCCAACGTTGCGGCGCAGGTCATGCAGGTTCAGCGTTCTCAGGTCATGCCCGTCGAGCAGCACGCGACCCCGCTGAGGATCGTAGAAGCGCGGCACGAGCGAGAGCAACGACGACTTGCCGGCGCCGGTTGCCCCGACGATCGCGACACACTCGCCGCTTTGAATCTCGAAGCTGACGTCGCGCAGGGCGAAATGGCCATCCTGGTAACTGAAGTCGACGTTCTCGAACGTGATGCGTCCCTCGGCCCGTTTGAGCTGTACACTCTGTGGGGCCGACGCAACCTCGATGGGTGCGTCGAGCACCTCGAACACGCGCTGCGCGCCGGTGATGCTGGCCTGGATGCTGTTGCTGATGTTGGCGAGCTGCCCGATCTGTGTGGCAAATAACTGGAGAAGCGTGGCGAACACGAACATACCTTCGCCGAGCGGTAACTCGCCTTCCATGACCAAGAAGCCGCCGTAGGCCAAGAGCACCAGCATGTTAAGCTGCGTCAGGCCACCCATCACGGGCTGAAAGATACTCAGCTTCCAGAACACATCGTGTTTGTTGTCGGCGATGGCTGCATTGGCTGCGGTGAACTTGGCAATCTCTTCCTGCTCGCGGCCCAGTCCGCGAACGACTTGTGCCCCTTGCACGTTTTCCGAGAGCGTGCGGACCATGGTGTCGGTCAATTCCCGATTCTGCTTGAAGAGCGGCCGCAACACCCGAGCCGACCGCTCCGTGAGCACCCACAGCAACGGTGTCGTGAGCAGGCAAGCGAGCGTCAGCGGCACATGGAGTCGCAGCATGTACAGCAAATACACGAGCAATGACACGGCGGCGACAACGACTTGGATGATGACGCCATCGATGAACATGCGCACGGCCTGCACGTCCCCTGTAACCCGATTGATAATCGAGCCACTCTCGTGACGGTCGTAGAAACGAAAACTAAGCCGTTGCAGTTTGTTGTATACGTCGGTCCGCAACTGTACGACGATGCGTTGCGTGAGGCCGGCAACCGAGATCGCCGCGCGGTACCGGATCAAGGCGTTCGACAATGCCAAGGCCACGATGCACAAGGCGATGCACGACACGACCCCCAGCGGCGACCAATCACGCGGGGGCTCGATTCCCAAGGGCCACTGCGGGGCAGTCGCCTGCGGGTCGACCTGCGAGCGAATGTAGTCGATCCCGAGGCCTGTCATTCCCAACACAAGCATGACAACAACCACGAGCAGCCACTGCTGCGCGAGCACAACCAGGCAACCGAGACGATATCGCCAAGCCAGCGCGAGCATGCGCCGAATGAGGTGCATCTGGGTCGGCGGAGGGGCTGTCGCAGGGAGGGTCATCGACGAGTGGGCTGGTTTGCAGATTCTGGATCGTGCGAAGTCTAGCGATCTGTCGTTCTCGGGCAACGTCGGTTTCGTATGCAGCTAGCAGGCTTGGAATTGAGACACACGACGCGGGGGTCTACAATGCTGGCGTTCAAGGATCCGCTCAACTCGGAGTTTTGTGATGATTTTCGACCGTCTTGCCAACGCTGAATTGTACACAGCATTACATCCCCAGTTTGCCGCAGCGTTCGCATTTCTTCGGCGCCGCGACCTGTCGACCCTGGCTGACGGCAAATACGAAATCGATGGCGATCGGCTCTACGTGTTGGTCGCCCGCACCCCCGGCCGAGGTCACAGCGGCGCGAAGCTCGAGTCGCACCGCAAGTACCTCGATATTCAGTACGTGATCTCGGGGAACGACGAGATCGGTCTGACGCCGGCGGTCGAATGTCGCGATATTGAGCTCCCCTATGATGAGGGGCGTGATGTGGCACTCTACCGCGACCCGCCTAGCAATTGGGTGACCGTCCCCGCGGGCTCGTTTGTGATTTTCTATCCGGATGACGGACACGCTCCGCTGGGGACACCCGATGACGTGGCCAAGGCCGTCGTGAAAGTCCGGATCAGCGCCTAACGATCCGCATAATCGAAACGACCTGCGCGGTCGACAAAAACTTCCTCACAATCGTCTCCGGCCGACGGGCTCGGCAGACCGTTTGCTAGCGGAAATCATCCTAGACTTGCAATGACCTTTCCTGGTTGACGCCGCTCTCGTTCGCTCGGTTGAACGAGTTGCGTGGGTGCGAGTGGCTCAATCGCCTGAAAGTCAATGTCTAGCAGGATGATTCGCCGCGATGAGTACGATCCCCAATACTGCAGTGCCAAAAAGTCCCGTTCCGCTTGGTACCACGCCGAGCGGCGCGGTTACCGGAACGACGGTGGGCAAAGCCGTCGCGGATATCGACCTGGATGAACTGCTCAGTCGGGTGCGCAACCAGATCAATCGACCTTCGAGTGGCGGGAGCGGCTCGGGTGGCTTGGGCGGGGGCCTCAAGAATATTGCCACTGGACAGTTCGTGCCCATCGAGCCCGAGTCGTTGCAAGAGGCTCGACTGAGCGAAGGGTTCGTCGAGTCGCTGGCACTCAAGTTTCTGCTCGCGGCCGGCTCGGCCACCGGGCGACAGGTTGCCGATCAACTCTGCTTGCCGTTTACGATCGTCGACGAGCTGTTGCAGCAGATGAAGCATGACCAGTTGGTCATCTATCGCGGCGCGGCGATGGCCAACGATTACATGTATCAGCTCACCGATATGGGCCGCGAACGGGCTCGACGCTTGAGTGAGCACTGTACGTATTACGGCTCGGCTCCGGTGGCGCTCAAAGATTACATCGCCAGCGTCACCCAACAGTCGCTCACGAATCAACATCCGACGGTCGATGACGTCAAAAAAGCGTTCCACGATCTGTTGCTCAGCGACACGACAGTCAAACGACTCGGGCCAGCGATCAACTCCGGTCGGGGTTTGTTTCTGTTCGGAGCGCCGGGTAACGGCAAGAGCAGCATCGCCGAGCGGATCACGCGCGCATTTGGCAGCGCCATTTGGGTGCCGCGAGCCATTTTTGTCGACGGCGAAATCATCCGGTTGTTCGACCCCAGCAACCATGAGGTGGTCGGCATCGAGCGAACCGAAGGGCTCATCGACAAAAACCATATCGACCGTCGATGGGTACGGATTGCCCGACCCACGATCATCGTCGGTGGCGAACTCACGATGAGCATGCTCGAAGTGACACTCAACACGTCGACGGGCATTAGCGAAGCGCCGATTCAACTCAAGAGCAATTGCGGCACTCTAGTGATCGACGACTTTGGCCGACAACGAATGCCGATCGACGAGTTGCTCAATCGTTGGATCGTGCCGCTCGAAAAACGCTACGACTATTTGAACCTGCCCAACGGCAAGAAAATTCAAGTGCCGTTCGATCAGTTAATCGTGTTCTCGACGAACCTCGAACCGCGCGACTTGGTCGACGACGCGTTCTTGCGGCGCATTCCATACAAGGTCGAGGTACACGACCCCAGCGAGACCGAATTCCGCGAATTGTTCCGGATGATGTGCGCCGCGCTCGATTTTGTCTACGACGATCGGGTCATCGACGACTTGATCGAGCGGCATTATCGGTCGGTCAAGCGGCCATTCCGCTGCTGTCAGCCACGCGACTTGTTGCTGCAGATTCGCAACTACTGCCACTTTCTCAAGGTCAAACCGGAATTGTGCCCCGAGTATTTTGATCAGGCAGTCGCCAACTACTTCGCGATCATGTAGCAGCCACGCCGCTACTGGTAGAACCGCTCAGGACCAAATTCGAGACGCTTTTGCGGATCGTGGTCACTCTCGGGGTTCAGCTCTTTGAACAACAAGCTCGGCTGAATGTCGTGGTTGTTCTGATACTTGTTGCTGGCGTACTCGATGTAATCGCCGGCAATCTGGTGATAGAATATTTGGCAGATCGGCACATTCGGATACACGCGTACTTGCTGCACGGCGAACATTTCCAGAGTCCAGTAGCCGCGGAAGCCAACGTCGCCGAATCCGGCCGTGACATGCACGAAAAGCCCCAACCGCCCGACACTGCTGCGGCCTTCGATCATCGGGACCAAATTATGCGTCTCGGTCATCTCGACCGTGCGCCCCAGGTAGAGCTGATTGGGACTCAGTACGAGCCCCTCGGGCGGAATCGTCAGCCGGCGCACGCGACTGGGGCGACGCATGTCGAGCACCAACTCCTCGTAGGTCAGCAGCTCGTTGTGCAGCGTCAAATTGTAGCTGTTCGGATTCAAATTCGCGGGATCGAACGGATCGATCTTGATCTCCGTTCCCAACCGGCGCTCGATTTCCTGGCCCGACAATATCATGGCTTCATCCTCGGTCAGCCGGCATTGACACCAATGCGCGGGCACAGTTTGTTGAGTGAACAGACTTCACATTTGGGTTTTCGAGCCGGGCACACGCCTCGACCGTGCTGGATCATTCGGTGACTCAGCGCGATCCAGTGTTTGCGCGGCAACAGTGCAATCAGGTCGCGCTCGATCTTCACGGCGTCGTTGGCGCGGGTAAGTCCGAGCCGTCGGCTGAGTCGAGTCACGTGTGTGTCGACCACCACGCCACTGGCCTGCTGAAACGCGACGCCCAGCACGACATTGGCCGTCTTGCGACCGACGCCGGGCAACTCGACCAAGGCCTGCAAATTGTCGGGCACTTCGCTGCCGTGCCGCTCGACCAAGCGGCGACAGCAACCCTGAATGTTCTTGGCCTTGTTGCGAAAGAAGCCGGTCGTCTGCACCGCCTTTTCGAGTTCTTTGAGTGGGGCGGCAGCGTAGTCGGCCGCCGTCCGGTATCGGCGAAACAAATCCTTCGTGACGATGTTCACCCGAGCGTCGGTACACTGCGCCGAGAGAATCGTCGCAATCAGTAATTCCAGCGGCGACGCGTAGTCGAGCGAACACTCCGCGTCAGGGTAGAGCCGAGCCAGCGCGTTGGCGACTCGAACAGCGTGGCGCTTGGCTTCAACCGTGACAGTCATAGCGAGAGACGTTCGAGCGGCGGCAGGTTTTCAACGACGGGCGTATTGTCGCCGCTATGTGCTCGCAGTGTCAAGCGACTGAAAAACGGCCCGAAAGGGCCCGTCATACCGCTCTTATGTGCGTCATTGGGGCCATTGGGCCGGTATGTCTTTCGTATCCCGCAAAATCTCGCGAATCGCGCGACGGTCGCCCAACGCGAGATGCGCGAACTCGCGGCTCATGTCCTGGCCGCTGAGCACTTCTCCCAAACGACGCCAGATGTATTCCCGTGCCACGGCGGGAAGTGCGTCAAAGGATGAACTGTAGATCAAGTAACTGCACGGGTACTTGAATAACCGCCGCTCAAGGTCCAGTTCGCGCAATGACCGACCCAGCCGGTCACGCGGCCCGCGCTCCGCGAACTGCCGGGCGAACGGGGTCGAACCTCGCAAGGGGGCCGTCAGCTCCGCCTCTTCGTGACAAAGCATGTACTTGACGAGCGGTTCGCAGGCCGCTCGAATTCGGCTCGTCGTGCTCTCCGAACGATAATCGGCCGGCCGCTTCAATTCGCGATTGAGCAGCGACTCGTCATACAGAGCTTGCTGCGTTTGCATCGAGGCCCGCGTGAGCAGGTTGTGCATCTCGACCTGATGCTCGAGCACCATGAGCGCCACGAGATCGCTGTGCGGAGTGAGATAGTTTTGCGTGTCAAAACGATCACGCAAGTCGGTCACATTCAGGCCCGAGCGATTATCGATTTCTTCCGGGCGGCGTGTGCCGCCGCGCACAATGAGATTACCCAAGTGTTGTTGATCGCCGTGAGAGCCCGTCACGTACCATCCACCCCAGCGTTGCTTGATAGGGAGCGACTGATCGACCCGATGGGTCCCCATCGCCAGGACCGGTTGACCTGCCGCGTCGACATAGACGCTGCGCACGATGTGGCCCGGATAGCCTTGGGTATGCGAACCAGCATGGCAGAGCAAGCAGTTATCGTTCTGCCGGACAAATTGCGGCTTGTCCGTATCGTCTTGCGAGAGCGAGTAAAACACCGCGCCGAGCTGCGCATCAACCGCGCTGATTTCGAGCACCTCGCCCAATTGACAGAAGCCAATATAAACGTCGTCGTTGAAATACAACGCTCGGGGCGTCTCGGGCGAGATGCGATGCCGCTGAAAGCTGGTCTTGGAGTACACCAGTGTCTGCGACGACTCGTTGACGCCGAGCGATTTGAGCAACGCCGGCAAGTAGCCAAGGTGGCCATCATGGGCGAGCGCAACTTTTCCCTGGTCGATTTGTTGTTGCAGCCGCGAGATGCAATTGTCAGGCGTGCTTTGACTGTAGTTGATCGGAGGGCGATCGTAATCGACGGCCAACGCTGAGTTGGCTAGCGCGGAGCAGGCCACTGCTGAAAAGAGCAGTCGTCGGAGGTTGTCCATGGCGCGTCGCCTCGCGAGCCAGAAAGTGGTGAAACACGGTTGAACATCTCTAGGATAACTCGTTGAAAACGCGAGAGAAATGCCCCTTCTGAGCATGTGCCCTTTTGGACCGCACATGTGACAAGCTGGCACAGTTGTTGGGACCCAAGCGGTCTCTGAGCTAGGTTGCCTTGTGCCACCCCGCATGCAACTTGTACGAACTTAGTCGACAATGTCCGGAAGTGTCGCGGTGGCGCTCGTCGTCAGGATCGAGGACTTTGTCTTTGGCGCAACCAAGGCCGGCCGGGGCGAGCCAGCCGCGTGCGACGCCTCGACGAGCGACGGAGTCGGCAGCGGGGACACGCCCAATGTTGCCAAATGTTCGCGCAATATGCGACGCACCTCCAGGATAGAACGAGGATGGCGATGGACGTCGACATGATCGGCGGGAACGACCAATTCTGATACGGCCTCGTCGATATGAGCGCTTTCGTAACTGACGACACCGTCCCCTTCCTGGGCAACTTTGCCGAGTAACGATTGCTGCGGGGCGACACCGACAATATTGTGGTACGTGACCCAAGAGCCTCGTTCGGCCGTGAGCAACACGGGGAAGATCGGCGATTCCGGAGCCAGTGAATCAATGCTCGTGCGATAGTTGAGCAGGCAGGTCTCTTTGAACGCGCCGGGGTTGTCGCGAATGATTTGCTCTTTGAACATCATATCGGGCAGGTGAATGACCTTTTGGCTCACAAAGCGGACGGTATCGCTGGCAAATTTACTGCCTCGATGGGGAGTACCAATTGTGACGATCCGTTTGACTGCGGGATTCGGCTCGAAATAGCTCATCGCACGAATCTTATCTTTCACCGCTTGCGAAGCTTTCAAGCTCTCAAGTGATTGATCGCTGCATAGCTGCCAAATGTCGTTATGGCTGAAGATCGTTTGCAGCCGCGAGACTAGCCCACCCATGCTGTGACCGATGAGCACCATCTGATCGAGTGCCGGCTCTTGTTGCGAGGGGTCGAGCGTCGCGCGCAGCGCGGCCAGATCTTCACGAAACTGGGCCGCGCTGGTCCAGAACGGCTGACCTGTCGGATACAAGTAAAACCAAAACTGAAACCGTGCACGGATATCCCGATCGCCGCACAGATCGTTGAACATCTCGGTCCATGTGAGCGGGCTCGACCATAGCCCATGCACCAATACGACCGGAATCTTCTCGGGCTCGTATGGTTGCAGCATGTACAGACCGCGTATCGCTTGGCTTTTGTCAGGGCGCAACAGACCGAGGGTCGCGATTTGTTCGAGGCTCACCGTCATATCGGTGCCATTGGACTTCGACGCCGTCTGCAGAAAATAAGCCAGCGGCGTGCTCAAATCGGTCTCCAGCGGCACGAGTCGCGGCCCCACCCTCGTGTCGGTCGATCCCAAGGGGTCGTGCAACTCAAGCACGGCTCGATGTCGGTGTCCGGCGGGAAGCGCGGCGTCCTCTTCGTCGGGTAACAGGCGTAGGAACGCGGTCACCGGGAAGCTCAAGCCGGGCGGATAATACTTCTCGGCTGCGTCACTGTCGGCATGCTTCTTTTGCAAGGCGATCAACGGCACGCCCAGCCCGTACGTGTGGTTGATGTTGGTGAGGCCCTGAACTTCGTAGTCGTTCGAGAATTCGACCCGGTCGAAATCTTCGGCGTGCCAGCGACTGCAACGAAGCATCACGGTCACATCGATCTTTTGCGTGGCGGTTTCGATACTCAATACCGAACCTGGTTTTAACGGTTGAGTTTTGAGCACGATCCGCAGGGCGCTCTCGAGCGAGGCGTTGTACAGGTCGCATGCGCCCCGGAACTGAGGATCATAGGGGTTCCGCAGAGCCGCGAGGTTGTCGTCAAATAAGTACAAATAGGCATAGGCGACCGCCGAGCCGAAATAATCGAGGGCCGCACGAGGGTCCTTGGCCGCGCTCGCTTGTCCAGCGCGATAGCTTAGCTCGGCGTAGGCGTAAATCTTTTCTGCCGACGGGTCCTGCTCGATCGTCCGGTGCAAGTCGGTCAAGAGTTGATGCGGGTCTGCTTTCAGTTCATCGACTAAATCGTTGGCGCGCAGCACCTGCAACGAACGAGGCGTCGGCTCGAACGGCTTCTTGATGCTGGCCCAGGCCAAAGAGTCTCCCAGCACATTCGCCGGCACGTGACGCAGCTTGACGTATTGCGTCGTCGAGCAGCCCAGCCAGCAACTTAGCCCCAGGCAGAGCATGCCCAGGGCTGCGCGGTACGCAGTCGGACAAGACGCAAGGGTGCTTCGACCTGAACGCATGTTGGGCGCGGACGATGACACGGTAGCTGGGAAGAAAAGCCGCGAAGGAATACGCAAACGCCTGCTGCGTGTCAAGACGACATCGTGCTAGCGGTGTGTGCGAATGAGCACAGCGCAAGCGATCGATGGGCGTGTGTCGATCATGATGCAGCGTGATTTGTCCCTCGAATGAGGTGTCAAACTCACACGGGCCGACGGGGCTGAATTGCCCCTTTTATTTTGTGATCGCTTTCGGACAATGAGCGAAGAAGCTCCACGAATCCACGCGGCTGGCCAAGAGCTGAGTTACACAAGGAATCGTGCGGAGTTTTCTGGTACCAGCACTGCGTGAGCGATGTTAAGGAACGACGAACATGGATAGCGGATTTGATTTGAGTAGTTACGGTATCGTGGCCCCACAGGTGCAACGGAACGTAACACCGGCCCGACTCTATGAAGAAGCGGTCACGTACGACCAGGCCCTGATCACGTCGACCGGCGCGTTGATGAGTCGCAGTGGTAGCAAGACCGGCCGCAGCCCGAAAGACAAACGGGTCGTCGATCATCCGTTCAGCACGGACGATATCTGGTGGGGCGACATCAACATCCCCTTGAGCGAGCACGCCTTTTTAATCAATCGCCAACGGGCGATCGATTTTCTCAATTTCCGGCCGCGCGTGTATGTCGTCGATGGCTTTGCCGGCTGGGACCCGAATCATCGACTGAAAGTGCGCGTGATTTGCGCGCGACCCTATCACGCGCTGTTCATGCATAACATGCTCATTCGCCCGACGGCCGAGGAACTCGAGGACTTTGGCGCTCCCGACTATGTCATCTTCAACGCCGGCGAGTTTCCGGCGAACCGTTTCACGCAACAGATGACCAGCAAGACATGCGTCGAGTTGTCGTTCGAGCTGCGCGAGTTCGTGATCCTGGGTACGGAATATGCTGGCGAGATGAAGAAGGGTGTGTTCACGATCATGAACTACCTGATGCCCAAGCACGGCGTGTTGTCGATGCATTGTTCGGCGAATGAGGGGGACGCCGGCGATGTGACCTTGTTCTTCGGACTAAGCGGCACCGGTAAGACGACCCTGTCGGCCGATCCACGTCGCCGGCTCATCGGCGACGACGAACATTGCTGGACGAACGAGGGGGTGTTCAATATCGAGGGGGGCTGCTACGCCAAGTGCATCAACCTCAGTGCGCAACGCGAGCCAGAGATTTACGACGCGATCCGCTTTGGTGCGATCCTCGAGAATACGGTCATCGACGAAAAAACTCGCAAGGTGAACTTTGCCAGCGAGGCGATCACCGAGAACACGCGCGTCAGTTACCCCATCGAGTTTATCCCGCGGGCAAAAATTCCGGCCGTCGGCGGACATCCTAAAAACGTCGTCTTTCTCACGTGCGACGCGTTCGGCGTGTTGCCCCCCGTCAGCCGATTGTCGCTCGATCAGGCCATGTATTATTTCATCAGCGGTTACACGGCCAAAGTCGCTGGCACCGAGATGGGAGTTACCGAACCGCAAGCCACGTTCTCGGCCTGCTTCGGCGCGGCGTTCTTGGTCTGGCATCCGACGAAATACGCGACGATGCTGGCCGAACGCATGAAGCAGCATGGTGCCCAGGCCTGGTTGGTGAACACCGGCTGGGTCGGTGGCCGACACGGGGTCGGTAAGCGCATGCCCTTG
>CAYLYE010000009.1:10608-55036 GCA_964387325.1 uncultured Planctomycetaceae bacterium
CATTCACAACGGTGAACTGATCGAAGCCGATACGATCGAAGATCCGATCTTTCGCTTACAAGTTCCGACCCGCTGTACCGGCGTGCCGAACGAGGTGCTGTTGCCTTGGAAACACTGGAGCAATGCTTCCGCGTATCAGCAAACCGCGCAGCAGGTTGCCCAGTTGTTCTCCAAGAATATCGCCAAATATGTTGATCTGGCGGCGGGATCCATTCTCGCCGCGGGGCCTAAAACCTGACGCTTCGCGATTCGCTACAGGTACATGCCCATGTAGCCACCTTGACGGTCGACTTCGGCTTGCAGCTTTTCGAGTCGATCAATGGCTTTCTTTAAGTCGCCGGCTTCGATATAGCGATCAAACTCGACGAGCGCCGCGCGGGCGACGGTCTGCTTGAACCAACCCACGACCGGTTCGGTGAGCCAATCACACGTCTCACGCAACAGTTGTACGTCGAGCACGGCATCGAGTGACTTTCGATCAAGCTCGTCGGTGAGAATCGTCCCCTCGAACGAGAATTCAAGGGTGCCGACCTCGGTCGAGTTGGTGAGGAAAAACTTGCACTTGGCATTGTGCAAATAATAACTGTTGTGTGACCCGTGGCGTTCCAGAGCGGCCTTGATCCGTTCGCACTTTTGACGGAATTTAGGAGACGCGTCGAGCGGCACATCGAGCCGCCCGATCGAACGCAACGGCAGACACTCGAATTCGATATCAACCCAGGAGGGCATGGAAGTCCTTTGGCGCTACACAGTCGTCAGCCGAGTACTGAATCGCGATCGACACGATCTAACGGGCGATCGTGACCGCGGTGGTCGCCGGCTGAGGCTGACGCTGCCAACCGACGAGCACCCAGCCATTATCGGCTTTCCATTGCGTGGCGTACAGGGTCCCCGCTTTTTCAAATGCACCCTTGAGCTTAATTCCATCCACCACAATCTGGTCGTCGAACAGTTTAGTGAACTTTTTCCGCAGCAAATTACGTAGGACCGTGTCGCGTGGACTGAGCGTTTGGCCGGGCTTAAAATTCGGCGGCACAACCTCCAGGTCTCCCTGGCGAGTCGCACGGATAATCCGGCCATCATGGGCAAGCTGATAACGGGCCGTGACGTTCATCGCCCCGAACGAGCGATCGCCGCTCGTGTAGCGACTGCCGCGAAACGTAAACACAAGCAGGTTATCGTCGACTTGGATCGTCACCGGGTTTTCGTTCGGAAAGGTCACCGACCAGGGGCCCTTCTCTTCCTCGTCCTTGTCTTGCTTCATCTTCTCGGGCACTTCGCCAAACTGGTTGACCAGCATCGCCTCGACATCTTCTTGACGTAGTTTGCGGCCGCCCAGAATGCTTTGTGTGTAGTTGTTGATAAACGACTCATGCAGCCGCAAGGCCATGTCTGGCGTCCCGCTCAATTCGGGCGGGGCGCTGGGGGCCGAGAGCCGATTGCGTAGGTCGTGACCTAAGGTCAGCGCGACGTTGTCGCTCGTCGTGTGCCAGTTGAATAACCGAGGGAAGGCGTGAAAGCGTGTGAGTGGCAACCGAAGCTTGTTTTGGTAGCTCGTGTTAGCCTCATCGACGGTCTTGCCCGCCTCGCTATCGAGTCGCGATTGAAGCATGCGACGCGCTTTGAAATTGGCTTGCGCTCGGCTCCTGGGGAGTTCTTTGGCCACGGCCTTGGGAGCCACGCGAAGGACGATCCGACCGATGGGACCACCTTTCGTGGTGCCGATGCCCGTGACTTGTAAATCGGTGTCGGCCGTCGCTTCGGCGTCGCTCGTACTGACCGCCTCGCTATTCACCTGGAGAACTTTTCGGCCCCAGAGTTCGGTGCGGCCAACCGTATTGACGATCGCCGGCTGCTTGACCGCCGTCGTTTGGGTATGCGTAACGCCATCCAGTACGGTTTCAAACAAGCCCTGGTTCGGGCTGGGGATCAGATTCAAGACGAGCTTGCCGGTCGTGGTTCCCTTGCCGCTCAAAAAAGTCTTCCCCTGGCATTCGCAAATTTCAAGTTCGTCGTTCAACTCGCGTTCGATGCCCGAGCGGAGGAAGCCGGCCGAAGTTTGAAAGAAAAAGTTCGGCTGCGAAAATCGCTGTTCAACAGCGTCGACCACCTGCGGAGCCGTGCCGAGGGTACGTAAAAATCCAACCGCCTCGCTGAGCTTGGCGACATCCGCTACGGTCGGTTCTTTTTCGGCCGCCGGAGCCGTTGTCGCGACCACCTCAAGTTGTTCCTCGAATTTGGCTTTGAGCTCGGCGTTCGCCCGAGCCTCGGCTAAATCGGTGTAACGACGCAGCGGCTCGACGACGTCACGGAACCACTTGAGTTCCAAGCCGCTATAGCCACCGGTGAAGCGGCGATTGACTTCTTCGAGACCGATCGCGTTCAGTTCGCTCTTGGGATCGAGCTGCTGGAGAAGCATTTCCCAGCCCAAATATTTACGCCAAGCGTCACCGTTCTCTCCGTTCTCCGAGAGATAGGCGTCCAGCCGACGGACGGTTTTTTGCAAGGCGGCGCGGGCCTCGTTAACTTGTTGATCGGTAACAGGTTGGAACTGAGTTTTTGCCGCCTTCGAGAGTTGCGCCCAGTTGACCGGAGCTAGCTCGGCAGCCGAGCATTGGGGGTGCTGGAAATCTCCAGCTGGGTGGGTGCAGAGCGCGAGCGTGGCCGCTAGGATCAAATTTCCTTGGTATCGCATACGCAATCCCTTTCGCAATCGATAAACTCCGCCGCGAGTTCCCATATAGATAGTCTGGCTGCCTCCAAGGCAGTCGGATTTGGCCAAGTTGGGCTGTGTGGGACGTAATGGGCCCTCACAACTGATTTTGTCTAACCCACCTGTAAAACCCTGATTTACCACCCGTTAGAGTCCGCCGAGTCATAAAAGTCAACGGAAGTTCTTTTTCACGGCTGGAAAATGCCTCGTTGAGACTGGGCTCGGTAGCTGCCTCGGTCGCACGCCATCGGGCGTGGATTGTATCGGATACGAAATAACGCCCGCCACCGCTTTTGCGGCGAATCCCATCGCCACCGCCCCCTCATTGCTCGAACGTTCTTTTTTGAGTTGCGACTCAGAACGAACGAATGAACTGGTTTCGTATGCCTGGAGATCTGCTGATGAATTGCATCCAGAGGACTTGGTTGAACCCACTCGTGCTGAGCTGGGGATTGCTGCTGTGTGTGTTTCAAGTCACCGACGTGACGGCCAGCGACCAACTCAAGTGGAACACGAGCTACGACGAAGCGGTCGAACGGGCCAGGCTCGCGCAGCGGATGTTGCTCGTGTATTTTCGCGAAGACGAGCCCACCGAATATCGCACCACGTTCGAGTCGCAAAGTTTAATCGATCCTCAAGTCATCGAGCAGTTAAAGCGGTTCGAGCTGTGCCGTATCAAGGTCGACGAGAAAATCTCGCTGGATGGGCAAGCGACTCGACTCATTGATCATGAGGCCTTTGCCGAATTGCATGGACACGAGGGCTTGGTGGTCATTGACTTGGTGCATAAGCACGCAGAACACTTTCGGCAAGTGGTCAGTGTGCTTCCTTTTGTGCGGGGCAAATACTATCGCTTTGATCCTGCGCATGTGAACGTGCTGCTCACGTTACCACGTGGCACGCTGACCCAACGCACGATGGTGTTCGCCGTGCGAATTCATCCCGAGGCTCCGCAAAGCACCGAAGGGGAAGTCCATCCTGAGCTAATCGACGAGGCCGCTCAGCATAGCGATCATCAAGCGCGGATACTGGTCCAGGGACATCACAATTGGGAGTCTCGGTTTCAACGCATCTCGTCCAAGCTGCCACGCGGTCTGTTGGCACAGGAAGTGGTCGCCGAGAGTTGGCCGCGCGAGACGCTACTGGATGCCGCTGTCGACTGCGTCCACTCGTGGCGACAGTCGTCGGGACACTGGGGAGCGGTCCGCGCCCGACAGCCATTCTTTGGCTACGATATTCGCCTGGGCCGCAATGGCATCTGGTATGCGACCGGTTTGTTTGGCAATCGCCATTAAATAAGCCAGCAGGGATTGGGGGTTCCGGAGAGGCGTGAGCCGTCGAATAACATCTGCGCCCCTTAGCTGAGACTCTCCTGGAGGGGGATGAGCCACCGATCAGGGCTCACATCCCCGGCCACCAACAGCAGATCGCGGAAAACTGCGTGATAATTACTTGACTCACAAAGTGTCGAATGTGAAACTGTTTCAGCATCTGTTTTTCTTCCCATCGCGCCGCATCGATCGCTTCATGCATCGACCGTCCCGTACCATTCGACTCGCCGCTGGTTCGTTGCTCGTCGCTGCGCTCACGCAGCTTGGCTGGGCCGTCGAGTCTGGGCCGGTCGTGCGCGCGGGTGCCGGTGGGTATCGGACGACCCGCCCCAAGCTCTGCAAGCCATTGCCCGAGACGATCTATAAGACCGCTGAGCAACGCGGCCCGATGATCACGAATCAGTGGTGGAGTTCTCTGGTTTGGCAACCGTATTCACAGAATCTCTTTGCCCACCCGGCGGTGGTTCGTTGTGTCGAGCTTGGGATCCTGGTCGCCTACCCAGGCGCGCAGGTGCATGGCAACAAGACGGGGATCTTTGGCAGCGCCGACTTGAAGAACGGTGACTTTACGATCGGCCACTCGACGGTCTCCAAGTTCCCTCGAGCCGACTGCGGCGGCTACTCCGATTGGTTCGTCACGACCGTAATGTCGCATGAGAACGCCGAGCTGCGGGCCTCGTTCGGCCACGGTAGCCCCTTCGTGTATTGCCTGTTTCGATCGGGTGAACCGCAGCTCACGTTTGCCAAACCGCCCCAGGTCTGGTCAGGAAAAGCGAGCGACGCGGTGCTCGGTGTCACCGTGAATGGCCATCATTACGGTTTGTTTGGCGCGACCGGATCGACCTGGACTGGCCTCGACGGTGCGACGATAACGAATCGCAGCCAGGGGCGGTCGCATTTTTCGATTGCGGTACTTCCCGATAATCGTCCCGAGACTTTGCAGCTCTTCGCTCGATATGCCCATGCGCACGTGACCGACACCCGGGTCGATTATGAAGTTGCTGGCGGTACCGTGCGGGCCACGTATCAATTTGCTTGTACTCCGCGAGAAGGAACCGAGACGCAGACCCTATTTGCGTTGTACCCGCACCAGTGGAAATACACGGCGAGCAAACTGACCGATCTCACCTACGGATCGGTGCGGGGCGAGATGAAGGTGGGGCTCGGCGACCGGTTCACGACCGAGGTTTCAGTGCAGGGTGTGTTGCCGGCGTTGCCCTGCGAGGGGGTTGCGAACCGCGAGCGGATGCTCGGTTACTTGCGCGCCGAGGCAAAGAAGTCGCCCCCCGCTTTCGGCGACTCGTATTGGGATGGCAAATACCTCGGAACACTCGCCAGTCTCAGCGGCATCGCCGAGGCCATCGACGCGCCCGAGCTTCGTGAGACCTTCATCGTCGAGTTGAAGCGGCGATTAGAGAGTTGGTTCACGGCAACTCCGGACAAAGACCAGCCGGTTTTTTACTATGACCGGAACTGGGGGACGCTCGTGGGCAGTCGACCCGGCTTCGGCAGCGATATGCCCCTGAACGACCACCATTTTCACTACGGCTACTTTATCCGGGCCGCGGCTGAAGTCGCGCGCGTCGACGCCGATTGGGCTCGACAGTGGGGCCCGATGGTCGAGTTGCTCATTCGAGATATTGCTTCGCGCGATCGTCAGGATACGTTGTTTCCCTACCTCCGCTGCTTTGATAAATTTGCCGGACACTCGTGGGCCTCGGGCGATGCGAACTTTGCCGACGGCAACAACCAAGAGTCGTCGAGCGAGTCGCTCAACGCGTGGTACGGACTGATGCTCTGGGGCGAAGTGACTGGCAATCGAGCACTCCGCGATC
The DNA here is from genome assembly GCA_964387325.1 of uncultured Planctomycetaceae bacterium. GTDB lineage: Bacteria > Planctomycetota > Planctomycetia > Pirellulales > PNKZ01 > CAZZBK01. Next base: position 16,488 of record CAYLYE010000009.1, read on the forward strand.
TGGGCACCTATCTGTTCAACGTCGAGCGTACGGCCGTCGAGGAGTATTGGTTCGACGTCGCGGGGACAAACTATCCGCGAGACTTTCCGCAGGTCGCCTTGGGCATGGTCTGGGGAGGTAAAGGGGCGTTCGGCACTTGGTTCTCTGGCGATATCGACTGCGTTCACGGCATCAACTGGCTGCCGTTTACCCCCGCCTCGCTCTACATGGGCCGACATCGCGACTACGTGCGCAAGAATTTCGAGCGGATCGTTGCTGAGCGCAAAGGGGGACGCGACTTCGGAACCGGTTGGGGCGATCTCGTGGTCATGTTTGGCGCGCTCGACGACCCCGCGGCAGCCGCCGCCTATCTCGAACAACACCCGCAGTGCAAGCTCGAAGAAGGCAACTCGCATGCCTTCATGGATCATTGGATCCACACGTTGCATAAGCTCGGCCATGTCGACCGCAGTATCAATTCAGCGCATCCGTTCACGACCGTTTTTATCAAAGACGGTCGAAAGACATACTCTGCTTATAATTCCACGGCTCATCCCATGACCGTGGAATTTTCGGACGGCCGGCATCTCGCGGTGCCGGCACGTTCGATTTTTACACAGACCGCAGCGCCCCCCTAGGGGCCTGCGGATGACGAGGATCGTGTGACCAATATCCGTACCATCGCCAAACGGGCTGGTGTTTCGATCAGTACCGTCTCGCGGGTGATGAACAACGTTGCTGGGGTCAGCGACTTATCTCGCAAATCGGTGCTCGCGGCAGTCAACGCGGCCGGATATTTGCCCGAAGTCGGTCGCCGTTCGACCTCGAACATCGCGCTCGTGTACACCTCGGTCGTGTCGCTCGAAAGTCCGTTCGACTCCGCGTTGCTCGCCGGCGTCTATGCCGGACTGGCCGGGTCCGGAGACGACTTGCTGATCCTCGACGTGCAACGGTCACGCGCGCCGGGCGAGTCAATGACCCAGATGTTTGTTCGTAAAGGGGTTCGCGCGGCGCTCCTCCGCACGACCGTCGCCTCGAACGCGATTGCCGATGAGGTTCACGCGGAAGGTTTTCCTGCCGTCGTCGTCGGATCGCGCCTCGACACACCGGGACTCCCCTGTGTGTACAGCGATTCGATAAACGCGAGCCGCGAGGCGGTTGAACATCTCATCGGGCTAGGCCACCGTCGCATCGCCATCGCAACGCATGTTGTCGATGACTCGGACCATGCTGATCGCGTAACCGGATATCAGCAAGCGCTGCTCGCTCATAAGTTGGCGATCGACGAGAGTTGCTGGATACGTGTGCCGGCCAATCTTGCCGGAGGAGAGCAGGTCATCCGGCGGATCATTTCGATGAAGCCGCGCCCCACGGCAGTCTATTTGACCGATCCGCTCACCGCAGTCGGTGCGTTGAGCGAGGCGCGGCGGATCGGGTTGCAGATTCCGCGAGACTTGTCGCTCGTGGGCTTCGATGACCATGAGCTACGTCACGCACTGGTTCCGCGAATCACAGCCGTCTGCCAGGACACGCCGGCACTCGGCCAAGCGGCCGTCGAACTGTTACAGCGGCGACTTGCCGTCTCGTCGAGCAAACGTCTCAAGCATAAAGTCTTACGCTGCTGGCTCGACATTCACGATTCGTCGTGTGCGCCACCGGCTCGCTGACTTCACCGATCAAGGGAACGGTGCGGGATGACCTTCCAGTGCTGGGTGGTCTCGAACAAATAAATTGACCGGTCCTCGCACAGAACGGATATTGATAACCTCCGTCACGACTCATTCGCGTGTCTCAAAGGCGGTCATGTTCGCTCCATCCCCCAACAATACGACGATACTATTTGTCTCTGTTATTGGGTGTGGTCGCGTGTTCGATCGTCGAGATTCCACGAGCTTGCGCTCAGGTGCGCGATGACTTCGACGGCAAAGACTACAAGACCCCTCAAGCGACAGGCGGCTGATCATGAAATCGTTGCTGACCCTAACCCTTGCTCTGTTGTTGAGCGTAACGGTCGTGGCGGTCGCCGACGCGGCGAAGGCGCCGAACATCTTGTTCTGCATCGCTGACGACGCCTCGCCTCATTTCGGCACGTACGGGTGCCGTTGGGCCAAAACACCCAACATCGATCGTTTAGCCCAACAAGGCTTGGTGTTCGAGAATGCGTATACGCCCACGGCCAAGTGCGCCCCCTCGCGGGCAGCCATTCTGACGGGACGCAACCCTTGGCTGCTCGAGGCGGCGGCCAATCATCAGTGCTTCTTCCCGCCCCAATACAAGGCCTTCACGGAAGTGCTGAGCGCGGCAGGCGTGTACGTCGGCGCTCAGGGCAAGTTTTGGGGTCCCGGCGACGCAAGCAACGCCGATGGCTCGCGTCGCACCTGGGGGCTCGTCACCTCGGGCGGCAACAGCCAAAGCGACGACCATGGCGAAAAGTTTCGCACCTTTCTCAAAGATCGACCTCAAGGTAAACCCTTTTTCTTCTGGTTCGGTAGCACCAATCCACATCGTCCCTACGCGCTCGACTCGGGCATGAAAGCCAACAAGAAGCCCGGCGACATCGAGCACGTGCCGGCTTGCTGGCCCGACAACGATGCTGTACGACGCGATATGCTCGATTACTCGATCGAGATCGAAACCTACGATGCCCAAGTCGGCTCGATGTTGAAAGTGCTCGAAGAGAGCGGCGAGGCCGAGAACACGCTGGTGATTGTCACATCGGACCACGGGATGCCGTTTCCTCGAGTGAAAGGGCACAACTACGACGCGTCGAATCATGTCCCGTTTGTCGTCCGCTGGCCCAAGGGGGTGAAGAACCCCGGTCGGCGCGTGAACGACTTATTGAGTTTCATTTCGCTGGCCCCGACGTTCCTCGCCTTGCATGGGATCCGCGGAGAACAAGCGGGCATGGCGGCTTTGACCGATGTGGACTTTCTCGATTTGCTCGCTGGCGAGCAGCGACATGACCGTAGCTTTGTGATTCTCGGCCGCGAGCGCAATGACGTGCGTGCGAGACCGGGGAGCGAAGCGGGACTCGGTTACCCAGTCCGCGGTATCCGCCAAGGCAATTTGCTCTATCTGCACAACTTCACCCCTGATCGTTGGCCTTGCGGCAACGTCGAGATGGGTTTGCTCGACACGGACGACAGCCCCACCAAGCAACTCGTCGAGGCGCTAGGAGAAAAAGACCAATACTGGCAATTCAGCTTCGGTAAGCGGCCGGCCGAGGAGCTGTTCGATCTGTCGACCGATCCCGACTGCGTGAAGAATTTGCTCTCTGAGGCCAGCTATCGAGCCAAAGCCACAACGCTGCGCGAACTGTTATTTGCACAACTGAAGAAGCAAAATGATCCACGCATGGCTGGCCAAGGGGACCTGTTCGATCAGTATCCCACCTCCAAGCCGATCACCAAGACGAAGCCGAAGAACAAATCTTAGTCGGAGTGATGCCTGTCGACGGCATGTTGACGGGCATGCCACACGATCGGTACACCCTCACTTGAGCGAATCGGTCTGTGCTGGCGAGTTGTTCGACTCTGACACGCGCTTGGGGATGGTCAGCGACACGAGCGGCACTCGCTCATTGCGGGGCGTATGACAACCGCCTGCACAATGGCTTCCGCACGAAGTCTCGTGACTTGATCGCCATGCCAGGACGAGTTGACGAACCAGATACGCAGCAGCGCCGCCGACCAGGCTCAATGCGATGATGTTCTGGATGGCGAACGACATGACAAGCCTCAAATGAGCATGCCGACTTGGTAGGTAACCAGCGCAGCCAAATAGGCCAGCAATGTCATGTAGAGAAACGTGAACGCGGCCCAACCCCAGCTATTCGTTTCTCGGCGGATGACAACCAACGTCGACGCGCACTGCGCACAGAGGGCGAAAAACACCATGATCGACAGTGCCACGGGGATGTTGAAGACTTTGCGCGGTGGGTCGCTCCCTTCCCACTCAGCGTCGCGCAGTGCGGCGTGGAGCGGCGAGAGATCGTCGTCCGAAACCTCACTCCCGAGGTTGTAAATGATTCCCAATGTGGCGACGACAACCTCACGGGCCGGAAACGAGGCGATGGCCGCACAGCCGATCCGCCAATCCCAACCGAGCGGTTTCACGGCCGGCTCGATCACGTGACCCAATTGGCCCAGGTAGCTTTGCCTTTGCAAGGCTCCGATCCGTTCATGGTCCAATTCGAGTTGCTGTTCCTGGAGAGCCGCGCGTTGCGGATCGTTCTCGCCTAGTTGCTGCTCGCGCTCGACGAGCGCCTCGATACGCTGACGATACTCATCATCAAGGGCCGGATTGCGTGGGTAGTACAGAGCGGCCCAGACGACAATCGACACGGCCACGATCAGTGTGCCCGCCCGGCAAACAAAGGCCCAGCCGCGGTCGAGCATGCGCAGCACGACCAATTGCAGACTGGGTATCTTATAGCTGGGCAACTCGAGCACAAACGGCGGCGTCGGTCCGCTCAATACGGTCCCCTTGAGCAACCAAGCGACCGCCACGGCGGCGACCATGCCGACCAAGTACATCGCCATCATCACGAGTCCTTGCAGCGGCATCCAACCGCCAAGATAGGAGACACTCGGGATAAACGCGCCGATCAGTAGCGTGTACACCGGCAACCGCGCACTGCAACTCATCAGCGGAGCAATCAGGATCGTCGTTAGTCGATCGCGGCGATTCTCGATCACCCGCGCGGCCATCACCCCCGGGATCGCACAGGCGAATGAACTCAACAGCGGAATGAATGACTTGCCGCTCAGGCCCACACGCGTCATAAGTCGGTCCATGAGATAGGCTGCGCGGGCCATATAGCCGCAGTCTTCCAGCACGGCGATGAGGGCGAATAGGATCATGATCTGCGGCAAAAACACGAGCACGCCGCCGACCCCGGCGACGATGCCATCGACGACCAGATCATGCACGGGGCCCTCGGGCAGCCACGCTCCTACGGTCTCGCCAACGAATCCAACGGCCGCCTCGACCCAACCCATGAGCGGTTCAGCCCAGCGAAACACGCTCTGAAACACGACAAACATCAAGGCCAAAAACACGATCACGCCCCAAACGCGATGCGTCAGCACCTCATCCAGACGATCGCTCCAAGTAACCTTGCGCTGGGCAGGACGTCGCACGACTCCATCGAGCACCCGTGCGACCCAACCGTACCGGACTTGCGCTTCGATCGCAGGAATCGGACAACCTTCGGCAGCTAATCGCTCGCGTGTGGCGATCAATTCTTGAGCGAGCGATGGGGCCCGACCATCGAGCACGCGCGAGGCCAGATATCCAGTCGTGTCGAGCAACAATCGTTCCGCCAAATAACGTGGAAACGCTTTCCCTTTCGGATCGCGTCCCAACGTTTGCTCGAGTTGTTCGACTGCGGCGCGAAACGCCGGTGGAAACGGGCTCTCGGGGACCACAGCGTCGCGATGCAGCGCGCTCGTAATCGCCTCTTTAAGCTCCGGCAGACCGAGACGACGGTTTCCTTGGAGCGGAATCACCGGGATGCCCAGTTGCCGCTCGAGCACTTCGTGATCGACCGTCAATCCATGATCGCGTGCCAGATCGATCATGTTGAGTGCGATCACCGTGGGCACGGCCAGTTCTAAGACCTGGCTCACCAAATACATGTTCCGCTCAAGATTCGAGGCGTCGACGATGCACACAATGACTTGTGGTCGCGGCACGTCGCCGACTCGACCCAACAAAACGTCAACCGATACCATTTCATCCGGCGAGCGAGGAGCCAAGCTGTATGTGCCCGGTAGATCGACGAGCGTCAGCGTCTGGCCATCGTGATGAAATTGACCGAGCTTTTTTTCAACCGTCACGCCCGGGTAATTGCCCGTGCGTTGATGCACGCCCGAGAGCGCGGTGAACAAGGTCGATTTGCCCGTGTTGGGATTACCGATCAGGGCGACAACGCTCGAAGCCGTCGACTCGCTCGGGACCACTCGACGGCGCGGCATGTGGCGATCGCTAAGAGCAGCCTCGGTCGCACCGTCGTCGTGCGTCGAGACGTCGATGCGGTCGGCCTCGCTACGACGCACGCTCAACCGGTACCCACGCAATTCGAGCTCCAGTGGATCGCCGAGTGGAGCCTCGCCGATGATCGTCACCAACACACCGGGTACGATTCCCATCTCGAGCAGACGCGAACTAATTTCGTCGCTACCACCCACGGCGGTGACGCGGCCTGAGTGGCCGACCTTCAACTCACTAAGCCGGGTCACTTCACCGCTCCCGGCCGTACGAGAATGTTAGTCAGCTCGTCAGCGCGGAGGCACAGTTTCTGACCACCTAAGCGAATGATGCAAGGGCTGCCGCTCCGCACCATCTCGATCTGGGTGCCACCGCGCAGTCCAATCTCCTGGAGACGATGCACCTCGTCGGGGCATCCCATGACTTCGCTGATCTGGCCGGTCTGGCCAGTGGCGAGCAAGTTGAGCGGGATCAGGTCGTACACGTTGGGCAGGGGGGGTGAGTGATAGGGAAATTCCAGGCGGCATTTATTGAGACTGAGTCTCAATCACTCGGATTATAAGTGACCTCTCCCTCACAAACAAGCGAGCAGCGGCTAGTTGCGTAGAACTGCTGAAGGGGTATGTTGTACGCATCGTCGTTGTAGCCTTATCGGGCCGGTGCGAGCGTTACTTTCGCCCTGCCGCAATGTGTCCGCTTGAGGTTCGTATTTCTTTGCCGAGGTGGTGGTGATGCGTTGGATTGTGCTCGTGCTTGCACTCGTGTGCTTCGGTTGCCAGAAGCGGACGGTGTTGACCGTCAAAGGCAAGACCGCCGAAGAATGGTCCAAGGTCGTCGAGACGGCGCAGAAGTCCGATCAGCGGATCGATGCCCTGATTCGCCTCAACGACATTTGTCTTCGCGACGCTGCCGAAGTGCCGTTCCTGGCCGCAGGTCTCAAGCACGCCGACTCGAATGTGCGACGCACCACGCTGACGTTTCTGCGAGACTTAGGCCCTAAGGCGTCGGCCGCGACCGACTTGCTCAAGGCGATGGTCAACAACGAAGAGGAAGAAGCCAGCTTGCGCAAGGACGCTGAGGCGGCGCTGCAAGCGATCTCGCCGCCGCCGGCAGCCCCGGTCGGTGAAGCCCCTCCGCCGATTGGCGAAGCGCCCGCCAAGTAATCGCTGTAGCGTCAATGCTCGTTACGAGACGCTCGCCAGCGGTGCTCCGAGTTCACTACGATCGTCAAGAAATTCTGCCGCCGTACGGATGCCGTCCGGGGTGTTGATCGACACCAGATTGCGACCATTCGCCTTCGACTCATAGAGCGCGTGGTCAGCTTGCTGCAGGATGGCTTCGGTCGTTTGGCCTTTAATCGCCATCGCGACTCCGCCGCTCACAGTCAAATTCAACTTCGTCGCGATCATTTGCCGTACGCGTTCAGCAAACACGGCCGCCCCATGCAACTGCGTTTGGGGCATCAGAATGGCGAATTCTTCGCCGCCGTATCGGGCAACAATGTCGGTCTCACGCGCCGCGTGATCGAGCGTCTGGGCCACGCTCCGCAGCACCTGATCTCCCGCGACGTGCCCATGTTCGTCATTGATTTTCTTGAAAAAGTCGACATCGAACATCACGATTGAAAATGGCAGATCGTAGCGATTGTGCATCGCCACCAGTGAATTCAAAGTGTCGTCCATCGCGCGACGATTGCAGATGCCCGTGAGTTGATCCGTGCGGACTTCGACAAACGACATGAGTTGATTCCCCTGCCGTCGAATCTGATCGTAGGCGCGCGCCAGATCGTTGGCCAGCAACAGCGTCGGGCCGAGCACTTCGTCAACCTCTTGGAAGAGGTCTTGCAATTGCGAGTCTTGCTGAGTGTTCTCGGCCAGTCGTGACATACGATCTTTGAATCGAGCCACGCTCGAGTGATGCTTGGCGAGGCTCTTGCGGATTTCGCGCGCCACTTCTTCCAGTTCGCGAACGACGGTCTGCGCGCGTTTGATCTCGCGCCGCGATTGTAGGTCGTTCTGCAGTAATTTGTACTTTTGCCATCGGCCGACCATGTAACCAATCACGGCGACGACCGATAGTCCAACGGTGGCAGGAATACTCATCATAGAAATCACTCAGGTCTGATTCATCTGGGCATCGTGATGGTTGTTCATCGTCGAACTTGGCCGACTACAGCCGGCGTCCGAATCCTCGCATACAAAAACATCCCCACAGGACTACAAATACGAGCACGCCCGTCCACTCGCGGCGACCAAACGACAAGATCGTTCGATAGCTATCCGAGCTCACTCCACCAACGAATTCGCTGATCCATTCCCACATGACAAAAACTCGGGTAGTGATCCATTGCCCTCTGAGGTGATCCAGCCTAAGTCTAGGTCATAACAACCCAGGAAGCGGAAGAAATTCCCCTCCGGTAAAAACAGCCACAATCGCCGTAAGTACTTAATTATAAGACACTTGCGATCTATCGATCCGTGTCATTTGAGTTGCGTCCGAGAAGTTTGGCGTCGGGAGGCACGGGGGCGCTTGCGAGACGAAATCGGTGGGTTATAATTCCGGACTAGCATTTAGTTGCTGGGGACGTAGCTCAATTGGTTAGAGTACCGGACTGTCGATCCGGTGGTTGCGGGTTCGAGTCCCGTCGTCCTCGCTTTATCTGGTAATGGTTTACGACAACCTTGCCTTCCAGCCGATGCGGTCGTCATTTGGCATAGTAACCTGAGTGCCGACGAGTCGCTGCTGACCGGCGAATCGGTGCCGGTCAGGAAAACAACTTGGGATGGGCAGCAGGCGACGGCTCGGCCTGGTGGCGATGATCTGCCGTTCGTTTTCTCCGGTTCGTTGATCGTCCATGGGCAAGGAGTGGCCCGGGTACACGCGACGGGCGATCGCACCGAGATGGGGAGGATCGGCACGGCTCTTCAGTCGGTCGAGATCGAAGGAACTTTGCTGCAACGTGAGGTTGCTCGTCTCGTTCGTAATCTCGCCTTTTTCGGCATCGGTCTGTGCGTGCTGGTCGTAGTCATCTACGGCGTTACTCACCACGACTGGCTCAACGGCCTCTTGGCGGGCATCACGCTGGCGATGGCGATGTTACCTGAGGAGTTTCCGGTCGTGCTCACGGTGTTCCTTGCCTTGGGAGCTTGGCGGTTATCCAAGATGCAGGTGCTGACTCGGCGCGTGCCCGCCGTGGAGACGCTCGGTGCGGCCATCCTGGCCACCGAGCCGTTCGCTCAGGTGCGAGACCAATTTGCCGAACTCGGCCAGGAAGGCTTCCTCGGCCAGACGCACCGCTTCTTCAAAGCGAGCCGTCACGCGGGCTTGTTCTTGGCGAAACAACTCCGGGCTCAACTCACGCAGGTAGTTCGGCGGCTCGACGCTGGGAAAGTCATGCTCCAGGCAAAACAGACCAACCAGCGAATGAGGGTAATCACCCGCGTTGTACAAGCGGCCGAGACGATCGCGGGCGGCTTGCTTGAGCTCGTCAAATTGGGCGTCGAGTTGTGCCACCGCCTCACTCAGTTCGTCACGCAAAGTGGTCATCTGCACGTCGAACCTGGGGATGTCGTCTTGGCGGATGAGTCGGATCCCGGGCTCGGGATAAGGCAGGCTCAAGCCTTTCCACAGGTTCAGGGCACGGCCACGCACCGCAGTCACCGCTTTGAACGCCGGGTGTTGCGTGTCGAGCAGCTTTTTGGCGGCACTAGAGCTGCTAAGAAGGCCTCAAGGTAGATGCCACCGATCGGTGACAAATTTTGAGCGATTTTATGACTCGAGCTCGGTGGTCGTGCTTTTTGCGACCAACGGGCCAGCCACAACCTTCCCCACCGAATCCTGCACCACGGTGAGTACGCTTCTGCTCGTCCACCGCAGATATTAACGTCAGCCGATCGATCGCCGAATAAACATGGCGCACGTCCGGGCTGCTAGCATTCGTTAAGTTATCAATGGCGTGAACTAAGTACGGAATTCCCTTAGATTGCTGCCGTTGTAACCGATACAAAATGTATTAGCGGCCATTAAAACATCACGATCTGGGCTAGAAATACACTCTGAAGTCAGCTTTTTATATCGATCCCGATCCTGGTTTACTGCTCCGAATGTAGGTGCATATGACCTGGGTAATCCGCTAACACACATAGTTCTACGGGATCACGGGGCAAATTGAACTCCCCAACCGAGTCGAAGCGAATCGTAGTGGTGGTAGTCTCTTAGCCGTGTCGACCGTTGTACCTCGTTCGCGATGGATTCGAGAAGCCTATCTCGAAGACTTCGCTTGTTCGAATAGCACGTAGGCTTTCGGAGCTGGCCGCTTCGTTACGAGTTACAAGCATTCACGGAACTTCAGTGGGCGATGATCGATATGAACTGCGATGTGCATGAAACGATCGTCGCATACTGTGCAGGTGGCTTTTGTCACAGGTCCTCGTATCGCTACCGGAGATTGCGGGCATGAATCGCATGAGATTGTTCAACGAAACGCTGTGCTTTGCCCTCGTCTGGAGTGCAGGTGCGTTCGTGCTGGCTCAAGATGTGGGGGAGCGAGCTGAGACCCGAATTCATTCTGACAGTCGCTTCAATCTCGCATTGAGCGAGTCCGATTCAGGCGACGACCAGACCGTTTCTGCCGTCGAGCAACCGCTGCTGACGGAGTCGTCACTCACGTCAAATCAAGATATTGAGACGGATGGATGTTTTCGGCCGAGTTGCAACTGTTTCAGATCTTTTAACAACAAGCCGTGTCCCGCTTATTATTTCCAAGTCGGGGCGCTGTTGTTGAATCGGGTTCCTCGTTTTGCTCAACAGCCAATGGTGGTCAACACGACCACGAACACAACGCTACTTTCGACGTCCGATCTCCGATCGAACTTTAATTCCGGCATGCAGGCGACGTTCGGGATGCCCATCCGCGGAGGTCGCGCGCTGGAATTTTCGTATTTCGGACTATTCGCCGGGAACACGACCGCTTCAGCCGTGAAACCCGATCCTGGCGCATTCCTAATTTTTCCGAATAACTTAGTCGGAAATGCCTTTGTAGACATGGACCGAGCTGATGTGACTTATTCTTCCTGGATCAATAGCTTCGCGGTCAACTTTCCCTGCTGCTGCGGGTGTTGCAACGATAGTTGCTGCGGTGATACCCGTTGCCGATCTTTCACATGGTTTGGTGGCTTTCGCTATCTTAGCCTGGGTGAACAACTCAATATTTCAACTCAGCGAACGGTTGGCGGTGGGCTCGAACCAGGCAACTACAACATTCGCACGGCCAATAACCTTTACGGCATGCAACTCGGTGCCAGAATACGACGCACGAGTGGGCGTTTTGGCTGGGATGGGAGTAGTTTTGCAGGCATTTTTGGCAACGCTGCGCAACAAACGCAATCCGTGACCGACTTTCCCAATTTCCCATTACGACCACCTGTATCGAGTCGTGCGGGCGGAGCTGCATTTGTCGGCGGGGCCAACCTTTCAGGCCTCTACGCCCTGACGAATGTCTGGAATCTAGTGGCTGGTTACAATGTCCTGTGGATCGAGGGGGTCGCTCTCGCTCCGGACCAGCTCGATTTCAATTTTGCGGCGGCACAGGGTGGTAGCCAGATAAACAATCGGGGCGGCGTGTTCCTGCATGGTGTGAACGTCGGTTTGGAAGGACGCTGGTAAGACGGCCGGTGACGTGGCCACATGGACAGCCCCCTCAACACCCGATCCGCAGTTGACTTGGACGCTTAAATCCAGGTGCCGACCAATTGCAACACATAGTTGATAGCGAACCGGTTGATCCGATTGATTCCGCCTTGCGACTGCTTGGCCACGACCCGATCATAACCGTTGAGCGTGATTTGGCTCGCGGGATATTGCAGCTGCGCTTGGCTCCCGGCGACGGTCAAGGTGTCGTCGCCAGCAGAGTCATAGAGCTGCGCGAGATCATTGCCACCGGTCGTGGGTGCGGCGATGACTTGTCCGTAGCCAGTGGCTTGATAAAAGAAGTTCGTGCCGGCGAGTGAGCTATACCCGGCATACCCGGTGAAGGTGTCGTTACCTATCGAGTCGAAGAGTGTCGCCGTATCGGTGCCTCCGAGGCCTGCATTCGCGTAGACACGATCAAAGCTGTTGGCTTGCAGGTAGTAGCCAACGCCTGAGAACGTCACCTGCGTTGGATTAGCGATGAAGGTATCGTTCCCTGACGAGCCAATGAGCATGGCCGTATCGACACCTCCGTTCGACGCATACGCCGCGACGGACGGGAATCCCACGGCTTCGTTCATGAAATCAATGCCTGACAGTACGGCATACGTGGGAAAACTGACCAGCGAGTCATTACCGACCGAGTCGTACAGACTGGCGGTATCGGAGCCCCCGCCGGAAAAACCATAGACCTGTTTGAATCCGATCCCTTCGTTGAAGTAAGTCGGACCAGAGAGGATGCTATAGGCTGGCAAACCGATGAACTGATCGTTGCTCGCCGTGCCGTAGAGCAAGGCTACGTCGTTGCCCCCCAGGGAGCTAAAGGCATAGTTGGTGCTAAACCCAACGGACTCATTGATGTACCCTGAGTGCGACATGATGCTGTAACTGTCCAGACCGTAGAATGTGTCGTCACTGGTTGAATCGTAGAAGATTGCCACGTCGCTGCCCGCAGAGCTGAACGCATAGTTATCGTTGAAACCGATCGATTCCGTGAAGCGGCTGCCATAGGACATGATGCTCGTGCCATTCAAGGCGTAGTAAGTGTCGTTACCGGGTGAGTCGTAGAACAGCGCGCTGTCTGATCCACCTACGCCGGCAAATGCGTAGACCGCCTGATAGCCGACCGCCTCAATGAAATAATTAACCCCGCTGAGGATCGAATACGTCTGCAGGCCCGAGAACGTGTCGTTCGCGCTGGATCCAGAAAGGATGGCCGTATCCGTACCCCCGGAACTGAAACCATAGTTCGTACCGACACCGACCGATTCATTGAAATAGCCAGCTCCGGACAAAATGCTATAGCCACTTAGGCCATAAAACGTGTCATTGCCGGGCGTGTCATAGAACTCAGCTTGATCGCTCGTACGGCCAAAGAAATACTTATTCTCGATGTTCGAGATCGCCAGCGTGTAACCTGCGCCGCTGACGGTCATCGAGTTCGTGAAGAGCTGCGCCACGTTACTACCGGACAATGTGCTGATCGTGACGATATCGTTGCCCGCGCCTGCGTCATAGGTGATGGATGAGACGGTAGCCGTGTCGAATACTCGTGTGACTCCATTGATGGCAATGGTCAGCGTTGTATTGGAGACACTAAAAACGAGAGTGTCGTTTTCACTGGTGCCGGTGATCGTCAGAGCCGTTCCAATTTGACTAAAACGGCTTGTCACGGCAGGGAGCGGATTGGGAATGGTGGCGATAAAATAAGGTGCTGTGTAAATACCCGGGACAACTGTGAACGGTGAAACCTGGAGAGGGACGACCCCCAGAATGTTAAACGAGCGGATCTGGGCCGTAGTTCCACCGGGTCCCTGCACCGCCAGAATCGTGTCTGCAATGTGGTCGCCGTTGGTGTCGAGAGTTGTGACCTGTACCGGCGCGGTTCGACTCGGATTCGTGAAAGCAGCAAACCCGATCCCATTAGCCGATAAGCTAGACAACGCTGCATTGGCGGTATTGTTCCAGGCCCACACATCGATCAGGGAACTGCCGTCAACTCCAGCGCCAACCACAATGTCCGGAATTAGATCGGCGTTGATCCTTGCCACGCTGAGAGACACTCCCCCTTGGTAATTGGTCGTGAATGGCGTAAAGCTTGCGACGGGTGTTGCCGTCGCATTCGGCGTCAGAGTGGTTATGCGACTGGCGTCGAACACGACCACGGTCGTTTGGATGCCGGCGGAACTGCCCACGACGATCTCTGCTTTGTGATCGAGTTGTGTGTTGTCGAACGGTCCATTGGCGACAGGGGTACTCCCCATGTCAGCCGCAGCCACCACGGCGCCGCCAATAAATGATGCTGGAAACGCTAGAAAATCTCGGTATGGATGCGCGGTATCAAAGGTCGGCACACCGCCGATCAGCACATTGCGGAACACTTTCACCTCGGCCGGTCCAAAACTGGGAACCGTGATGATGTCGTTCAAGCCATCGCCATCCACGTCAGCGACGGCCACCTGAACACCACTTTCGAAACTCGCCCCGTAGGGTTGAAATGTTGTCAGTAGACTGCCAATCTGTGAGTACACGTTGACTTGTGCAACGATGCTCCAGCCGGGAGCGGTCACGATCTCGTCGATGCCATCTCCTGTGAGATCGCCGGTGGCAACTCGCACGCCCCCCTGGAACGAATTTCCGTAAGGTGCAAATTGCCTCAGCACCATCCCAGTCGTCTCGTCGAGTATGGTAACCAGTTGCGGCGTGTTGGGATTTTTGCCTACCCCGATAACGATTATCGAGTGCAGATGGTTGCCGAAGTTCACGCCGCTGATGTTGTTGCCACTGCTGGCCACGATGTCCGCGGGGTTGCTGGTGGTTTGCGTCGCGCCGGCCTGCGGCACTTCACGCACCCGGTACGAGCCAGGACCCAGGTTTGCAAAGCTGTAGTTGCCACTAGCGTCGGTTACGGTCGATACCTCGCCGAGATCGAAGAGACCGTTCAAGTTCGTGTCGAGGAAGACGGTAACCCCCGCAAGTCCCGGTTCACCCGCTTCACGTACGCCATCACTGTTGAGGTCGTTGAACTTAAGACCGCCGATCGAAATCAATTGGAAGCCGGCGAGGAAGTTACCGAAATTGACGCCGCTGATGTTATTGCCGCTGCTGGCCACGATGTCGGCGGGATTGCTGGTGGTTTGCGTCGAGCCGACCTGCGGCACTTCGCGCACACGATATGTGCCGAGGCCCAAGTTCACGAAACTGTAGTTGCCGTTCACGTCCGTCACGGTTGACCGCTCGCCGAGATCGAGCGTGCCGTTCAAGTTCGTATCGAGAAAGACCGTCACACCAGCGAGCCCCGGGTCCCCCGGGTCACGGCTGCCGTTGCTATTGAGGTCGTTGAACTTGAGGCCCGTGATCGAGATCAGTTGGAAACCGGCGAAGAAGTTGCCGAAGAGCACGCTACTGATGTTACTGCCACTGCTGGCCACAATGTCCGCGGGGTTGCTCGTCGTTTGCGTCGAGCCGACCTGCGGCACCTCGCGCACGCGGTACGTGCCGGGCCCCAGGTTCGGAAAACTGTAGTTGCCGCCAACGTCGGTCACAGTAAACAACTCGCCGGGATCGAGCGTGCCGTTCAAGTTCGTGTCGAGGAAGACCGTGACGCCTGCCAGCCCAGGGTCGGCCAGATCGCGCACACCGTTGTTGTTTAGGTCGTTGAATTTCAGGCCAGCGATGGATATATGTTGGAAATTGCCGAAGCTTACACCACTGATGTTATTGCCGCTGCTGGCCACGATGTCGGCCGGGTTGCTGGTGGTTTGCGTCGAACCGACCTGCGGCACTTCTCGCACACGATACGTGCCGGGACCCAGGTTTGCAAAGCTGTAGTTGCCGCTGACGTCGGTCACGGTCGACACCTCACCGAGATCGAGCGTGCCGTTCAAGTTCGTGTCGAGGAAGATGGTCACACCGGCCAGTCCCGGGTCGCCCAGATCGCGCGTGCCGTTGCCATTGAGATCGTTGAACTTGAGGCCGCCGATCGAAATCAATTGGAAGCCGGCAAGGAAGTTACCGAAGAGTAAGCCACTGATGTTGTTGCCGCTGCTGGCCACAATGTCCGCGGGGTTGCCGGTGGTTTGCGTCGAGCCAACTTGCGGTACCTCGCGCACTCGGTAGGTGCCGGGGCCCAGGTTCGTAAAGCTGTAGTTGCCACTGACGTCGGTCACGGCTGAGACTTCGCCCAGATCGAGCGTGCCGTTCAAGTTGGTGTCGAGAAAGACCGTCACACCCGCCAAACCGGGATCGCCCAGGTCGCGTACGCCGTTTCCATTGAGATCGTTAAACTTGAGTCCGCCGATCGAGACCTGTTGGAAATCACCGAAGTTCACACCCGTTACGGTCTGCCCGGGGGTGAGCACGGTGTCGGTTGGATTGGCGGTGGTCTGTAGCAGTCCGGCCTGTGGTGATTCACGGACACGGTATGTGCCCGAAAAGAGGTCGCCGAATGTATAGTTGCCATTCACGTCGGTCGTAGTTGACACCTCCCCAGGATCAAGCAAGCCGTTCAGGTTCGTGTCGAGGAAGACCGTCACGCCGGCCAATCCTGGCTCGCCCGGTTGCAGGATTCCATCGCCGTTGAGGTCGTTGATCTTCCTCCCCGAGATGCTGCTACAACCGTCAACTGAAATCTGATTTGAATCCAGGGTCACCGCGCCATTTTGTGCCAAGGCTCGTCCGTTCAGGATGGTGGCGTTGGTGTTTAGTGTGATGCTCGTGACCGCGAGAATATTTCCTAGAAACGCCGTGTTGGTACCCAGCGTTGCTGAACTGCCAACCTCCCAATACACGTTGCAGCTATCTGCACCGTTGATCACATGAACCGACGCGTTGCTAGCGGTCGTGATTGTGCTGCCGATTTGGAAAATGAATTCGGCGTTGGAATTGCCCTGCGCGTCGAGCGTCAATGCTCCGGTCAACTGGGCCGAGGTCGCAAAGGTATAGACGCCGGGTATGAGTGTGAGGCCGCCAAGATCCTGTCCAGTCAGATTGAAGTTCGACGCTCGTCCCGCCAGGTTATTGAACGCGGTGGTAACATCGCTCTGAGCCTGTAGCGCAACCGCATCGGCAGCGTGGATGGTCGCCGGCGCCGTGACGACGCCAGGAGGAAAGCCCACGATCGCGGCCCCGGGACTGACCCCAAGATTGCCCGTGATCACACTCGGGCCGGTATTGGTCACGGTCGAGCCGCCGAGCACAGCAAATGTCTCGGCTGTACCCAGGATGCTCGTCAGCATGCGCCGCTCTTCCAGTTGTAAGAATGCGAGCCGTCGCGTGAAGCGCTTCATGAGCGGCCGCGAATGGAAGTATTTTCGAGAGCGGACGTATCCGTATAGCTCTACTAATCTCGTGTAAAACATGATGCGCATCCGTGTTAAATGTCTATATGCAATGTTGAGAAAAGCCAGGGATTGTCCCGGGTTTTTTTGCATCGTGCCAAGAAGATCAGGACTGTTCCTCTCATCACTCCGTCGGTTAAGCACACGCTTTGAGGATCAATCAGATCCTCGATTGGCGAGCGGCTTGAAGTAAACGCATTGCCGCATCCGTTTCAGAAAGTCCCCCGCGTAGTACTCAATGGAAGGCCATTGATGCGTATCGCCGACAAGACCTGACACATCGTGATGCTCAATGCGGCCATTGAGCCGAGGCACCAAGCCCATTCCAGCAAAGCCGTTGTAGCCCATCGCCTGTTTGCCGCGATGCGGACGAAGCATGAATTGATAAAGGAGCGGATACCACTTGAGGACGTGATCTCTCTGGTTTCGAGCGATTAATAAGTAATCGATTTGCGTCGAAGCGGCGCCGAAGCCTCGACCCGGCAACAGGTGGTCGTTGTCGAGCGCTGCAGCCAGGAACACAGCACGAATGGCCCGCGGTTCGTGCGGCGCTCGTTCGGAGAGTTGTTGTCCGCGGAGTCGGCCTCCGCCGAGCAAGTGCAATGCACCTCCGATCAGGCGAGCACCGAAGCTAAAACCGATCATACTGACACGGGCATTGGCGGGCAGTTGATCGACGACCCAAGCCAGATACAAGGCATGGCTCTCGGCGCGAGCTGCTTTAATCCGCACATCGTCGATATTGCGTCCGATCTTGCCGTCGCTCGGCCAAGAGAAAATAACAAACCGTAGCGGCGTCCGCCGAACGCGATCGGTGACGAGAGCCTGATAGTACTGCCAGCCGCCTATATTGGCTTGGGAGATGCTGACCCGATCGCCGTGGACATGAAAACAAATAGGGATCTCAGGGTCGGCTGCCGTAAATTCTTCAAGTGTTGCTGCCTTCCAATCTGCTTCACCGTCGTACTTCCAGTAATGCAGGCGGATCGAGCCCTCGGATTCGTGCAGCGGAACGCGCGATGAAATGAACCATAGTTCGTCGTCGGCAAACGATGCGACAGCACTTTGGTCCGATCGTGACGCAAGCCGCTCACCGGAGGCAGTGACTTCGCTGTCGTCGGTTAATTCCTTAGCCGTCGCAATGTCGCATAACGTAGCCAAACAACACCACACCGCCAGTCCGCAGAGCAGCCGACCGCCCGTTGTCCGTTGGGTATTCGACATAACGACTTTCTTGGTCAGATCGATCGGTTTTCTCACGTAAACTTGGAGCGTTCATTCCGGCGGCACGGGTCACGATCAATAACCGTAATAGGTTCCGCGGTAGCCGTATGTATAGGCCGGATAACTGCCGTAGTAATATCCGTTGTTGTATCCATAGGTCGGATAGCTACTCTGGTAACCATTCCAATTGTTCCCGTAGCTATAGCCATTGCCGTAACCACCGTAATACTGTGGTTGGTAGCCATAGACTCCATAACCGCCATAGCCGTTGTTCAGATACTGGTTGACGGCCGAGCGAGCCATAAACCCACGTTGAGCGTGCACATAGGCCGGGGTCATGGCCAACCAACTCGCGACCGCTAAACCAACCAAGAAGTTGGCGTGTATTCGATCATTCATCATGCGCTCCTGTTTAGAAATTGATTCGCAGTTCAGGAAGTGTTTTTTGTAGTTTGGCAACGCCGGTCACAGAGACCGGCGCTCCAACTAAGTCGAGCGTCTCCAACTGGGTAAGCCCGTGCAGATTTTCAAGACCTGCATCGGTGACCAACGTGTTGTTCAACTCGAGGTGTTTCAGGCTGGGCAACTTGCTCAGGCTTTCCAAGCCGTTGTCGCTCACATGGGTATGACTTAACTTGAGAGCTTCGAGCTTGGACAACTCTTTGAGATACGGCAGGCCGGTGGAGGTGACAGCAGGTCCGAGCGCCAGCGTTCGCAGGTTGACCAAACTCGTGAGTCGCTGCACGCCAAGATCGGTGATACGACTTTGGGCTAGGTTTAGATCACGGAGATCTTTCAAGCTGGCGAGTTGCTCCAAGCCGTTGTCGGTCACATACGGTCCGCTGATATGCAACGACGTTAGATGCTGAAAGCCCTTGATCTGGACGAGCCCGGCGTCCGTGACTTGGGTACCGTACAACGCAAGCGTCCGTAGCTTAACCAAGCCGGTGAGTTGCTGGAGGCCGGCATCGGTGATCTGAGGACCACCGATGACCAGCGTTTCTAGCTGCGTTAGGCCCTTAAGTTGGGCCAGTCCCTTGTCGCTCACCTGATGATTATACAGATACAGAGTTTGCAGACTGGTCAGACTGGCTATGCTGGACAGGCCAGCATCGGTAATTTCACCGGCTCCGAGCACCAAGTGCTCGAGTTTCGTGAGCGCCTTAACATGCGCCAAGCCAACATCGCTGAGATGACTCCCTTCGAGCACTAGAGTGGTGAGCGATGGCAATTGTTCGAGAGTCGACAATCCTGCATCGCTGAGTTTCGCACCACGCAAATCCAGTGATTCGAGCTTAGTCAATCCCGTCAGCGCGGTTAGCCCTGCGCCGGTCACCTGCGTGCCGTGGAGTTGCAGTGACTCCAAATTCGCGAGGCTCGCCAGTGACTTCAAACCAGCGTCGGTTACGCGAGGCGTATTGATCACCAACGTCTTCAGATTCTTCAAGTTTCTGAGCGAGGCCAGTGTCGCGTCGTTCGTTTCGCGGCCGACCAGATCGAGTGTTTTTAGTTGGCTGATTTGAGCCAATTGTTCGAGTCCGGCGTCGCTAAGCTTGGCGTCGACCAACACGAGGGTTTCCAGATCCGACTGGGATGCGAGCGTTTGCACTGCGGCGTCGGTCACCCGTGGACCGCGCAAATCGACCGCCACGACAGGCCGGCCAGTGCGCTTGCCATCGCGCCAGACAGTAGCGCCGTACTGTTTCATCGTGGCATCGAAGTTATCTTCGCCCCGCTGACGCTGCTGTGCCGCTAGTGAGGTCCCTAATAAGAATAGTAGTGCGATCGGTAGTAGTGTGGCGCCGGAACGTTTCATGGACGATGTTCCTTCAGGTTGGGTGTGAGTTGCATCTCTCGTGAAATCGGTGCCGCTGGGCACGCGCATCGTGGCTTGACGGCCGAGTTGAAAAACGAAAAAAGCCGACGTGGCGGAACACCCAAGAGTGTTCGACCACGTCGGCTTACTCGCAAATCGGCCCCCTGACATGCGTCAAGGTGCATTTTTTCTAGTCGTCCGACGACATTGGGACAAAGCCATGTATGCATGGTCCACTCCCAACACACATCACTGTAGACCTCATGGGCGAGAAAGCAATGGGAAAACCGCGGATTAGCTTTGCAATGAATTGCTTTTGCTGCGTAACGAAGAGATGCGTTTGCCGGAATGGCTGTGGACCACCTGGTCTATCAGCAGTTGCTTGCCGGCCGTTTGCTGTATCCAGCAGTGGAGTTCCACGACACCCAATTGCACGGCCGCCTGAAAACGCCGGCCGCCGTTGATGACCTGGTATTTCTGCGTTGTCTCTTCCCAGCGCACGGTGATCTGTGGGGCGGATGATTTCGTCGCCATCGACGGCAAGACACTCCGTCGCAGCTTCAACACGGCCAGCGGCAAGTCGGCGATCCACATCAGCCTGGGGCAAGTGGTGATCCGACTCACTTCTTCACGATTACTCGACGGCTAGGCACCCATGCCCTGCGTCCGGTAATGAGAGAAACCACGAGCATCACCAAGAACACAATAAACAGAATCCTGGCGGCTTCCATCGCCACGCCCGACAAACCAAACATGCCGAAGGCACTGGCAAGCAAAGCGATCACGAGAAAAATCAAAGCGTAGCGTAAGATGATGACCTCCTGCTCGACTTGCGAGCCGTTAAGCGAACCCGATCAGTGTGCGACACCGCACGACTAGCAACAAATCCAAACATTGCCGACGCATAATCGCGTGGCAGAAAGTGCCTTTACCTGGGCATTCTTTGGTGTTCAACGCTTCCCGCAAACCCTTAAAGCAAACATTGTGCCGTGGTCATTCACGAGTAAACCCGACGAGTCCGCACCTTCTCGGTTGTCATCTACGAAGAGCACTCGAAGCATCTTCATGAAGTCGCCTTCGCTGAGACGGTCGCCAAGATTTCTTGTACCTTTCCAAAATCAGCAGGCTTGACCAGATGGTGATTAAACCCGGCGTCTAGCGAACGCTGGCGGTCGGCTTCTTGCCCATATCCGGTAATGGCGACTATGACCATGTTCTGGAACACGGGTTGTTGGCGTAACCGCTTGGCTACTTCATACCCATTGAGTCCCGGCAACCCGATGTCCAATAGCACCACGTTCGGTCGGTAATCAAGGGCCGCTTCCAGTGCAGTCGGGCCGTCATGAGCCATTCGCACTTCGTGCCCCGCCTCCTCAAGGAGCAGCGCTAAACTTCCAGCCGAATCTACGTTGTCGTCCACCACCAATACCCGTAAAGATGGTCCGGTTGACTGAGCCTTTTCGGTCGGAGACGGAGGCGATTGTGATTCGGCAGTCAGCAACCTCGGCAATCGCACGACGAACTCACTGCCTTGTCCCAAAGAACTGTGAACCTCCACCTTCCCGTGGTGCATTTCCACCAGCCGTTGCACCAACGCCAACCCGATGCCCAGCCCGCCTTGCGAGCGGTCCAGCGATCGTTCTCCTTGTGAGAAGAGGTCAAATATACGAGGCAGCAGTTCGGGAGCGATTCCGACGCCCGTATCACGAACTCGTAAGACACAATCCGTGCCATCTTCTTGGATGGTCAGCCAGATGTGACCGCCCTCGTCAGTATATTTAGCAGCGTTGGTGAGCAGGTTCACAACCACCTGTTCCAGCCGGGAAGCGTCGGCGTTCAGATAGATCGGTTGTGGGGGAAATGAAACCGTGAGTTGATGTTTGCGTTGGTCGATCAACGGGCGGGCCGACTCCACAGCACGCTCTACAAAGCCGCTGAGGATGACTCGATCCAGACGAAGCTGGACCCTGCCGGTGGTGATGCGGGACACCTCCATCAAGTCATCGACGAGACGAGTCAGTTGAACCAGTTGTCGCTCGATAATGGTACGGGCTTTCTGCTGGAGCGGCTCCTCGTGCTTCCCTAGTCGAAGTAGATGCACGGCGTTGGAGATGGGAGCAAGCGGGTTGCGGAGCTCGTGGCTGAGCATTGCCAAGAACTCGTCCTTGCGGCGATGCAGATCAGCCAATGCTGTTGCCTGCTCCTGCATTTGCTTTTCCAAGAGACTGCGTTCGGTGATGTCCCGAATGTTGCACTGAATGACTTTGTGGTGGTCCTCGCGGTAGGCGTTGGCGACGACCTCGACTTCAACCCGTAGCCCACTGCTGGTTTCCAGCGGCAAGTGTTCGTAACGAATGTATCCCTTGTTTTGGAGTGTACGCACAGCAGCTTCGTTGGCCGCTTTGTCGCTGAACAGTCCGATCTCCCACAACTCCTTGCCCAAGAAATGTTCGTGCGAGTATCCCAGCAGTTCGCTCATGAACGGGTTGGCGTCCGTGATTCTGCCACTTTCTGTGTCGAGGAGCAGGATGCCATCTTTGGCCGTCTCGAACAGCCGCCGATAACGAATCTCCGAATCCACCAACGCCAGTTCAATCAGCTTGATGTCATGAATATCCGTGTTTGCACCGACCCACATCACAATCCGACCAGCGTCGTTCCGCATCGGGACGCCACGACTGATGTGCCAGCGATACTCACCATCGGCACGGCGGAAGCGGCTTTCGTGTTCGTACACTTCCCCGGTCTCGACGGCCTGTAGCCATCCGCGAACGTGTTCGTCTGCGTCGTCGGGATGGATGATCTGCTTCCAGCCCCAGTCTTTAAGGTCCTCGAACGACAGTCCGGTGTATTCCATCCACTGCGGGTTGAAGTAGTCCACGCTCCCGTCTGGCTTGGTGGTGACGAGTTTCTGAGGGATCGAGTCCAGAATGAATCTTTGGTGTTGTTCGCTCTGTCGCAATGCCGCTTCGGTCTGTTTGCGGTCGGTGATGTCCTCGATGGCGAGCAGGATCAAGTCCGATTGTGCGTCCACTGACTCGAAGCGCTGGGCATTGAGCAGCATCATCTTCTTGCCAATCGTGGGAAACTCGTGCTCCACGTCGAAATCTTGGACGGGATGGTGGTTAGATACGATTTCATCCAGCAGCGTCCGCAGTCGAGGAATGTTCCACTGGCCGTTGCCCAGGTCGTAAATGAAGCGGCCTTCCGTTTCCTCCTTGTCGACATGGAAGTTCTGATAGAAGGAACGATTGGCCGACTTGACCCGCAGGTTCGTGTCGAGGACCACGAACGGCTCTCTCAAGGTCGAAATGATTTTTTCGGCGTAGGCAAGAGCGACCCGCACTGCTCGCTCTTGGCGGCGGAGTTCGGTGGTGTCTCTAAACACCAACACCACACCGGCCAGTTCGCCCTTGTCGTTTCGAATCGGAGCGGCACTGTCGTCAGTCGGGCCAATGGGCAGTTCGGTGCCATTTTTGGTAATGAGCAGCGTGTGATTCGTTAGTCCGACATTCACGCCTTCCCGCAAGGCTCGAACGGTGGGACTCTCGACCGTCATTCGAGTCTCTGGATGGATGATATTGAACACCTGTTCCAGAGGGAGACCCGCTGCCTCACCCTGCGTCCAGCCTGTCAAAGATTCTGCCACCGGGTTCAGGAACGTGACCCGCCCTGCGGTGTCCGTGGTGATGACCGCATCGCTTATGCTGGCGAGGGTGACTCGGCTCCACTCCGGTTGGAAGTGCAGTGGGATTTTTTGATCCGGCATTGAGGTCTCGCTCTCGTTATCTATTACCGCCTTCGTGTGCGGTGAAGATGCGCATCAAACGAAAAAAGCCGACGTGACCGAAAACCCTGACGGGACCGGTCACGTCGGCTTATTCACTGACGAGCCTCCCGACTGGAGCGGGTTGCTCTTCATTTAATCGTCCGAATGAGACGCCATTCTACGCTTTACAGCCATGAAAGCCTATAGGCATCTGCCGACCATACTACGATGAAGGCCGAGGAGTATGTTGGCGCTCACGCTATTCGTCGGGAAAAAACAATGGCTGGCCGTACTTCTCGACGCCGAAAACGGCAATCGCCTTTTTCGTATCGGGCTGGGTCAGAAAATCGGCAAAACGCTTGGCTGCTTCCGCCTTCACATGGGGATGCTTGGCTTGATTGACGGGGATGACTGAATAGCGGTTCATCAATATCGAGTCCCCCTCACATAAGATCACGAGGCTGGATTCCTTACGCATCGATAGATAGGTGCCTCGATCTGCAAGCGTGTAGGCTTTCTTCTCTTCAGCAATGCGAATCGTTTGGGCCATGCCCGAACCGGACCGCACGTACCAATCTCCCGCCGGCTCTTGCCCAGATATCTTCCAGACTTCACGTTCCTTCTGGTGAGTCCCCGACTCGTCGCCTCGTGAGACGAACGTGCAACCCTTCGATGCAATTCGAGACAATGCGGTCACGATTGACTTCTCCCCGTTGACCTCAGCAGGATCGGTCTGGGAGCCAATCAACACGAAGTCGTTATGCATCACTGGTCGACGTTCACTTCCTCCGCCTTCGGCCATGAACTTCTCCTCGGCAGCGGGGGAATGGGTCAACAGTACGTCAGCATCACCTCGTCGCCCCAATTCCAGGGCTTGTCCACTACCGACCGCCACGACTTTGACTTCGATGCCTGATTGCTCTCGATACTTCGGCACCAGTACGTCGAGCAGGCCACTGTCTTGAGTACTGGTCGTGGTCGCCAAGGTGAGTGTCGTCTGTGGGGCTGAGTTCTGACACCCGGCTGCAATCGTCAGAAGAACATATGTCGTAAAATGAAAAAGGATCGTCAGTCGTGCGTACATCAGTACACCATTTTTCCTTGAACAAAATCCGCCGTGCGTGAATCGCTCGGGCATTCGTAAAAGTCTTGCGTCGAGGCCACTTCGATATTCTCGCCGTTCAACAACAGTGCGACTCGATGAGCAACCCGTCTGGCTTGAAACAAGTTGTGAGTGGCCCACACGACGGTCAGTTTACGTTGGAGATGGATATTGGAGATGATCTGTTCAACCAATGCCACGTGGGCAGGGTCGAGGTTCGCCGTGGGCTCATCAAGCAGCAATATATCAGGATCGACGATCAAGGCTCTGCCTAGAGCCACGAGTTGCATTTGCCCGCCGGACAACGTGCGAGCATCCTGCTTCTCGACCGCCTTAAGGCTTAACTGCTCCAACCATTGGTCTGTTTTAGAGTCGCTGAGAAGCCCTCGCAATCGAAGCCCGTACTCAAGGTTCTTCCGAACCGAACCACGCAAGAGCAACGGCCTCTGATGGACCATCGTGATCGTGGGAAACGTGGGGGCAGCGGGTCGGCCACTTGTCGGAATGCCCTTGAATTGAATGTTTCCAGAATCGGGCGGCTGCAAACCGGTGAGTAATCGCAGGAGGGTTGTTTTTCCGGCCCCCGTCGGTCCAAGCAGACACAAGACCTCACCTTGTCGGATGACCAACTGCTCGATATTGAGCGTGAAGGTATCGCCGAGTTGGCGACGAACGTGATTCAGCGAGATCAGCGGTTCATTCACGGCGAGGGTTGCCCGTGGAAGCGGATAAATACCAAATTCAGAGTGAGAGCGACGGACAGAAGTATCGCTCCCAGCAGCAACGCCAAGGCAAACTGGCCTTTGCCTGTTTCCAAAATGATGGCGGTCGTTAGCACCCTCGTGTGATCCTGAATGTTTCCGCCGACCATCCACACGGCTCCGACTTCCGAAATGCTGCGACCAAAGGCTGTGGCGATGGCGAGGATCACGCCGGAACGTGCTTCACCCAGGATTGTCCATCGTGCCTGTCGTTCGCTGGCCCCGAGCGTCCGCAGTTGAAACATGAGGTTCGTAGGAACCGCTGCGACCGCTGTCATGGTAATGCCGACGACGAATGGCAGATCGAGAACGACTTGGGCAAGAATCATCGCCTTGGGTGTGTATAGCCAATCCAAGGAACCGAAGGGGCCACTATGCGAGAGCAAGAGATAGACGAGCAGCCCAACGACGACCGGAGGCATCGCCATTCCGGTGTAAATCATCGCCCAAACCACGTTTCGCCCTTTGAAGTGCGAACTGCCGAGCCATCCTCCCAAGGGCAAACCAATAACCGAAGCAATCAGAACTGCACATCCTGACACTTGGGCGGAGAGCCAAAGAATTGGCCAAACAGCGTGATCCATCTTGAGGACTGCAAAGGTGCATTGATTTGTGGCCTGATTGACAGACCGTAAGGGTAAGCAATCGGTGGCCGCTTGCAACTGCCCGCCCCTCGGCCTAATCTGACTCGAAACCAGGAGATGAACGATGGCAATCACGAATCACAGGCGACCGACCACTTTAAGACCTTCGCCGACCCACGAGGCTGTGCTACTGCGGCACAGCCGCCTCGACACTGAAGACTTCGGTGAGTTAGGGCATGTGCAGCCTGCCCCCCACTTCCACCGTCACGGTGAATGGCTCGACAGACTCCGGATCGAACTCGTCCGCGTTATTTGCGGCCACGCCCACAGCCGCCCACACGATCTTCAAATCCGGTAGCCGCTTGCTACCGTTCCGCACTAAGCTCAGAACCACGTTGCGGAGCTTCTTCGGCAACCGCTCCAGATCGTCGAAGAAGAATGCCTCGACCGTCGTATCCTCGAAAACTCCTTCGAGCATGAGCTTCGGAGACGAGAACCGCCGTCATCGTAGACACCTGTCGAGAAGCCGACAGGGCGAAGTGCCGGGGTTCAGATACCGATCGAGGGCGTGTAAAATAGATTATCTCAAATCACTGGAGACTCCTCTATGAAGCCCGTATTCGGACTCGTTGCGTTGCTGTTCGCCTGGAATTTTGTCATGGCCGATCAGCCGACCTACCCTCATCCCTCGTTGCTCGTTGAATCGGCAGAACTCGCCAAGCCGGATGTCGCCAAGCAGTTTGTGATTCTCGACGCTCGTGAGCAGGCCAAGTACGCCTCGGGGCATGTTCCAAGTGCGGTTTGGGTTGATCACGCCGCTTGGTCTAAAGCGTTCGGCGACGGTAACGACTCCAAGGGGTGGAGCCAGCGAATTGCTGCGCTCGGCATCGACGGCAAATCAAAGATCGTGGTCTACGACGACAACATGAGTAAGGACGCCGCCCGTATATGGTGGATTCTGAAATATTGGGGATTGCACGACGTGCGACTGCTCAACGGCGGCTGGCCGATGTGGGCGAAGAATTCCCTACCCGTTCAAAAGGACGTCGTTCCGACTCCGGCGTCGAGTAACTTCGTGGCCGTTCCCATCGCAAAGCGACTGTCAACCAAGCAATCGCTGCTCGACTCGCTCACGAAACCCGGTCTGCAAATCGTCGATACCCGATCTGAAGGCGAGTTCTGCGGCACGGAAAAGATGACCAACAAGCGGGCCGGTGCGATCCCCGGTGCGAAGCATCTGGAGTGGAGCGACTTGCTTGACAAAGAGACGCAGCAGTTCAAGCCCGCCGATCAGATGCGAAAACTCTTTGGCGATGCCGGGATCAATTTAGATCAGCCGATTGCGACGCATTGCCAAGGGGGTGGCCGAGCCTCGGTGATGGCCTTTGGCTTGGAATTGATGGGGGCTGAAGACGTGAGCAACTACTACAAGAGTTGGGGCGAATGGGGCAACGCCGACGATACGCCGGTCGTGCCGGGCAAGCCGAAGAAGTAAGTCCAAGGTAGAAACTGCGATTCGCCCATAACTTAGTCCTTGAACTGCCAGCCACCGCTTCAGATTTCGAGAAGCCGCTATGAGACAAATCGTTCTCCTCATACTCGGTGCCGTTGCATTGAATGCATTCGCTCAAGAACCGGGCAGCGAAAAGCCCAGGAGCAAAAGTCGGCTCGTAGCCCTGCTGGAACGCCCCGTCGATCCGCCCCAAAACCCAACAACGTCGGCAAAGGTATCGCTAGGGAAGCAGTTGTTTTTCGACCCTCGACTATCCGGCAACAACGACATGAGTTGCGCCACTTGTCATTCGCCAGAAAAGGCATTCGCAGATGGCGTGGCCTTGAACAACGGTCACGGCGGTAAGAAGCTGGCTCGTAACACGCAGTCCTGTCTCAATGTGGGGCTCTTCTCCACGTTCTTTTGGGACGGTCGAGCTTCAAGCTTGGAAGAACAAGCTCTGGGGCCGATCCAATCCCCGGATGAGATGCACCAAGACCTGGATCAACTCGAAGCAGAATTAAATGCGATTCCCGGCTACGCGGCACAGTTCCAGTCCGTGTTCGGCACGAAGCCAAATCGTGACGAGATCGCCAAAGCATTAGCGGCATACCAACGCACTTTGGTAACGGGGCCATCGGATTTTGACCGCTACCTGATGGGAGACAAGAACGCATTGTCGGCTGACGCCAAGCGGGGACTGGAATTGTTTGAGGGGGAGGCACGGTGCATCGAATGCCACAACGGGCCATTGCTTAGCGACGGCAAGTTCTACCGGCTTGGCGTCTCGGAAAAGGACGAAGGCCGAGCGAACATTACGGGAAAAAAGGAAGATCGGTTTCGATTTCGCACGCCCTCCTTGCGGAACATTGCCGAAACGGGACCATACATGCACGATGGCTCGCTCAAAACGCTCAATGAAGTTGTGACGTTCTATTACCGAGGGATTCCTCGTTCCGGCACAGACGGCCTAACGCCGGATGCTCCCGATTTAGCAGGCCAAAGTTTCTCCGATGTCCCGTACTTGGTGGCCTTCCTTCAATCCCTGAGCGGTAAGGCTCCCGATTTCACGCCGCCCATGCTACCGCCGGGATCGGTGAACAGTAAGTGACCTTCCGTCTTCTGCGAGTATCCGATGCCAGCCGAGAATCCATTTCGTGTCGCCCTGGTCGTCGTCATCGCTCTCACGATGGCCGTAACGGTTTACCACCGCTTCCAGGCCGCATCTTCAGGTGAAAAGATTTCCCACGAGCCGGAAGGCTACGTTTTCGCAACGATCTTGCGGCTGGCCGGGCTTGGTTTGTGGATCAGCACATTGGTCTATTTGCTTTCTCCACCACTCGTGCAGTGGGCGTCTGTTCCACTGCCTCCTTGGGTGCGATGGAGCGGAGTCGCCACTGGAGTGTCTTGCTCACGACTGATGTATTGGACTTTATCGAGCCTTGGCAAGAATCTCACGGATACGGTCATCACCAGGGCCGAGGCAACCCTGGTGACGCACGGCCCTTATCGCTGGGTCCGTCATCCCTTTTATGTTACGGCAGCGCTGCTCATGGCCTCGGTCACGATACTGACCGCAAACTGGCTGATTGGCTTGTCGAGTCTGATCGTTCTCTTTTTGCTCAACGTTCGCACGCCCAAGGAGGAGCAAATGTTGATCGAGCGATTCGGACAACAGTATCGTGACTATATGGCAAAGACCGGCAGGTTCTTTCCTTGGCCAAGGTGAGGCAACCCACGCCCCACAAGATCAACCATCATGCGAACTGTCCTGATATTGATCCTGCTTTGCTCCTCACTCTTCGCCGCCGAGCCGAAGGTTCCACCGATAAAGTAAGCGGCGGATTTCAATTGGGATACTCCGCTATCGAAAGGCAACGATCAGCAAAGCTTTTCGGCAGCGCATAAGAAAACCCCAGTTTTGCTGGGGTTTACTGCTCAATGCGACGGCATGCAGAATGCCGGAGTGGGCGGTGAGGGACTCGAACCCCCGACATCCACGGTGTAAGCGTGGCGCTCTAACCAACTGAGCTAACCGCCCGATGCGTCATTCAGACGCCTCGACGACTATCGACACTCCCGCGATCGTACCGCGAAGCCACCTCCCTCGACAATACCCTCCACGTCACTCGGGTGGCGGTGCACTCGCAGTCCCCTCTTCTTTTTGTGTTCCAGACGGGCCATCTCGATCGCAGCAGGGCACTTGATACGTGCTGAGACAGAACGGCATGTTTCAAATGCTAACGACGACTCTCGCAGCGGGGTGTGTTTGTGTCGAGGACCGCGTCGCACAACCGGGCTGAGTTGGACCCGCGACGGGCACAGTCGACGATCAATACTCAAGCGTCAGCCAGCCCTTATCGCTGGTAACGTTTTTCAGCCTCAAGTTGCCGATCGGGCCGAAGGTGCCCCCCTCGGGCATAATCAGGTTGTTGAAGCGACCTGAGGGAGGAAACACCGCGTTGGCCTTTTGTTCGACATGGGGCCACAGATCCTGCCGCTCGTCGAATGTCACGACATGGCCGCTCGCGGCGCGAATATCGACCGGCCCAAGCCGTTTGAACAAGATGCCGAACTTGGTCGCTTCCAGGCTGTAACCGACACGAATATCGAGTGGGCAGTTGTAGGTTCGCTCGCCCAGCTTCCATGACACGGTATGGATCGTGAGATCGGCATGCCCCTTATCGAAGGCGATTGTCAGTGGCTTGTCGCTGTCGACCGTGACCGACCAGTACACGCTGTTCGAGAACACACGCAGTGGCAAAGGAACGTCGCCGGCGACCATCTTGGCAAACTTCTCGATCGTTTCGTCTTCGTGGGTCGCACCCTGCCAGATATATCGGGCCGAGAGATTGTTGAACAACGATTCATGCACGGCCGCGCTGATCGGCGCGGCGGCGTTGAGTATTGGGGGCGCGGCCGGAGCACCGAGCTGATGTTTACCAGCCAACTTCAAGCGAACTTGAAGCAGTTCGTCGGTCGAGCGTGACGAGAGCTCGGGGATCTCGTCGGTTCGGGCGGGACCGACGAATACGTAGTGATCGAAATCCTGTTGCGCTTCGCGGAGCGCCTTGCCGCTTTCTTGTTCCAGTTGTTCGGCGATCCGATCGCTGGCGATCCGCGACGCCTCTTGCTCGGCGGCGTTGTGCAGCTTATACGATTTTTTCCAGGCGGCTTTGGTGTATGGGCCGTCGAGCAGATTTTTCAGATGCTTGGGTTCGACTTGGATGTGTCGCACCTGGGCTTCGGTGGCCGCGTTGGCCTTGGCCTTACGGCTCGTGATACCCAAGCGCGGGTCGATCAAAAACGCCTTGGCTGCCGAGAACTGAGTGACGCTGGCGCTGAAGATCGTCGCGGGGCCGTTGTGTCCGACGTTGCGATCGGCGTGAATTTCGCCGCGCAGATGCAAGTGGATCTCGGCTTGTGACTCGTTTGGTACGAAATTCAACGACAGTTTGCCTTTGGTCGCGGCTGGACCGCGCGTGACGGTTCCTAGAATCGTGGTGATTTGATCGCTGATCTGCTCGACTTCTTTTTGAGCGTAGTCGTTGGCAAACTGCTCAGAGACCTGCACCCACAGGTTGGGTTGCGAGTAACGCTGGCGAACCGCGGCGACGAGTTCCGAGGCTTGCCCTGCATTTTCGAGCCAGGCCAACGTAGCCCCGATTTGATCGGCTGTCTCGTGTTCGGTTTGTTTTTCGTAGGCAGTTAATAACGCGCGTAGTTCGGCCACTCGGGAATGGGCTTGCGTTTCCAGGTCGAGCGACGCTAACTGCAATGCGGTTCGGTACTTTTGAGCCTCAGTGCGCAGCCTGAGCAGCGTGGGATCTTCGAGCCCTTTGCGATCGGCGGTCATGCGGCGATGCACGCGCGCCAATTGCTCGAGCTGCTCCTGAATGGGTATAATTTGCGAGATCAACGCTTGTTGCTCGTCGAGCAGCAGGTAATCGATCCACGCTTGGCGGATTTGTGGCGAGGCGTCTTGCAGACGTGTTATGACCGCTTCGATGGCGTCAAGGAGGTCGGCTCGGGCATGTTCAACGGCCCGAGCATCGCGCGGCACGAACTGCACCGCCGCTTGATCGATGAGTGCGTCGATCGAAGGTGGCGTTGCCGCCAAGGTACGACCGACGAGCGACCCAAGCGTCGCCAACGAAAGAACCCAGTTCCACATGCCGAGACGCCGCATAACCGTTCCTCAGGCTCAAAATCCGCGCAGCGCGATGATGACCACTCCGCGTCGATTATGTTTTCGCCCGAATCGACGTCGATCAATGAGAGTTCGTGTTGAGGTACGAGATATGCACGCCACATGTCGTATAGCGTATGTAACAGCTATGAGGATCAATAGCTGCGTTTGACTTTTTCTACGGTCCAGAGTCGCCGCGGTCAGATGTTTTCATCGTGAGAAATTGAATTCTCTGCGAAAGCTCGCGTCGGTGCTCGGAGTATCTTGACATGTTCGGTTCGTTGCGACGGATGGTATCGATCGTAGTGGCTACGGTCGGTTTTGCTCAATTTGCTACGAGTGCCGAATTGGCGCGGGAGTCATTTCCGCAACCGGTGCTCGTCGATCGCTGGGGGATCGAGCACGGCTGGTCGGCCGATCTGACGACGATCGCCGGTGGCCGAGTACGCGGCTTCGTCGTGGTGTTTCTCGACACGAAATGTCCGCTGGTGACCCGCATCGCACCGCGACTCAACGAGTTGGCCGACAAGTATCTGGAACAGGAAGTGCAGTTCCTAGGCGTGTATGCGAACGAAGGGGTCACCCGGATCGCGATGGCCACGCACGTGCAGAAGCACGACCTGTCATTTCCGACGTTTATCGACGTCGACGGTCTGCTCGCCCGGCATCTCAAAGCCCGTGCCACGCCCGAGGCGTTTCTGCTCGACTCGCAAATGTTGGTACGGTATCGGGGGATGATCGACGACTCGGGCTGGAAGAAATCTCCCACGCAGCAGGCGAGCAATTACCTCTCGGATGCGATCGACGGACTGTTGAGCGGCAAAGGGGCGTTGGCCGAGACGCGAGCGCAAGGCTGCGAGATGCAACTGCCGCCGTGGCCTCGACAATTGCCTGAAGAGACACTTACGTATCACGATCATGTCGCCCCGCTGCTGAACAAGCATTGCGTGACCTGCCATTACGAAGGGGGCGTCGGCGGCTTTCCGCTCCACGACTTTGCGTCGGTCAAGTTGAAGGCGGCCACAGTTCGCCGCGAGGTTGCAAATCAGCGCATGCCCCCGTGGCAGAGCGATCCCACACGCGGCCGCAAGGTGCATGGCGCGCTGCTGCTCAGCGATGAGGATCGGAATTTAATCGTCAACTGGATCGACCAGGGACTGGCGCGACGCGAGCAGGGCGAGTCCCAATGGCTCGTGGCGGGCAAAACCCCGACCAAGCCACTGGAGCTGCCCGAACTGCCCAAGCCGGGCCAATTCACGATCGGAAATGGCAAACCCGATTATGTGTTGACCATGACCAAGCCGTTTGTCGTCAAGGCTTCGAAGACGATCGAGTATCAATACTTCTGGGTCCCCAACGACTTTAAGGAAGATCGCTATGTGCAGGAGCTTGAGCTGCTGCCGGGCGATCGTCGCGTCGTGCATCATATTCAAGTGTTCGTCGTTGATCGCAAGGATCGACCGCAGGACACGTCGGGGCCCATCAGCGGCGCGCTCATGATGAGTAAGCTCTACAGTATCACGGGCGAAGGACACTGGCGGATCGCCAGCTACACGCCCGGCGATCAATTCAGCACGCGCCGCTTTAAGAGCGACGAAGGGGTGCTTGTCCCGGCTGGTCACGACCTGATGTTCGAGATGCACTACACGCCGATCGACGAAGACGTCGCCGACCGGACGTCGATCGGATTTGTATGGCGCAAAGATCGCAATCCACCGGAGCATGTGCTCTACGATCATATTTTTACGCGCGATCGGACGATCGAGTTGCCGCCACATCGCGCCCATCAACGGACCGAGTTCGAGCCCTACTTCAAGCAGGACGTTGTGCTCGTCGACGTCCGGCCGCACATGCACTTGCGCGGGGCCGACTACCAATTGTCCATCCAATATCCCGACGGCCGAGAAGAGCTGCTCGTGGCCATTCCGGCCTACGACTTCAATTGGCAGCGGCGGTATTTGTTCGAGGAACCGGTGAAAATTCCGGCCGGCTCGACCCTCCGGGTGACGGGTCACTGGGACAACTCACGGCTCATGCCCTACAACCCCGACCCGACGTCGACGGTGATCTTTGGCGAGGAGAGCGCCAACGAGATGTCGAACCTGGTGGTGACATATATGATCGACAAAGATGCGGCCGGCCAGCGACAGCGGACTGTCCGCGCGCCGATCGTGAAATAACGGACGAGTCGACCGACGTTTTTGAGCGTATAATTAATCGAGTCTCGTACATCGAGCGTCGGTACGCTCTGCAAACTGTGTCCTGGCTTCCTTATTTCACACCGCGGCGAAACGGCCGCGCGGCATCATGGGAATTCGATTCGCATGTGACTCCTGCGGCCACATGCTCAATGTGAAGGCCCATCTGGCGGGCAAGAAAGGCCGCTGCCCGAAATGCAACGGTCGGGTCTTTATCCCCGCGCTCGAAGGGGCCTCGACGCTGGCTTCATCAACCGGCGCGGCCGAAATAGCCGAGGGGGAGAGTGACCCGCTCGACGATGAGCCGTCGCTGAGTGTGTCGACCGCGACGAGCGAGGCGCCGACACCTGAGCCGGCAATGAGCGATCCGATCGACGAGGCGCCGACGCGACTGTGGTATGTCGTCCCCCCTGGCCACACGACCCAGTTTGGCCCGGCCGATGGAGTGACGTTTCGGGGCTGGATTGTCGAAGGGCGCGTGACCGCCCCGAGTCTCGTATGGCGCGAAGGGTGGGCTGAATGGCGTAAAGCCGGAGAGGTGTTTCCTCAACTTCGACCGACTCAACTCCCACAGCATGGTACCGTCCGCGCCGAAGCGACTCCGCCCAAGCCGAGTTCGAAGCCTAAGGTGACGACCCCGAAGATTGTCGAGACCCCGAAGCACGCCCCACTCGTGAGCAAAGCCTCAGCGAACGAGCCCGTGCAGGGGCAAGGGATGTCTCCTCTCGTGAAAGTGCTGCTCGCCATCATCGCAGGACTGGTGCCGCTGTTTATTTTCGTCGTCTACAAAAGCCGGTGAGTTACCTTTGATAGCCGGTCCCTCTGGGACCGGACGAGTACGGCTTCACAGTGCGATCAAAGATTGTGTTTCAAATTAGCGACAAGGCCGGCATCACACCATCGGTCCGAGACGGACGGCTAGCCATTCAAATCCCCGGCCAAGCGATTGGTTACGCAAAGATTTTCTCGATCACGTGGTCATCCGGCGGATTCGTCTTGAGGCTCACGAGCACGCCGACGATCGCGGCGAACAAGATGCCCCAGACGACCGGCTCCACGCCGAGTAAAAAGTACGGTCGGAATTTAGTCGCGTTCCCGATCAGCGGATCAGCACTGTTCAGACCGATCACGAACAGCGTGAGAACCGTCGCCGATCCGGTGAGCATCGCGGCAATCGCTCCGGCGGCTGTGGCGCGTCGCCAGTAGCAAGTCATGAACACGGGGACCAGAAACGCCGCCGCCCCGCTGCTCGTGCAGAAGATCACGAGCGCTTGCAGGTATTGCACTGGATGAATATTGGCCGCCACGCACACGCCTCCCAACGCTACCATCACAATCCGCGTCAGGTTGCGGAGCTGAATGTCGGTGGCTTGCGGGTTGATAAATCGCTGATACACGTCGTGGACCAACCCCGACGAGATGACCACGAGGTACGAACTGACTGTGGCCATCACGGCGCCGAACGGCGCGGCCAAGATCACACCAGCCCAGAACGACCCACCGGGCAAATCGCGAGTTGCCCATAGTGCCATCCGTGGGATCACTTCGTCCGAAGCGGCCAAATTGGGCATGATCGTCCGAGCCGCGATGCAAATGCAGATCAGCGGTATGTAGATGAAACAGTTATACGTACCAAGTACGAAAATCGACCGCCGCAGGGTCGCCGTGTCGCTGCTCGCCATGACGCGAGTCACGCTGGCCGGCGAGGCCATGCCGCCGAATATCCAGACGACAAAAAACGAACATGCCAAGCCGGGGGTCAAAAACGTCCGGCCATCTTTCGCGTAGCCCGAGAAATTGATGTACCCCTCGCCGGTCTGCTGCACGGCGTTGATGGTCGCCTGTTCGAGCGATGGCGCCGCGCCGCTCAGGTACACGAGGCAAAAAAGCATAGCGACGCCAATGATCATCAGCACGCTTTGAAACAAGTCGGTCCAGACGCTCGCCAAAAAGCCGCCGATCAGCGTGTAGCTAACGACCGTGAGCGCGAACACACTCAGGCCGATGTAATAGGCATAATCGAGCCCGCTGGCCGTGTCTTCGACCAACGCCAAATCGGCGTTGCCTGGCCACGAGAGCTTCATGACCAACGCCCCGGCCTTGAACTGGGCAATCATCATGAACGTCAGAAACAACAGGATCAGTAGCGAGGCGACCAGTCCGATCTTGGCGTTGTCGAAGCGGCTACGGAACAGGTCGGGCACGGTGATCGCGCCGGAGCGTCGCGAGACCTGCGCCAATCGTTTGGCGACGACACCAAAGCCCGTGAGGGGCACGATCATGTAGCTGCCAATCCACAGCGCGACCGTCCAGCCGTGCGAGTACACGAGCGACGGGAAGCCCATGAACGTGCCGCCGCTTTGCACCGTGGCGGTGAGCGCCATTGCCCACACGCCCAGGCCGCGATTGCCGAGAAAAAACCCCTTCAGGAACGAGCCCTTCTCGACCACGCGCTGGGCGACCGTGCCCAGCTTGACGCTGAAGCCGATGACCAGCAGCAGGGCGACGATCGCGCCGAAATCGTGATTACCCATGCTGAGCGTCCTCGTGCAAGGGTTCTTCGGCCGCCTCATCACCGAGCGGATCGTCGCTCAGGCCCCAGAACGCGAACCACGTCGAGATCGCGAGGCTCACGAACCACGGCAGCACGACGCCCCAAAAGATCCAGTCGGGAAACCCGAACACGAACGTCAGGTTCTCCAGCGTGCGACCGTTGCCGTGGTGCCAGCAATAGCTCACCGTGTACACCATCGTGGCGAACCACACGAGCAGTACGAACAACGCCTCGCGGCGGCCATGTCGCACCAGGGGATGATCAGGCGATCGACTCATCGAGAATCTTTCTCAAAAAAACAAGGGGGCCAGGGGTTAAGGGAGCGCGACCTTCGCCAGATAAATGCTGCTCTTTCCTTCGTGGCTCGAATAGTAACTCATCCACAGCAGACCGTCGTGGAACACCAAGCCTGGGTAGCTCGTGTCGCCGCCGCTCGGCAATGTGAGCAGCGGCTCATAGGACGTGCGGGTCATATGTGCGAGGACGGTCTTGGCTCCGCCGGGATAACGGCGACCGGCGGCCCACAACGATCCATCGCCGAGCACGATGAAGTTCGGGCCCCCGAGTCGATCTTGGGTCTCGTGCCACGACCAGGTTTTGTACGGCGGCTTGCTCGACCCGATCCAGCCATAGGTGCTCCCCGCCTCGCGTCGCACCAGGGCGATCATCTCGCCGTCGGGCGTAAAGCGGAGTGTCGACTCGTTGGGGTGGCCGGGCACGTCGAGATGCGTGATCAATTCGTACTGGACGCCGTCGGTGCTGCGGAACAGTTTAAGTTTCCAGTCGGCCGGGCCTGGCGCGACGGGCTTGGTGCTCTTGGCAGCCTCTTGGGCCGCGGCGGTCGATCGTTGCGAAGCGTCGTAGGCGATGCCGTAGGCGACCCCGTCGTGCCACGTGACGCGCCACAGCCAGTCCCCCTCGACGAGCACGCGTTGCGTCGGGGTCCACTTACGCCCGTCGGTCGAGAAAGCCACGCGTGGCTGACGCCCCTTGAGGATTTTCGTGCCGCCGTACACACTCCCCCCGGCGACGATCATCAACCGACCGTCCGGAGTGATCGACAGCTTGGGGTCGCGCAGGTCAACCCCCTCTTCGGCCAACAAGGCCGCGCTCGTCCACGCGAGGCCGTCGGTCGATGTGAGCACGCGCAACTTGCCGTCGCCGCCGACATGCCCCTCGGCCTCGCGAAACGAGCAGTACCACTCGTTCTTAAATCGGATCAAATCGGTGAAGGCGTTATGGGCTCCGGCGTCCCAGATTTTCGCGACCGACACAATTTTCGGCTCGGCCGCGTTGAGCACGCCGCTTATGACCAGCACAAGGCTAGCGATCCATTTCAGACAGCGACTCATCGGCAGTTTCTCCGAGCAAGGGGAACGCGCAAGGCGACATCGATCGATTGCCTACGGTATCGCTTGTAGCGGCGCGAATTGCAAGTGCCCGGGCGATTTTGCGGCGGAGATTGATTGCCTGCGACGGGGCACAGCCTCTACGATGAACCCATCGCCCGGCAAGGACACAGCGTTGATGTCGCAAACGATTCACGTTCCCGATTGGTATTGGCCCATGCGTGCCGGTCAGTGGCGGCTGCGCACCCGCACCCTCATGTGTGGCGTGCGGCCTTTGCTGATGGGAATCATCAATGTCACACCCGACAGCTTCTCGGACGGGGGACTGTACTTCGACCCAGGCGCGGCTGTCGCGCAGGCCGAGCGACTCGTGGCCGACGGAGCCGACGTGCTCGACATTGGCGGCGAAAGTACCCGGCCGTACTCGACGAGTGTGTCGGCCGATGAAGAGCGACGCCGCGTCGTTCCGGTCGTCGACCCGCTCTGTCGCCAGCGCAAGGTGCCCCTCTCGCTC
>CAYLYE010000010.1:0-15213 GCA_964387325.1 uncultured Planctomycetaceae bacterium
CACTTCCAAATACGCTCGGCGCCCTTGCCACTGCTCGCGTGGCCGCAGCGTGACCCATTGCAACGCGCCGCCGTTGAGCTTGGGCATCACGCGCTCAAACAGCACGCCGTCTCCCTGAAAGTTCTCGACGATCAGCCGCACTCGGGCGTTGTTCGTCCCTGCGACCAGCGCGCTGATATGCTGCATGTTGATCGTAAAGCTTGGCGAGCGGAGTGTCCCGCCGTGCTTGTCGCTCAGCAGATGGCTGTAGCGTCCGCGCGGATACACGGCTGTAATCGCAGACGGTCCTACGGGGTTGATGACCAACGCGCCGCGATCGATCGTCGGGTAGTTGTCGCCCAGCGTGCGCCACGGGGCTAGGTCATGCCCATCGAACCTAGCAAAGATTTTATAGCGCTCGCGATTCGTGAACGCATTCGCCTCGGGGGCCTGTTCCGCGACGCGCTCGGGTTGGTTCTGCTTCACGTCGACGAGCTGCGCGAGCGGGTAGAGCGCGTGATGCGGCTGCTTGAGTGAGAGGCGGAGCTGGTGTGCATCGCGCTCGGATTCGCTCGCCGTGGGCTCGATTTTCTCGCTCAACGTGCCGCTCCGCAATCGCTCGACGGCCGCCGTCAGTCGCGCTGGCCAACGCGCGACATCGTCGCGCCAGACGTCGATGACCGCGCGCCGAATGTCGGGCAACCGCTGGCGCAACCCCTCGTCGTGCTCTTGTAGCCGACGCGGGTCGTCGAGCTGGTGCATCGTCGGTCGCGCGCTGGCGAATATGCCGTAGAGCGCGTAATAATCGTGCGCCGAAACCGCGTCGAACTTATGGTCGTGACACCGGGCACAGGCGAGTGTCAGCGCCTGAAAGGTCTTGCCGAAGGCGTCGAGCTGGCTCTCGACGATCGTCGCCTCCTCGTTCTTCACGTCGACCGGTGTCGGGTAAAACTCAACGAACCGATAGAACATGGTCCCCAGCAGCGATTCGTTGATCCCCAGTTCATCGTTCCAACGCGGACTCAAGCGGTCGCCGGCCAGGTGCTCCTGCACGAACCGGTTGTAAGACACATCACCGTTGAACGCCCGGATCACGTAGTCGCGGTACCTCCAAGCATGCGGCAAGAGCGGGTCGTGCTCCGAGCCATGCGTCTCTTTGTAACGCACCAAGTCGAGCCAGTGACGCGCCCAGTGCTCGCCATAACGGGGCGAAGCGAGCAGTCGATCAACGAGCTGTTCATAAGCCTGTGGCGACTCGTCGCGCACGAACGAATCGACCTCGCTAGGGGTTGGAGGGAGGCCCGTCAAAAGGAGCGACGCGCGGCGGATGAGCACGCGGCGATCGGCGAGTGGCGCGGGACTAACGCCTGCGGACTCCCAGCGGGACTGCAAGAAGCGGTCGATCGGCTGCGTCGAGTAACTCCCGTCGCGCACCGCTGGCACGCTGGGCTTCTTGATCGGTTGCAGGCTCCACCATGCGCGACGACCTGCGAGCACCTGCTCCCACGAGAGCGCGGCCGAGCTTGGCTTGTCGCGCGGGTCAGGCGCTCCGCGAGCTATCCACTGACGGAAATCGTCAATCACCGCGTCGGGCAACTTTCCACTCGGAGGCATCTGAGACGCCGAGTCGTTGTGCAGTAGCGCCTGATAGAGCAGGCTTTGCTCACTCTGCCCGGGTACTATGGCCACGCCCGACTCGCCCCCGCGCCGCAAGCCCTCGCGACTGTCGAGCTTAAAACCCCCTCGCACCTTCTCGGCCTGCTCACTGTGGCATTTGTAGCAGTGCTGCACGAGCACCGGGCGAATTTTTTTCTCGAAAAACTCAATGCCCTCATCAGCCGCGGCTCGCAGCGGATACCCGAGTGCAACGATGGCGCAACACACCAGCATGACATGCCCAGACCGCAGCATGGGACGACACTGAGCATGTTGAGGAATCGTCTTCGCCACTTGACACACTCCGGGAGCCCCCCTAAACAGCATGGTCTGTCATAATCGGCTCCCGCACCTACGTCAATCAGGAACGCAGCGTGAATACAGCGGCGATCAAGCGACTGCGGCAAAAACTCAACTCGGGCGAGGCCACTGCCGGCCTCTGGGTCTCGCTCGAAGCGCCTAACATCAGCGAAATGGCTGTCGCTCTCGGGCTCGACTGGATCATCATCGACGCCGAGCACGGCCATCTCGACTGGGGGGACATCGTCGCTCACCTGCGGTGTGTTGTTCGCAGCGACACGGTCGCCCTGGTGCGGATCGCCGAGTTGAACAGCGGGCTCATCAAGCGCGTGCTCGACTGCGGTGCCGACGGAGTCGTGGTGCCGTGGATCGAGTCGGCCGAGCAGCTCCGCGCGGCAGTACAGTTCGCCCAGTACCCGCAACAAGGGACGCGCGGCATTGGCGCCGAGCGGGCCACGGCCTGGGGACAAGCCTTCGTCGAGCACACCGCGACCGCTAACGAGCATGTGCTCGTCGTGCCGATCCTCGAAACGATTCGTGCGAAACAAAATCTGAACGAGATCCTCTCGGTTGCCGGGGTCGAGCTGTTTTACTTTGGTCCGGCCGACTACTCGGCCTCGGTCGGCTATCGTGGTCAATGGGAAGGACCCGGCGTTGCCGAGGATATTCTGGCGATGAACGACACGCTGCGGCGCGCCGGCAAGCACACAGGCATCATGACCCGCGATGCGCACGACCTGCGCCGCCGCGCCGAACAAGGGTTTCAATTGCTCGGGCTCGGGCTCGATAGCGGGCTGCTCATTCGCGCGCTAAAACAGTCGCTCGCCGCGCTCGACCGCCGACCGGTCATGCGAGCCGATCTGTCGTTGCCAGCCTCACCGGCTTGGGTGAACGTCGCGAGCGCCACGCGCAGCACCCCCACCGAGCCCTTTCGTCTCGCGCTCTCAGCCGACTTTTATGAGGCGAATGGGCAGTTATCGTATCGAGACGTCGGGCTCGACGTGCTCGAGCGCGAACCACGTGTCGTCGTCGAGCGGTTCGACACCCATCGCGGCGAAGTTGAGCCCCCGCAGCTCAACGGCCCACACGGTGTGATGGTCCTCACGCCGCGCATCACGGCGCAGAGTCTCGCGCAAAGTGAGCAGCTGCTCGCGCTGGGTCGATTTGGCGTGGGGTTTGACTCGGTCGACGTCCAAGCCTGCACCGAGCAGGATGTGCTGTTGTTCATCGCGGCCGGCGCGGTCGACCACAGCGTGGCCGAGGCGACCGTGCTCTGGATGCTCGCCCTGGCCCATCACGTGCGGGTCAAAGATGCGCTCGTGCGAGAGGTCCGCTGGCACGAGCGCCGGCACTTCATGGGCGCCGAACTACGTGAGCGGACCTTGGGCATTATCGGATGCGGAGGCATTGGTCGCGCCGTGCTCCGCCAGTTGTCGGGCTTCGACATGCGACCGCCGCTCGTGTTCGATCCGCAACTCTCGCCCGAGCAGATCGCCGAGCTCGGCGCGCGATCGGTGACGCTCGACGAGTTACTCGCGCAGAGTGACTTTGTTTCGCTGCACTGTCCGCTCAACGAGTCGACACGCAATCTGATCGGAACGCGCGAACTGGCGCTCATGAGGCCGACGGCCTACTTGATCAACACGGCGCGCGGCGGCATCGTCGACGAGGCGGCGCTGGACAGCGCTCTGCGGCAACGAATAATCGCCGGCGCGGCCATCGACTGTTTCGTGGGCGAGCCCCTGACGGCAGCACCCTCCTACGCCGACCTAGACAACGTGTTGCTCGCGCCTCACGCCATCGCTTGGACGGACGAGTTGTTTCGCGACATCGGACGGGCCGTCTGCCAGGGGTTCGTCGACTTGCTCGCTGGCCGCGTGCCGCGCGGGGTCGTTAACCCCGCGGTGCTTGAGAGGCCCGGGTTTCAGGCGAAGTGGCAACGCTGGCGGCGCTGAGCTGCTTGAGCCGGGGGAGAAACACGCAGAGCCCGCTCGACACCGCGCAGCACCAAGCGAACGTGACGGCCGCTTGATCGGGTCGGCCATGCTCGTTGAACCAAGCCATGCTCGCGGCGACGACCAGCGCGGCGAGCCCCCACACCACGCCCATCGAGAGTGAACTGGCCACCCGAGGCGCTTCGTGCAGGAGTTGTTGTCCGTAGCTGATCTGCACTGGAAACGAGCTTCCTAAGCTGGCGCCGGCACAGAGCATCAGGATCGGCAACCACGCGGGGCTCGCCCCGTGCGCGGCGAGCAGAAGCGGCGGGGTCGCCACGAGTGGCATGATCCACAGCACGTTCCGCTCCCACGAGCGGCGCACGAGGGTCGAGCACGCCAGGCCACCCAAACCGATGCCGGCCCAATACCAGCTTTGCATTTGTCCGATGGTCGCGGTCGACTCGCCTGCCGCCTTCAAAATGTACGCCAGAGCTTGGGGCAGCCCGACCGACGTGACCGCTCGCAACATACCGATCAGCACGAGCACGCCCAGCGCCGTGGTGCGTCCGCGCAGCAGATCGGCTAGCGCGATGGGCTGTTTCGCCACGCGCGGTGGGGTCGCCGAGGGGGAGTGGAGCCAGCGTGAGATGAGCGCGAGCACGATGAGCCCTGGCAGAATGCTCCAAGCCAAGGCAGGCAATCCCCAGTGACTCACAACCTCGCCGCTGTAGGTCGGACCGATGGCTTGTCCGGCGTAGCCACCGACCATGAAGATCGACATGATCCGGCTGCGATGTTCTGGCGACAGGCCACCCACGGTTGCGGCGGCCTCGGGATGAAACGCGGCGATCCCCATCCCACCGATCACGAGCAGCACGATGAGTGCCGGGGCCGAGTCGACCAGCCCCACGCTACTGGCCCCCACGATACCCAAGAGCGGGCCGACCCACAGTAGCCAACGGCTGTGATACCGATCCCCCCAGACACCGAAGACGAACTGAAACAAGCTCTGCGACAGTCCCCAAGTCGCCAGCGACCACTGCATACCGGCGGGGGTGAGTTGCAGCTTCGCTTGCAGATCAGGAGCGAGTGGCCCAAGAAACAGCGCGTACACATCGACAACAAAGTGCAACAAAGTGAGCAACAGCAAGGCTTGCAACAAATCGCGCGACAGCGGCATCCGAGACTCTTTCCGTTAATCGATACGCACTCGGGCAAACGCAATCGTCTCGTACGCTCGAGTGTTGCCGCACTCATACAAGCAACCGATGATCTTGTCCTCCAGCGGGACCAAGCAACTGTAGGCCGATGGCCGCGCGTCGATCAAGGGGTTCGCGCTCCACGAGCGGCCGTCATCACGGCTCACGCGCAAAGTGAGTTGCTCGCGCTTGCTGGGGTGGGCCGGATTGCTAAACGCGAGCCGATCGCCCGAGCGGATCAGACTCCCTTGGCAGCCGGG
The DNA here is from genome assembly GCA_964387325.1 of uncultured Planctomycetaceae bacterium. Taxonomy (GTDB): domain Bacteria; phylum Planctomycetota; class Planctomycetia; order Pirellulales; family PNKZ01; genus CAZZBK01. The sequence continues at coordinate 5,332 of CAYLYE010000010.1, forward strand.
ATCGACGAGCGCGGGTTGCGATTCGAGTGCGCTCCAGGTTTTGCCTCCGTCGCGACTGAGGCTGTGCAGGCGTTGAGCATCCCGCTTGGGATGTGGCCGCATGCTCATCAGCAGTGAACCGTCAGGTAACTCGGCGATAGCACTCTCGCCAGAGCCGCTCGAGGTCGAGCCGCCCAAGTGCCAGCTACGGCCTTGGTCGTCGCTATAGATCACGTGGGCCGCCTGCTCGTGTGACTTCGACAACGAGTGATGACAGGGAACGACGAGTCGGCCGCTGGTGAGCTGAATGCCGTTGCCGGGCCCCGTGCCGTACCAACCCCATTGCGGATCGCGAGTCGTGGCGCTCATTTCGGCGAGCGGCGACCAAGTCGCGCCGTCGTCGCTACTCGTCGTCATCCAGACGGTCCGCGGCTGCTGGCTCGCTCCTAGCTCGATCTCCTTTTGCTTGTCGCTCCCCAGGTTATGGGTCAGCAGCAGGATGATCCTACCCGAGTCACGTTCGACCACCGGTGAAGGATTGCCGATCGTGTTGTCTCCTTCGTCGGCAACGACTTGCAGAGGTCCCCAAGTCAAGCCGCCGTCGGTGCTGCGCCGCAGTACGGTGTCGATATTGCCCGTGTCGTTGCCGGCCGCTTTGCGTCCTTCGGCAAAGGCGAGCAGCGTGCCGTTGGCGCTCTGCACGATGGCTGGAATGCGGAACGTGTGATACTCGTCGCGGTGCGACGTGAACACGCTCACTCGATCGAGCACGGCGGGGTCGGCCGTCGACGGCAAGGCGAGTGCCAGGGCCATGCTGGCCCAGCCGCTCGCGGCGATCGAGATGAATTGGTGCTTGCCGTGTGGAAATCCGCTCTCGAAATACGTCTGAAACGGTTTCGAGCGACTCGTCACGAGCCACGAGCCGTCGGTGTGTTGCGTCTTGAGCAGATAGGCGAGCCCGCGCTGATACGCGGCGTCGCTGGTCTTGAGTTGGCCTGACTCGGCGAGCGCGACGAGGGCGAGTCCCGTGGCGTACGCGTCGCCATCTAGATCTTTTGTCTGGCTCCACGCGCCGTCGTCGCGTTGCGAGTCGAGCAGCGGTTGGGCTGCCTCGCGCAGATCTTCGTTCTCAGTGAGCGACCAAGTGAGCCCCAGCAAGCGAAACGCGGCGTCCTCGGTGTGTTGCGGAGGCGTGATGAGCATCCAGGCTTGAGCCCGTTCGACGCGTTGAACATCGGCTGCGTCGCGCTGCGGGTTGGTCATTAATCCTTGGACGGCTAGCGCCGTTGCGGTGAAGTGACTGTCTTCGAGCGGCGGTCGATGCGTCTGGATATGCCACGCGCCGTCGTCACGCTGACGCTTGCGCAAGAACTGCCGCAGGGCATCGGCTGCGGCGCGGTCGCTCCAGGCCGCATCGTGGAGCGTGCGGAGGGCATAGCCGGCCGAGTATGGTCCGCCGGGCACCCCCTGCCCCTGCAGGAGTTGCTCGCTTCGGCCGCGATAATAGTCGTGCGTGAATTGGGCCTCGCTCAGTTTGCCTTGTGGACCGGTGTCGAGGCCGTGCTGCCACGCGATCTTGCCCGCCATCGCACTCAGCGCCTGATGATGACACGAGAAGCACTGTCGCTGCTGCTGATAGGTATCGGCGCTGGAGCGAATGAGCGCGAGCGCCTTGCTCGCCGCGGCGCGAATGGTTGCCGGAGTCATGACCTCGGCCGACACGGTCTCGCTCGGCAGGCTCAGGCTCGAGCAGCATGCGAAGATCCACACGACGGCGAGAAACGAGGATTTGCTCACGGTTGCAGTACAATTTTTCCGGCCAGGGTACCGGCCTTGCGCAGCGTGTTGTCTTCCTGGAGTTGATGCGCTCGAGCTGCCTCGCTCAAGGCAAACACACGATCGATGCGGGGACGGTATTTGCGGCTGCTCAGCCAGGCGTTGATCTCATCGGCGGCGACACGCTGCTCGTGCTGGCTCGCGTTGAACATGGCAAAGCCGTGCAGCGAGCAATCTTTGACGTAGAAAGGTCCCACGGGGAAGGTGGGTCGCGCCTCGCGACCGGCCATCAGGATCATCCGCCCTCGCTGAGCGAGCAAGCCGACGGCCCGTTCAAAGTCGGGCTCGCGGAGTGTCTCCCAGTAGACATTCACGCCGGCGGGAGCAAATGCCTTGATCCGCTCGTCGACGTTCTCGGTCTTGTAGTTGATGACCAGATCGGCACCCAGGCCGCGAGCGAAGGAGGCCTTCTCGGCGCTCCCGACGGTGGTGATCACCCGCGCGCCGATCGCCTTGGCCATTTGCACGACGGTCGAGCCGACCCCGCCGGTGCCACCGTTGACAAAGATCGTCTCATTGCATTTGAGTTGCGCGAACAGTCGGAGACCCAAGTGCCCGGTGATACCCACGAGCGCGCCGGCAGCGGCCGATTCGTCACTCACATTGGCCGGGGTGGGGTAGAGCCAGCCTTCGTCGACGGCCGCAAGCTCGGCGAATGAGCCTTGTCGACCGAACAGTCCTTGATTGCTGCCCCAGACGCGATCGCCGACCTGGAACCGGCTCCCGGGGAACGATTGCTCGACGACCCCTGCCAGATCGCAACCGATGATGTAGGGCAACGGCAGGTCCATCTTCACATTACCGGCACGAACATAGGTGTCGATCGGATTGACCGCGACGGCCTTGACTCGCACGAGCAACTGTTTGTCACTGGGCTTGGGATCGGGCAGATCACCGTACTCGATCGACTCGGGTGGACCAGGCTGACGTACAAACGCGGCTTTCATGAGCGGCTCGACAGTTGAAGACAAGCGGTGTGAGAAGAACCGCTATCTTCAAGCGCCACAGGGCGAATTGCAAGCCATTGCGCGATCGTCGCTCTTACGCTGCCAGTCGACTATGAGCGGGGACGATCAGCGGCTTGACCTCGTCCAGTCGATGAGGCGGGATAAACAGGTAGTTGTGCAAAATGACGCGCGGATCGCCGAGCGGGGCCGAGGTTTCGACCAGCCCTTCGTCGGTAATCCAAAAATAACGGTATCCCAACGGACGCATGAGCGTGTTCAGAATGCGTTGGATCGGCTGTTCATCCGCACGATAGAGCACCTCGCAAATGATCGCCGGCTGATCGCGTCGAATCCGTTCAGCCGCTCCGGCAAGCACCAAGTGCTCGGTGGTCTCGGTGTCAATTTTCATCAGATCAATCGCGGCGATCTGCCGTGATTCGGCAAAGGCATCGAGCGTGATGGCGGGGACCGTGATCGCCTGTGTATGCGCTTTAAAGCCAGCCGCTGCTGAAGAACTGGAAGGCAAACTGGCTGTGGTGGCCGGCACATGAAAGGTAATCTCGCCCAGCGAGTCGCTTGCCGCGAACGGCTCGACCGACAGATTGGCAAGTCGATTGAGTTGAGCGTTCGCTCGGAGGCGTTGCACAATCTGCGGCACGGGCTCGAAGGCAAACACACGTCGGTCAGGGGCGCTGACGGCCGCAGCCAAGGCAAACAGACCCGTGTTCGCGCCGATATCGATGAACGTTCGTGAATGTTCGAGCAAGGTCAGGAAGACACGCATCGTCTCGGTCTCGTATAACGCGAGTTTACGACCCGCTACTTTGCGAGCAATGTAGTCTTTGCCGTCGGGACCATCCGAGATCAGGCGGATCTTCATGCCATTGGGCAACCACGTGCTGACCCGGCCTAGACTGGGAAAGAGATTGGTGACCAGATCGGGGAACCAGGGGACAACCGGCTCGAGTGTCTGGCGCATGGTCGTTTTGAGCGCGCGAGAAACTCGTTTGAATCCGGTGAGCGGTTTGCGCGGTAACAGCGTGTGCGAATCGGGCATGGTTTCCGACCTCCTTGTCGAAGCAGCGTGAGCCAGCGCACAACTGTAGGGGGAGACCTCGCGAAGCGTCAAGACAAACGGCGCGGTCTACGCCGCGCGAGTAGCCTGCTAGCACTCGAAGCGCGATCCGCTTTGGAAATTGCTCAGCAGCGCGCGTCCCCCCTCAAGATCGTCGAGTGCGAGCGATTACTTTCGCCACTCGATCTCGAAACGCCAGGGCTTGTTTTCGCCGCGCGGCTGCTTGCCGATCGCCGGCAAATCGAGCGTCAGCCCGTCCTTGGATACGACGGGCTCGAATGGCCGTCCGGTCACCGGATCGTTCGGCACGAGCGATTTCAGCGCCGCGTCGCGGCTCCGATGAGCCTCGATGAGTTGCAGCGCGGCCCAGCGCCGCTCGACTCGAACCAACGTCTCCTGCACACGTAGCGTGGCGGGAATCACGGCCAGAAACAGCGACGGTACGGGATCTTGCTTATGTCGCGCGAGTTCCTGTTCGATCGCATCCGACTCGATGATCGCTTGGGGAAAAGGCAATTGCGCGGCATGGACCATGCGCTGCGAGAGTTCATAGGTGGTCTCGAATTGATCGACGACGATGACCTGAATGGCCGACATGGCCTGAACTTGTTGGGCATCGCGGCCGCGCTCGATAAGCCGCTGGCGATATTCACGATCGTTCGAGAGTGCCTGCGCCAAGGCGAGCCATTTCATCGACTCCTCGGACGCGTCTTTGTCGTTCGCCGACATCACGACCAAAGCGCTCATCTCACGGATGATTTGCTGCACGATCGGGAGAGCCTGCGGAGCGGCGAGTGCCTCACTGCGCAAGGTCTTCATGCCGACAATCGCTCGTTCCAAGGCCCGCGATTCGACATCGAGCGCACGATACAAACGAAACGGAATCGTACGCAAGGCTTGAAGTTCCCAGAACAAGTTGGGTGCGTCGGGCTGTTGTAGCAGTTGCTCCAGTTGTTGATTCAACGTGTTAGCCAGCGCCGCGCCGACCAACGATTCGATCAAGAACGAGCCCTGGGACATGTGACGCACGATGGCATAGCCGTTGCGCAAGCTGACCACAGCGGCGTTGAGGTTCCCTTGGGCGAGTTCGGCCCGAGCCTTGAGCGCCATCAGTCGACCGATCTGCCGCAACTGAGCCAATTCGGGCAACATGATCGCGTAGGGGTTTTCTCGCTCGATCGGGTGTTGCCAATCGCACTCACGACACTGGGCGGCGTACTCGATGTATCGGATCACATGCTGAAGCGGCTCGAGCTTGGCGAGCGTGTGAGCCTCGTTGACTTTTTCGAGCGGCGCGGCGAGCAAGTCAACGAGCGAATCCTCTTTGCCGAGCTGTGAGCGCGCCTCGGTCAGAAGTAGCATCGCCTTGCCATAAAACACCGCCGCGTTTTCGTTGCGCAGTTGATCGTCGCTGTACACCAGCGAAACACGCTTTTGCAGAGGCGCAACCTCGGCGCGCGTCATCTGCCACGGCATGACATCACGCGGCGGAGTTTTATCCTCGGCCCGACCGACACTCGCTGCGAGCGTGACGATGCCCAACAATAGACCGACCAACGACCAACGCATGATTAGGGTTCCTCGTGATGGTGATAAAACGACCGCGCGCGGAGCGTGTCGCTCGTCGATGGTTGTGGGGACGGGGCAGCAAGACCGTCGAGCGCTTCGAACCCGCCGCGCAACACACGTTGCCGCAACTCCCAAGAGCTGTCGGCAGCCAGCTGATACGGCGCGGCGTCAACCTGAGCGGGAGACGGTTGCTGGGGGTGCCCCCAACGCAACGACAGATGGTGTCGATCGACTTCCACATCGAACAGCAAGCGAGTCATGAGCAATAGAGAGGCAGCCAGTGCAAGACAAACGCCTCCGGTCCGGACTAGGCGTCGCTGCCGCTCGCGGCGCGACCACTCATCGAGCACGGTGAGCACGTTGAGTTCCGGCAAGTCGACGGTGTGGCGATCGAGTGCTCCGGCTGTCTCTTGCAGCGCCGCAGCCTGTTGTCGGCATACCCCACAACTCGCCAAATGTTCGTCCATTGCCGCGCTATCGGCCTGGCTAAGCTCGCCATACAGCCGCTCGACGAGACGTGATTGCACATGAGTGCACTGCATCAGCGTACCTCCGGGACGAATGACCCCGACGATAATTGTTTACGTAGGATTTCCAATGCCCGTTGGACTTGTGACTTGACGGTGCTCGCCGGACGGCCGGTGGTCTCAGCCACCTCGGCAAACGTGAGCCCGGCAAAGTGTTTGAGTACCAACGCCTCGCGCAGCTCGTTGTCGAACGTGTCGAGCGCTTGACGCAGGTGTAGCTGTGCCTCGCGGTCGCCCAGGGCATCGATCATCGAGGGCTCGACGCTCGCGGCCTCGACAACGGCGAGCGGAGTATGTTGCCGCAGTCGTTGTCGCCGACGATGATCGTGGGCCACGTTCAAGGCAATGCGATACAGCCAAGTCGAGAACGCGCCGCGGTCGCTGTAGCGGCGGCGATGCTCAAGCACGCGCACAAAGACCTCCTGGCACAGATCGTCGACATCGGCCTGTCGGGTGACCAGCCGCCCGAACAACCCCGCCAAGCGATGCTGCCAGCGCTGGACCAATTCGCCGAGCGCGGTTAAATCTCCTTGCTGACAGCGTTGCATCAGGCGATTGTCGTCCACGTTCATCGAGCGTTGTCCGTCGGGTTCATTGATTTACACGCACGAGTGTGACCGTTGGACGAAAAAATCTCCCCGCTGGCGAAGATTTTAGCGGTTATTTACGATACGGTGCCGAGACGCACCTTTCTAGGAGTTGTCGATCATGCCGCAGTGGCGTGTCTTATTGACCGATTATGCTTGGCCCGAGTTGGAGATTGAGCGAGAGATTCTCTCGGCGGCAGACGCTGAGCTGATCGTGGCTCCGGATGGCGGTGAAGCGACGCTCGTCCGGCAGGCGCACGAGGTGGACGGGATCTTGACCTGTTGGGCACGCGTCACGCCGGCGGTGATCGATGCCTCGTCGCGGTTGCAAATCGTCTCGCGACTAGGGATCGGGCTCGACAATATCGCCGTCGATCATTGTACAGCGCGGCGGATTGTTGTGACGAACGTGCCTGACTACTGCCTGGAAGAAGTGGCCGAGCACACGCTCGCTCTGCTGCTGGCCTTGGGACGCAAAGTGGCTTGGTATCATGAGCAGACTCAGCGAGGGGTGTATGACCTGAAATCGGGAGCAACCCTGCGGCGCATCGCCGGTCAAACGCTGGGCATCGTCGGACTGGGGAGCATCGGTCGCCGGGTGGCCGAGAAGGCTCGGGCGTTTGGCCTGCGGGTGATCGCCACGAGCCGCCGGAGAGAGAACTATCCGCCGGGCGTTGAGTACCTCCCGCTCAACGAACTGCTGGCCGAGAGCGATTACGTGTCGTTGCATGTGCCGAGCACTTTGGAGACGCGGCAGCTCATCGGCGCTGCCCAGTTCAAGTTGATGAAACCGAGCACCTATCTGATCAACACAGCCCGGGGTGCGGTGGTCGATGAGTTGGCGTTGGCCGATGCCTTGGCGCAAGGGTGTATCGCCGGCGCGGCGCTTGACGTGCAGCAGACCGAGCCCCCCGATCTGTCGCAGCCGCCGTTCAACGATCCGCGCGTGATCGTCACCCCGCACGCGGCTTTTGTGTCGGCCGAGTCGGTGGCCGACTTGCGTCGACGCGCGACACAGCAGGTCGTCGAGCAATTGCGCGGCGGCACGCCGGCGAACATCGTGAATCGCAGCGCGCTCATGGAGCGAACGAGGCAACGTTAGCCGCTGCGCGTCGCGGCTAACGAAGACAGATGCGTTCGCGTCGTCATAACCGGCAGGGTCGTTACGCTCGACGGGATTTATACGGGTTTTTTGACCCAATCCCGGAATCGACGTATATACCCGTTAGGCCTTGGCGTGCCGACCTGGGGCGAACGACGGTCTGCGTAACGCGTCTGGAGGGAGTTCATTTTGTCGAAACCGAGTCCCGCCTCGCCGTCGCATTGGAGCGATCAACTGTTGGCAGCCACGACGGCGGCCCGGCAGCGGGTGCAGACATTCGCCTCTGCGGAGCGAGAAAAACTTGCGCGTTGGCATCTCGCGTTCGAGCAGCAAACGAGTGAGCTGAACGCCACCCTCACGGCGCTCGCGGAGCACGAAGATCACGAACTGAACGATCTACGAGCCGAGCGTGAAATCCTCGTCGCTCGGGTCGCACAACTCGACACCGAGCTCGAACATGCGTCGGCTCGAATACCGTCGGCCGATACACAAGCCGAGTTGGAGAACCTTCGCAACAAGTACGAGCTTGCCTTAGGTGATTTACGCGATTTGCGACGGCGCAACTCAGAGCTGGAGCAACGGGTCGCCGAGGCCAGCAACACGCCCGTTGCCAGCGACGACGCCCTCGACTGGGAAAGCCAAAAGCGGCGCATGCTCGCTTCGCTCGACGCGCTGTCCGAGGTCGACAAGTCGGCCGATGGAGCCGAAGAGCGGCTCACGATTGACGGCACGATTCGCATCACCGATTCGGTCGTGGCTGAAAAAGAACGCGAGATCAGCGAACTCAAACGACTGCTCGAAGATCAAAGTCGCAACGTGGGCAGCTTGGCGGTGGGAGCCGCCGCGCTCGAACAAATTTTCGACGGCGATGAAATCATCCGCCAGGAACGCGATCGGTTGGCTCAATTGCAAGCCGTCTGGGAAGATAAGTTGCGGGGGGCAGAACTCGAAGTCTCTCGCGAACGAGCCCGGCTGGCACGCGAACGGGCCGAGCTCGAAGAGTTGCGGATTCGCTTGCCTCAGGAATCCCTCGAGCCGCCGGCGTCGGCCGATTCGTCGGGGGGCAAAAAGGCTCCCGGCGGACGCTGGCTGAATCGTCTCGGGCTGGGCGGGCCTTAAGCCCGGCTCGGGAGGTTGAAATTCTCGCGGACTCACGACTGGTCCAGAGCAACGGAAGCACTTACAATTTTCGTTCATGTCGTCTTATGAACAACTTGATGTAATGGCGGTCGGGGCGCATCCGGACGATGTCGAGATCGGCTGCGGCGGCACGATCGCCCGATTGGCCCGGCAAGGGTATCGCGTCGGGATCGTCGATCTGACCGATGGCGAGCCGACCCCCGCGTCACCGGGACCCGAGGTGCGATTGGCCGAGGCGCGACAAGCGGCTCAGTTGCTGGGCGCGGCGGTGCGCGTGACGCTCGATCTGCCGAATCGACGGTTGTTCGATTCGTTCGAGGCGCGGGTGAAATTGGCGATCGAGTTTCGCAAGTACCGACCGCGACTGGTGCTGAGCCTGGGAGACAAGACGCCACTCGCCTCGCCCGATCATTGGCAGGCCATGCAGATCACCGATGCGGCGGTGTTCTACGCACGGCTGACTAAGTGGGACGAACACTTCGCAGGATACGGCGTGCATGCCGTCGGCAAACAATTGTACTATTCGCTCGCGTTTCATTCGCTCGAAATACCCAGCGGCAGTGGTCATATCGTGAACGATATCAGCGACACGCTCGAGGCGAAACTCGCGTCGGTCCGCTGTTACAAGACGCAGTTTCCACCGGCCAAGGAACATGTCTTCGGCAGGATTCGTGCTTGGGCCGAGCACCAAGGCCAGGCGGCCGGTTTTCACGCAGGCGAGTTACTTTCGTCGCCACACACGCTCGGCACGCAAGATTTAATGCGATTGCTCAACTTGTCTGGAGATCCGCACTCATGAGCGAACACGAAATCGATCGACGTAGCTTTGCTCGCCGCGTGGCCTTAGGGATTGCACCGCTCACGGTAGCGGGCTCGGCGCTCGCCGCGGACGATAAAACCGTGCCGCAGAAAGTTGAGCCGGCCGATCACTTGCTTGCGCTGCTGGTCGCCGAGTACCCCGAGAATTTGACGCGTGAGCACTTGATCGAGTTGCGTGAAAAACTCGCGCGCCAAACGGCTCGATCGAAGGTGCTCAGTTCGTTTCCGCTCAGCAATGCCGACGAGCCGGCGACGATCTTGCGTGCATATCGAGCGGCGGAGAAGTAAGACTGACCGTCGG
>CAYLYE010000010.1:15313-54883 GCA_964387325.1 uncultured Planctomycetaceae bacterium
CAAAGACGACGGCTTGGGCTCATTGACCGTCGGCAAAGACGACGGCTTGGGCTCATTGACCGTCGGCAAAGACGACGGCTTGGGCTCACTGTGTGATCACATCGCCTGATCGATTGGCCAAGGGATGCCGGCGCTGAAGCCGCCATCGACGAAGAGAATCTGGCCGGTCATGAACGTCGAGGCGGGACTGGCCAGAAAAATGGCCGCGCCAACCAAGTCTTCGCTCTCACCCAATCGTCGCAAGGGTGTGTTCTGCTGGTTCCACTGCTTCATCACCGGATTGGACCAGAGCTTACGACTCAAGTCGGTGAGGATAAAGCCCGGGGCGATCGCGTTGACCCGGACGCCGCGTGGCCCCCACTCGGCCGCGAGTCCGCGGGTCAGGTGTCCGAGTCCGGCTTTGCTGGCCGCGTAGGGCAACACCCAGGGGAGCGGCGCATAGTTGTTCAGCGAGACGATCTGAATTTGGCTGCCCGTGCCGCGCTCGAGCATGTGACGACCGACGGCCTGGGCCATCAAGAAGGCCCCTTTCAGGTTGATGTCGACAATGAAGTCCCAATCGTCTTCGGTGACCTCTTCGGAACGTTTGCGACGATTCACTCCCGCGACATTGAGCAGTGTATCGATCCGGCCATGCTCGGCGAGCACCTGCGCGACGCAGTCTTTGATGGCCTGCGGATTCGCCACGTCGCAGACAACCGCATGGGCTTTTTTCTCGCCGGTGCTCAACTCAACGGCGGCTTGGGCGATCGTGTCGGCCTCGCGACCCGTGATGATGACCGTCGCGCCACGGTCAGCAAATCCCTTGGCGAGCGCGTGACCAATGCCGCGACTTCCGCCGGAGACGAGCACAACCTGCTGGGAAACATCGAACAGCGCGTCATGAGCGGACATGGCAGTATCCTGCGGCAAGTGAAATGAGTTGAAAGCGAGACGCCGGTCGGGGCGTATCATTTGTCTCCGGCGTCGCCCGCGATTTTCCACTGTCCTTGGTACTGGTCAACCGGGTACTTCTGCGCATTTTTGACCATTTTGGCCGCCATGGTCGCGGAGACGTCGAGCCCCAGCTCGTTGGCCATCGCCAGGGCATAGCAGATGACGTCGGCCAATTCCTCGCCCACCCCTTGTAGCACGACGGGGTCGTCGGCGATGGACTGTGATTGCTCGGCCGTGAGCCACTGGAAATGCTCCATGAGCTCCGCGGCCTCGATGGCCAGCGACATCGAGAGGTTCTTGGGCGTATGGAACTGGTTCCAGTTGCGTTCGTCGACAAAGCGACGGACCAGATCGCGTAAATGAGTCATGGTCGTTGTGTCGTCGTGCATGATTCACCTATTAGGGCGAGGTTTTTCGCAGCACAATCCAATCTCCGAGCGCGGGCCATAGCTGCTGCAATGCAAATAGCCAGCGCGCCTTGAGCGGTACGATCAGCTCCGCTCGACGGCGCTCGCAGGCGCGGAGAATCTGCTCGGCGAGCCGCGCAGGATCGATCGCCCGCAGCTTGACGCCTCCGCCGGGACGCTGGGCCGACTCAGGCAAATCAACGGCCTGATTATTGTACCGCTCGTGGGCATCCTCGCGCGCGATAGGTCCCGGACAGACCAAGAGCACGTGGACCCCCAGCGGGGTCAGTTCCAATCTCAATTGCTGCGAATAAGCTGAAAGAGCGAATTTGCTAGCGGGATACGCACCCAGAAAGCGCGCCGCTGACTTGCCGGCCAATGAGCCGATGTTGACCACGTGTCCAGCGTGTTCGCGGAGCAGGGGCACACACGCGCGTGTGCAGCGGACGGCTGTGAGCAGATTGAGTTCAAGCGATTGAGAAAAATCGGCCGGCGTCGTGTCGAGCACGGCGCGGCGCATGCTCACGCCGACAGCATTGCAGAGCAGATCGAGGCGACCGAATCGAGCCTGAATCGTGGCGACGAGCTGTTTGACCGCTTCGTCTTGAGTGACGTCAGCCGCGATGGCAACGGCTTGCCCCCCCTCGGCGGTCAACGAGTTGGCCGCGCTCTGCAACTCGGCGGCGCCGCGCGCGGTGAGCACGACCTGCGCGCCGGCGCGACACAGTGCCCGCGCGATGTGCAAACCCAAGCCGCGCGATGCGCCGCTCACCAACGCAACCTTGCCATGCCAAGCGGTCATATCGTATTGATCTTATCCGTAGTTAGCGATTGACGAATGATCCGCTCTCCCTTGCAGAGAGCGGATGTGTTGAATTTCAAGGGGTGGCAGGTAGAAGTTTATCATTCCAGGTCGTTTTTGTACGCAGCATCGTCTTGAGAATGGTTAGCAGCTTAGACATGCAGGCCAGCAAGATCACCTAGTGAAGTCTGCGCAGCGAATGAGCCTAGGCGAGCAACGCGAAGCCGGGAATTACCGGGCTTCCGATGGTCGCCCTGGTTCATTAACCACGCAGCCGTCGATAAGGTCTCGTGCCGAGCCGTTTGTCAGTCGGGCCGCGCTGCGTTAGAATCTGACTTTTTGAGTTTCGGACAATCCGTTAACAAGGTCGAGCAACGCGAGGGCGGAATTTCCGGTCTCTCGCTGGTTGGCCGGTCGACTTCATTACCCGAACATCAATACCCCAGCCGAGTTGCTTCGCCAGGAGGGTTTTGTAGATGACCAAGCATATTTTTGTCACCGGCGGCGTGGTCAGCTCGCTCGGTAAAGGACTCTCCAGCGCCAGCGTCGGCATGCTGCTCGAACGTCGCGGACTGAGAGTCCGCATGCAGAAGCTCGACCCGTACATCAACGTCGATCCGGGCACGATGAGCCCCTACCAGCACGGCGAAGTGTTCGTGCTCGACGACGGCAGCGAGACCGATCTCGACCTGGGGCACTACGAGCGGTTCACTCACGGACCCCTCACCCGCGATAGCAATTACACCACCGGGCAGATTTATCTTTCGGTGATCAATAAGGAGCGGCGCGGCGAGTTTCTGGGTAAGACCGTCCAGGTGATTCCGCACATCACCAACGAGATCAAGGCCTGCATCGCCAAGTTGGCGCGCGACGATGTCGATGTGGTCATCACCGAAATCGGCGGCACGGTCGGCGACATCGAGAGTCAGCCGTTTCTCGAAGCCATTCGCCAGTTCTCGCTCGACGTGGGCAAAGAGAACTGCCTGTATATCCATCTGACGCTGGTGCCGTACCTGAAAGCGGCTGGCGAACTGAAAACGAAACCCACTCAGCACTCGGTTGGCCAGTTGCGTCAAATTGGTATTCAGCCCGACGTGTTGATCTGCCGCACCGAGCGTGGCATCAGCCGTGATGACCGCGAAAAGATTGCCCTGTTCTGCAATGTGCCAATCGAGGCAGTGATCGAAGAGCGCGACAAGGATTTTTCAATCTACGAAGTGCCGCTGAGCTTGGTCAACAACAAGCTCGACGAGCTGATCGTCAAGCGACTGGGGCTGAACGCGGGTCCGCTCAATCTCGACGACTGGCGCGACCTATTGCATCGGCTGCGGAACCCCAAGCACGAGATTAGCATCGCCGTGGTGGGCAAATATGCCGAGCACCGCGACGCCTATAAATCGATCTACGAGGCGCTCGATCACGCCGGCATGGCCGAGAGCGTGCAGGTTCGCGTGCAACGCATCCAGAGCGAGTTGGTCGAGCAGGAAGGACCCGAGCGGCTGCTGAGCGGCTTCGACGGGTTATTGGTTCCGGGCGGGTTCGGCGAGCGGGGCATAGAAGGCAAAGTCGAGGCGATCCGGTTCGCGCGCGAACGAGAGATTCCGTTCTTTGGCATCTGTCTGGGGATGCAGTGCGCCGTGATCGAGTACGGCCGGAACGTCGTCGGTCTTGCCGGCGCGCACTCGACCGAGTTCAACAAAGAGACGCCGCATCCGGTCATCTGTTTGCTCGACGAGCAACAGCAGATCGTCGACAAGGGGGGCACGATGCGGCTCGGAGCGCGCGATTGCGTGCTCGATCCGAACAGCCATTCGTACCAGTGTTACGAACAAGCCAAAATCTCCGAGCGGCACCGTCATCGCTACGAGTTCAATAACGTGTATCGGCAGCAATTCGCCGCGCATGACATGATGTTTGCCGGTACGAGCCCCGACGGAGCGCTCGTCGAGGTGGTCGAGTTGCCGCAGCATCCGTGGTTCGTGGCGGTGCAATTCCATCCGGAGTTCAAGAGCAAGCCGACGGCGCCGCAGCCGTTGTTTCATGGCTTCGTCAAGGCCGCTCTGGAACGACACGTGACCCGCGGCGAACGCGCCTCGGAAGTCGAAGCTTGAACGGCGTGCGAGCAACCAGCGAACCATTTAACCGCGTGAGTATGTGATGGGATCGAGCGACGAGCGTTTACCCCCGGCCAACTTATCGACCCTCGTGATCTCGCTGGCCACCCAGGCGATGATCAGCCTGGGGCAAATGCCCAACCCGGTCACCAACAAAACGGAAACGAATCTGATCCACGGTCAGCACTTCATCGATCTGATCGCGATGCTCGAAGAGAAGACCAGCGGCAATCGCAGCGACGACGAGAGCAAGGTCCTCGAACACGTGCAGCACGATTTGCGGATGGCATTCGTGCGTGCCAAAGGATAGTCACGGCGTGTCGGAAATCGATCGCTACGATTACGAATTGCCGCGAGAGCTGATTGCCCAGCATCCGTTGCCCCGGCGGAGCGACGCCCGGCTCATGCTCGTCGACCGCGCGCGACAGACGGTCGAGCACCATCATGTGCGCGATCTGCCCGAGTTGCTCACGACGCGCGATACGCTGGTCATCAACGACACGCGCGTCATACCAGCTCGACTGGTCGGTCGGCGGACGCTGACCGGTGGCGCTTGGGAAGGGTTGTTTCTCAGCGTCGATGCGGAAGGACTCTGGCATCTGTTGGGCACGACTCGCGGCAAGTTGCGAAGCGGCGAGACGGTCACGCTCAGCAATCGACAAGGTCAAGACGACGTTCTGCTCCGGCTGATCGCCAAGGAGCCCGGGGGCGTGTGGCTGGCCAAGCCCGAGACGGCCGAGGCCACCTACGCGCTGCTCGACCGCATCGGCTGGATACCATTGCCGCATTACATCCGCGACGGCTGCATGAACGACGAAGATGTGCAGCGTTACCAAACCGTGTTCGCCAAGCATCGGGGGAGCGTCGCCGCGCCGACAGCGGGCCTGCACTTTACCGACGATCTGCTCGGACAAATCCAACAGCGGGGCGTCGAGGTCGAGCACGTCACGTTGCACGTCGGCATGGGGACCTTCCGCCCGATCAGCACCGACACGCTCGCCGAGCACGCCATGCATGGCGAGAGTGCCGCGATCGATGCCGCTACGGTCGAGCGGCTGCGCGCTCGTCGAGCTGCCGGAGGGCGCATCGTTGCCGTCGGCACCACGAGCGTGCGGACCCTCGAGTCGGCCGCGGCTCAGGGCGAACTGCAACCGTGGTCGGGAACGACCCACTTGTTCATTCGACCACCGTACTCGTTTCGGGCGGTCGACGCGCTGATGACCAACTTTCATCTGCCGCGCACCACGCTGCTTGTGCTCGTTACGACCTTCGGCGGCTACGATCTGATCATGCGCGCGTATCGCGAAGCGATTGCCGAGCGGTATCGATTATTCAGCTACGGCGACGCCATGCTGATCGTGTAACGCTCGTTAAAACAGCCGGTTGTGTCCGTTCAGGGCGGCGACCCGGTAGGCCTCGGCCATGGTCGGATAGTTAAACGTGGTGTTAATAAAGTAGAGCAGCGAGTTGCCGCCCCCGCTCTGCGACATCACCGCCTGACCGATGTGGATGATTTCCGACGCGCTGGCGCCGAAGCAGTGGATGCCGAGAATCTCGAGGGTCTCGCGATGAAACAGCAGCTTGAGCATGCCCACGGTCTGGCCAGTGATTTGCGCACGGGCCAGGCTTTTGAACAGTGCGTGGCCGACTTCGTAGGGGACTTTGTCGGCCGTGAGTTCACGTTCCGTTCGGCCCAGCGAGCTGATTTCAGGGCTGGTGTAAATGCCTGTGGGAATGTCCTTGGACATGGTGCCCTGGTTAGGACCGTGAATGATGTGGGTCGCCGCCGCGCGGCCCTGACTGTAGGCGGCACTGGCCAGGCCTGGAAAACCGATTACGTCGCCGACGGCATAGATGTGTGGCATCGAGGTTTGAAAGTGTTCGTTCACCTCGAGTTGGCCGCGTTTGGTCGCCCGGACACCAATCGCTTCGAGCCCCATTTGGTCCGAGTTACCCGAGCGGCCGTTGGCCCATAAGAAGACGTCGGTCTTGAGCTGCTTGCCGCTCTTCAGATGCAGCACGACACCATCGTCGCGGGGTTCAATTTTCTCGTACTCTTCGCTATGGCGCAGCAGCACACCGCGATCGCGCATATGGTAGCTCAGGGCGTCGATGATTTCGTCATCGAGAAATTCGAGCAGCTTGGCCCGTGTGTTGACAAGATTGACTTTCAACCCCAGATTGCGAAACATCGTCGTGTATTCGCAACCGATCACCCCCGCGCCGTAGATGGTGATCGACTGGGGCGTGTGATCGAGCTTGAGGATGGTGTCGCTGTCGAAGATGCGCGGATGATTGAAATCAACATCGGGGGGTCGATAGGGGCGCGAACCGGTGGCGATCACGAAATGCTCAGCGCTCAGCCGTTGCTTGCCTCCGTCCGGATGCTCGATCACGACCGTGTGAGGGTCGACAAAACGTGCATGACCGCGAAAGACCGGCACGCGATTGCGGTCATAAAAGGTCCGCCGCATGTCGACTTGTTTTTCGATCACGCCACTGGCCGAGCGACGCAGCTGCGGAAAGGTAAAGTGGAAGGTGTTGCCCGACGCCTTGACGACGGGATTCGAGTTGATTTCGGACATTTGATGGATGGCAAAGCGCAACGCTTTACTGGGGATGGTACCCCAGTGGGTGCAGCCCCCGCCGATCCGCTCATAAGACTCGATGACCGCTACGTGGCGCCCCGCCTTGGCGACTTGCATCGAGGCCCCTTCGCCGCCGGGGCCCGTGCCGATCGCAATCACGTCGAACGATTCGTCTTGAGTCATGTCGGCCTTTCCGAGAGCAGGGCGCAGCCGCGACTCCGAGCGTTCGGAAGTCGCCTAGTCCCTTTTATCTCGTCGGAATCTTTGGCCGATCCAGCCTTTGCGGAAAAAATATCCCAACATGCCGAGAGTAACGATCATCATGCCGATCCAGAGCCCGACGTAGGCGTAAGGCCAGTGCAGCTCGGGCATGTTTCCCGGCACCGAGGTGTCGAAGTTCATTCCGTACACGCCGACCATAAAGCTCAGCGGCATAAACAGCGTGGCGATGATCGTCAGCACCTTCATGATCTCGTTCATGCGGTGCCCTTGACTCGACAGGTACAAGTCGGTCATGTCGGCCCCGAGCTCGCGGTAGGTTTCGACCAAGTCAAGGATTTGCACCGTGTGATCGTAACAGTCGCGCAGGTAGACGCGTGTTTCGTTGTCGATCTGTTCCCAGTGCTCGCGGCTGAGCAGCGAGCAAACCTCGCGCAGCGGCCACATCTCGCGCCGCAACGCCCGCAGATCGCGCTTGAGCGCATGCACGCGCGGGATCATCGTCGGATCGGGTCGCAAAATAATCTCATCCTCGAGCCCTTCGAGTCGTTCGCCCAACTCTTCGAGCACCGGAAAGTGTGCGTCGATCACGGCATCGAGCAGCGCGTAGGCCAGGTAGCCGGCCGGGGCGTTGCGAATGTGCCCGGTTCGCGCTCGCAGTCGATTACGCACCGGATCGAGCACATCGCCGGGGTCTTCGATGAACGTGAGCACAAAGTTCGACCCGACGAACATGCTGAACTGTTCGCTCTCGACGTGTTCGCGGAGCGTGACCATCCGCGCCACGATGAATAACAGCTTGTCGTACGGTTCGAGCTTGGGACGTTGGTGCGGATGGACAACGTCCTCCATCGCCAGCGGATGCAGGCCAAAGCGCGTGCCCAGCGCGCGAATTGTTTCGCTGTGGCCAATGCCATCGACATGAATCCAGGTGACCTGAAACGATCCATCGAGCGTGTCGAGCTGGTCGACGTCGGTGAGCGTTTTCTCGACAAGCCGCGCTTGGTCGTAGGCGAAGACTTGGATGGTCGGCTGGGGAGCGTCCGGGATGGCGACAAGTTGTCCCGGCGGCGCGCCAGGCGCCGAGCGACGACGGAATAGCTTGGATCGACGACGCCGACTCATGTGAGGATAACAAGGCCTTGTCGTTGCGCACTTTTAGCGATCGGACGAGTCCTCGTTTTACCACATCGAGCGATTCGCAGCGGACAAATTCTTTCGGCTACTTGATTGGCGTGACGCTGGCGGCGCGCGGACCTTTGCCCTTGCCACCTCCACCGCCTCCGGCATTGTCGTCGACCGTGTACTCGACCTTTTGGCCTTCGGTCAGACTTTCAAATTGCCGATTGGCTACGGTCGAGCAGTGAAAGAACACGTCGGCTCCTTCGCTGCTCTGTATGAAACCAAAACCTTTGTCTTGCACCAACTTCTTGACTGTACCTTGGGGCATGCTGGCACTCCTCACGCACACGTCGGACGAACGACAGACGCTTTGCGGGCGCCGCGCAACCGCAACGGTTCGTCCGTTGTGTTGCGCGCCGAGGTGAGCCGCGCGAACCCATCATCGACATACTGCCTTCGATGGGCTGCTGGGCAGACCGACCCAGCCGTCAAGCTAGACAATCCCCCCTTGAATGGCAAGCAATTCGACCCAGGTGAATGGGATCAAAATGCCGTCATATCGAGTTCATCACCCCGCATTCGACTCGCCAGCGGGCCGGATTTCAAAACAAATCCCGCTGGACGGGGCGATCCGAGGCGATCGGTTCAATGCAGTCTGCTGCATCGTGAGCGGGGCTTCCCACCGCCTTGCCGACCGGATAGGCGAGCATCTCGTCGGCTTGGTAAGGGCACAAGAGGCTCTGTAGGGAGTCGACCGTATTCAACTGCGGGTCGAGCCAAGCCTCGTAGGCACTTGACGGCAAAATGACCGGCATCCGCTGATGAATCGGGGCCATCAACGCGTTCGGCTCGGTCGTAATGATCGTACACGAGTCGATCGTTTGGCCGTCGCGGTTCCACTGCTCATACAGCCCGGCCAGGGCAAATGACTCGTCGTTACGCAGCCGAATGAAATAGGGTTGCTTGACGCGCCCCTGTTTTTGCCACTCGAAGAAGCCATCGGCCGGAATCAAACAGCGCCGCTGCTGGAGCGCCCCACGATAGGCCGGTTTTTGAGCGAGCGTCTCGGCCCGGGCGTTGATCATCGAGTTGCCGACGACCGGGTCCTTGGCCCATCGGGGCACGAGCCCCCAACGTTTTTCGACACAGGCACGTTTTCCTGCGCCGGTGTCGACGAGGCAAAACACCTGTTGCGAAGGGGCGATATTATATCGCGGCGCGAACGACGCGTCGGTAAAGATCTGCAATGCGAGCGCGATCTGCGCAGGCGGATAGCGTAGCGTGAAACGTCCGCACATAAAGCCACCCTGGGGGCCTGATGGAAAACGTCCCGCGTGACCGCGAAAGGGAGCCGTCGTAGCGACGCTTTAACGCTTCGAGAACTGCGTACCACGGCGGGCGCCGCGGAGACCGTAGTGCTTGCGTTCCTTCATACGGCTGTCGCGCGTCAGCAGGTTGTTCTGACGCAAGGCCGGCTCGTGCTCGGTGCTCAGAGCCTTGAGGGCGCGGGCCAGTCCGAGCTTCATTGCGCCGCTCTGCCCGGTGTTGCCACCGCCATGCACGCGGGCCCGGATGTCGACCGTCTCACGGGTGCCGGTGGCGATCAGCGGAGCCAGCACGGCGCCGCGATCCGACTCGATCGTGAAGTACTCTTCGAAGGGGCGATCGTTGATCATGATCACGCCCGTGCCCGGCTTCAGACGCACGCGCGCCACGGCGGTCTTACGACGCCCGGTACCCAAGAATTCACCCGTTGTGGCCGACACGCTAACTGACATGGTCTACCTCGAAGTTACTGCTTCACGAATTGCTTGGGTTGCGGGTTTTGGGCCTGATGCGGATGCTCCGGACCGGCATATACCTTGAGCTTGGCCAGCATCTTGTAGGCCAGCTTGTTCTTGGGGAGCATACGACGCACGGCCTCGATCAGAATCAGCTCGGGGCGGGTGGCCAGTCGCTCGGCGGCCGTCTCGATGCGGCGGCGCGTGTAACCGGTGTACCAGTCGTATTCCTTCACCTGCATTTTATTGCCCGTGAACACGATCTTCTCGCAGTTCACGACGACGACAAAATCGCCGGTATCGACATGGGGCGTGTAGGTGGGGCGGTGCTTGCCCATCAGCACCATGGCGAGCTTGGTTGCCAATCGACCTACGACCTGATTGGTCGCGTCGACGAGCCACCATTTGGCTTCGAGCTCGCCGGTCTTGGCCATGTACGTCTTTTTTTGCCGTAATGTCTTCATGTGCTTACTACTGGTGATCAGACGGCGAGCCGTCGGCTGTAGAGAAACGACTAATTTAGCGTGCTTAGCCGTGCAGTTCAAGCCAGCACGGCTCAGGAAATTGAGTTTCCTCCGTGGCAGGCTCAAAATTCGCAACCGTAAATCTGACTTGCCCTTACGCGCCAAGTCCGTAAACTCTTCCTGGTCGCCCCTTTTCTAACAATCTTGCGGAAGGCGGGTGATCGCACCTCTATTACCGCGGTGGAAACAGGCTTTGCAGCTATGAAAATCGGCGTGGTTCAAGAAACGTTTCCAGGCGAACGCCGAGTGGCTTTGGTCCCGGCCCTGCTCGCGGCCCTGGTCAAAGCCAAGCTCGAAGTGCTCGTCGAGGCGGGCTCGGGCACCAAGGCCGGCTTTGCCGACAAAGAGTACACGGACAAAGGGGCGCAGGTCCTGGCATCGCGGGCCGAGGTGTTTGCCGCCGCCGATATCGTGCTGCAAGTCCGCGCGCTCGGCGCGAATCTCGAACAAGGGATCATCGACCTTGGCCTGCTACGACAAGGGCAGATCGTCATTGGCATGTGCGACCCACTTGGCGAGCCAGCCGCAGCACAGCAGATGGCCGCGCGCAACGTCTCGCTCGTGGCGATGGAGTTGATCCCGCGCATCACTCGCGCGCAGAGTATGGATGTGCTGTCAAGCATGGCGACGATCGCCGGTTATAAAGCGGTGCTGCTCGCGGCCGACGCGCTGCCGAAAATGTTCCCGATGATGATGACCGCCGCCGGGACGATCTCGCCGGCGAAGGTGCTCGTGATTGGCGCGGGGGTGGCCGGCTTGCAGGCGATCGCCTCGGCGCGGCGGCTCGGCGCGGTGGTCGAGGCCTACGATGTGCGGCCGGCCGTGAAGGAACAGATTCAAAGCCTGGGCGCGAAATTTCTGGAGATCCCCTTGGAGACCGGCGCGGCCGAGGACAAAGGGGGTTATGCCAAGCAGCAAGACGAGCAGGCGTTGCAAAAGCAACGCGTGCTGATGCTCAAAGCGGTCGCGTCGAACGACGTGGTCATTACGACCGCCGCCGTGCCCGGCAAACGCTCGCCGATCTTGGTCACCGAGGAGATGGTCCGCGCGATGACGCCCGGGTCGGTCATTGTTGATCTGGCGGCCGAGCGTGGCGGGAACTGCGAGTTGACCCGGCCGGGTGAAACGATTGTCGCGCACGGCGTGACGATCTTGGGGCCGATCAACCTGTCGGCCACGGTCCCTTTTCACGCCAGTCAGATGTACGCCAAGAACATTGTCACACTACTGTTGCACCTAGTGAAAGACGGCAAAGTGACTTGGAACCTGGATGACGAAATTACCCGCGAGACGCTTGTGTGTCAGAACGGGCAGGTCGTGCAGCCGCGGATCAAAGCGTTGTTAGAGAAGTAAGAAAAGAGGGTTCTCGGTTTTCCGTTGCGGAGACAGTAACTTCTAACCGAGAACTGAAAACCGAAAACTCTGAACCGAAAACCGAGAACTCCCTGATGGATACGTTTATCACCTCGCTGACGATTTTCGTACTGGCCATGTGGGTCGGCTTTGAAGTCATCACGAAAGTGCCCCCCATTTTGCACACGCCGCTTACCAGCGGTTCGAATGCCGTGAGCGGTATCACGATCATTGGCTCGATGATCGTCACTGGGGCGATGGTCAACCAGTTCACGACCACGCTGGGCTTTTTGGCCACCGTGTTCGCCACGATCAATGTCGTCGGCGGTTTCTTGGTCACGCATCGCATGCTCGCCATGTTCAAGCGAAAGGAATAGGGCGAGACGGGAGACTAGAGACCGGAGACTGGAGTGAAGACTTCAGCCTCGCAGGTCGTCTAGATCCGCCTCGCGATCGATGATCGCCACTTGCGTCCTCTTTACTTCAGTCTCTTGTCTTCAGTCTCCAGTCTCCTATGTCCTCTTGGATTAACCTGGCGTACCTCGTCGCGGCCACGCTGTTCATCGTGGCGTTTAAGATGCTGGCCCATCCACGCACGGCCGTGCGCGGCAATATACTTGGCGCGCTGGGGATGGCGGTGGCCATCGTCGCGGCGCTGTTCGAGAAGCCGCTGATCGATCGGCTGCATGACTTGGGAAGCCCGGCGAATTATACCTATGTCTTTGCGGGGATCGCGCTAGGGTCGCTGATCGGCATCCTGCTGGCCGTGAAGGTCGAGATGACCGCGATGCCGCAAATGGTTGGCTTGCTCAACGGCTTTGGCGGAGCCGCGTCGCTGCTCGTGGCCGGTGGCGAGTTGCATCAGTCGTTCTCGCCCGACCATCACCTGCTTGCCCCTTGGGGGCAACCCGTGATTGCCACGGCCCTCTCCGGCATCATCGGCGCGGTCACGTTCTGGGGAAGCCTTGTCGCGTTCGCCAAACTGCAAGAGATCAAGGCCTTCAACAAGCCGTGGGTCTTCAGCGGTCAGCAGCAGCTCAACATCCTGCTCGCGGCCGCATCGCTGGGCTGCGGCGCCTGGATGTCGGCGAGTGCGACCGATCCGACCGCGGCCATTCCGGCCTTCTGGCTCCTGATCGTGTTTGCCAGCGTGCTGGGCATTCTGCTCACCGTGCCCATTGGCGGTGCCGACATGCCCGTGGTGATCTGCTTGCTTAATTCGTATAGCGGCATTGCCGCAGCCGCCACCGGGTTCGTGATCAACAACAACGGGCTGATCATCTCCGGTTCGCTCGTTGGGGCGTCGGGCATCATCCTTTCGCAGATCATGTGCAAGGCGATGAACCGCTCGCTTGGCAACGTGCTCTTTGGCAAAGCGGCCGGCGCGACGAGCATGGGTAAAGACAGCGAAGTGTACGCCAAGGTGAAGAGCGCCAGCCCCGAGGAAATCGCGATGCTGTTCGACTCGGCCCGGCGCGTGGTGATCGTGCCCGGCTACGGACTGGCCGTGGCTCAGGCACAGCACGCGGTCCGCGATCTGGCGAACCTGTTGCAGTCGCGCGGTGTCGAAGTGATTTATGCGATTCA
The DNA here is from genome assembly GCA_964387325.1 of uncultured Planctomycetaceae bacterium. Classification (GTDB taxonomy): domain Bacteria; phylum Planctomycetota; class Planctomycetia; order Pirellulales; family PNKZ01; genus CAZZBK01. The sequence continues at coordinate 28,747 of CAYLYE010000010.1, forward strand.
TCCTGTGGCGGGGCGCATGCCGGGGCACATGAACGTGCTGCTGGCCGAGGCCAATGTGCCGTACGATCAGATTAAGGAAATGGACGAGGTGAACGCGATGTTCCCCGAGACCGACGTGGCGGTGGTGATTGGCGCCAACGATGTTGTCAACCCGCTGGCCCGGACCGACCCCAAGAGCCCGATCGCGGGCATGCCGATCTTGAATGTCGACTTGGCGCGGAACGTGGTGATTGTCAAACGGAGCTTAAGTCCCGGTTTCGCGGGCATTCCTAACCCGTTGTTCGCGGCCGACAACGCGATGATGTACTACGGCGACGGCAAGAAGGCGATTTTGGAGTTGATCGCCGCGGTGAAGGATAGTTAAGCGGGGCAGAGAAATTGCCGCTTCGCGTTGGGTTAGCACCTAGGATTCGCGTGGCGAGGCTCTATAATGCGGGTTCTTGGTCGCTAGGCCAGGTCAGACCTCGTAGCTCAGTTGGTAGAGCACGTGACTTTTAATCACGGTGTCCCGGGTTCGAGTCCCGGCGGGGTCACTCCGCAGTTTTGCACCCGTCCGAAATTCGTCGAAATAGCCGGAAAAACTACGGTTTTCTGTCGAGCGACGTTTGACGCTTGCGAGTCGTTTCGGACCCATTCGGACGTTTGCTGCAGCGCCCCTTGCAGCGCCGCGCTGCTCATCGTTCCAGTCGGCTCCTTAGCTGCCCGTTCGTAATGATCCTGGGTCGTCTGCCGATCGTGCTCAGCGCGTGGGTCTCCAACCAGCGATCGCAGGCCAACGCCTTGGGGCCGAACACTTCAAAAGTCACCATCCGAAACGAATCGCCGACGGGCTCCAATCGCGTGGCTCGACCGCCTCGCTTGTAACCACCAACTTTTGAGACGCTCACACAAGCCAAGGGGGCATGGCTTCGGACCCGTTATCGATATCGATAGGCCCAGACCGTGGTTCCCTGGAGAATCACGAACACATTCCGCACAGGGTCCACGTACGCCAGTCGCTTGTTTCCCGATGGCATCGGATCTCCCTCGGGCTTTAGTTTTATCCAAGCCGGTTGATCGGGATCGTAGGCCCACAGCGTGTTGGTCTTGAACTCGACGAGCAAGCCGTGACCGCTGGCGGGGTCGTAGGCCAACGGAGCATAGGCGTCGTGCCCGAAAGGAGCTTGGTCCGAGTCGGCAGGGGGAGACAATACCTTTTTCCACTCGTTTGCCGTCGGGTCGTACTGAAACGTGTCGCGATAGCGGTGCACAATGACCCGCTGGCGTTTCGGATCGTAATAGCCTACCTGTTCCGGAGCGGGCGCTTGCTTCTCAAAATCTTTTGTGGCCGCGTTGGGCTTCAGGTCGCGCCAAGCGTTGCTCTTCGTGTCATACAGCCATGTGGCCTGCATCTGCCAATTGTTGGTGTGCCAGATCGAGCCCTGCAGCTCGGGGATATACTCGAGCAGACCTCCAAACGGCGCGCGGGGATAAGGCTTGTCGGCGGTCAACATGATCCACCGGCGTCTTTCGGGCGAGAAGGCGACCAGCGGTGGTCCTGCATAAAGTTGGGCCGGGTCGCCACCGACTTGGGCGACCGCTTTCTTCTGGTCGGTCACCCAGGTGTTCATGAACAGCAGCAACCTGTGAACGGGATCGTAGGTTAACCCCCACCAGGTATGGGCGATCACCGCCGGACCGCCACGCTTGGTGACCAGTACTCCGTCCTTGAACTCCACGTCGCTAAAGTCCTTGCCGATGCCGGTGTAGTCACGGGTGTTATCGGGCGCATAGAGCATTGCCCAGGTGAGCGCGGCGAGATCAAACTCCCAGACGTCATTGAGCCGATGGGGGACGCCGTGATTGGCTCCGCAGAACAGTGCCCGGCGACGCTCGGGGGCCCAGGCCATTTTGATCGTGAAGTCGCGGCCCATTGGGCCGGTCTTGTGCAGGTTGAACTGTCGCGCCGTCTCGTTGAACTCGCCAACGATCTGCGCCGGAGCGAGCGTCACAGCCTGATTGGGCTTGAGCGCGTTCAATTGCGCGATCGCCGCCTCGTTGACTGGCAAGGCGGGATCAAAGGCCTCAACGGCTCGAGTTGCCGGAACAACGGAGAGCAGGAGTGCGATCGCGAGTAGCGGGCGGGGTATCATCTGAATGCGCTCGGCGGGGCGTGTGACAAACGGTTGAAACGAGAGCCGTTTCTGTACGGTGATTGAAACCGATGGCAGCGGCGTTGACAACCGTTGCGGCGATCCACCTGGCGCCCCGCGTGAGCAAGGCGCGTGCGCAACGATCGCGGCCTTGGTCGCCCGAGACATTCCGGGCAGCGTCAAGGCCGCGCGGAACAAATCGCGTTGCTCAGGTTCGTCTGTCGCCGGGGCGTCACTTGCAACGGTTGCGAACTGAGTGCGACGCAAAACCGATCGCGCGCTGGATCGATCCACACCATCGTGCCGGTCATGCCCCAGTGACCGTAGGCCGTGGGGCTCAGCAAGTCGCCAAAGCACTCGAGCGGATCGCCGGGCCAATTCAGTTGCCAGCCCAATCCCCAGGGCTTACAGCGGCGGTCGTCGGCGCTGATGCCGCGCATCGTTTCGAGCTGGTTGGTGGTCATGGCCGCGAGGGTCGACGCTCGAATCACCCCCTCGTCGCCGCGCTGCAACTGCATGAGATGGGCGCAGAGTTTCGACCAGTCGGTCACGGTGGCAAGCAATCCGCCCCAGGGGGCTCCGAGTCGACGCCAGTAGTCGCTGTTCCAGCCCCACGCGGGATCAGCCATCTCGGCCGGGGCGCGGACCTCGACGATTCGTTCGACTCGGGGCGGTGATTTCCGCTCGGCCTGTGTCCACTCGTCGGTCATCCCCATCGAGGTGTCGGTCATGCCCAGCGGATCGAACACGCGCCGCTTGAGGAACACGCGGAGCGGTTCGCCGACAATCTTCTCAACGACGCGCGCTGCGGCAAGCAATCCGCTGCTCTGATACTGCACCCCTTCGCCCGGCTTAAAGGCCAGCGGGGCTCGACACGTGGCCGCGAAAAATGCGTCGAGCGGAGCTTGCTGCCGGCGCAGCTCCAAATTCTCGGCCACCATGTCGGGCAGTCCCGAGGTATGCGTCAAGCAGTGGCCGAGCGTGATCCGTCGCTTGCCCGAGCCGGTGAACTCGCTCAGGTAGCGCGAGATGGGGTCGTGCAGCTTGAGCTCCCCTTGTTCGACGAGCAGCATCACGGCGAGGGCCGTGACCGGCTTGCTGGGCGAGGCGATGAGAAAGATCGGCTCCTCGACGAGCGGTTGCGAGCGATCGAGCGCTTGATAGCCAAACTGACGCTGCTCGCGGATCCCCTTGTGATCGCCGACCGCGACCGCGATGGCATTCACCTCATCATCGGCCACCCAGCGCTCGACAAGACGCCAGGCATGATCGAATCGCGCGGCGGTCTGCTTGGCGCTCATGGTGAGAGTATCTCCGGGTAAGTGATGCGTGGGCCGTATCAAGGTAGCAGCCGTGGTGGTTGGTGCAAGCACGTCATTGCTAGCAGCGCGCGTTGCTCTCGTGTCGATCGAGCCGCATTGTTATACTCGCCGCCCCTTGTGGGTGTCTTTTCGATCACCTGGCGACCAAGCAGAGCCACAACCGTGTGGAACGAGTGACGCTTATGTTTAGGAATCGTCGTTATCAGGCGTGGGCTTATGGAATCGCGGCGCTCATGGTCGTCGCGCCGTGTACATGGGCCGATGAAGGCGTGAAGTTCGCGCGCTCCAGTGGCGAATCGACCGCGCCGCTCAAGTTGCGGATCATCGAGCCGGCCGACGTCGTTGCTCCACCGCAAGAAAAACTCGAGCCGCTCTTCTTTCAGGGCGTGCAAATTGGCAACGCGAAACAAGCCGACGTGCATGACGCTTGGGGCAAACCGGTCAAGTCGACCCAACATGAAACGGTCACTCAGCAAACGTTTTTGGTCGAACCGTTCGCGCGCATCGAAGCGACATTTTTTCAGAACCAACTCCTCTCGGCCACCGTACACTTGCGTCAGCCGCTCCCGATCAACTCCGTCGCACAGCAATTGTCGCTGCTGGAAATCGAACCGATCGAGCAACGTGACGCGGCAGGCAAACCGATCGGACAGACCTATCCTGAGCGCGGCGTGACGCTCGCGTTTGCCAACACACGCACGCCCGGACAAACGCAGCAGATCGTGATCGACTGCCTCGATGCGTTGCCGTTTCTATTGCGGGCCGAGCAGAACTTGAAACATCGCCCCAGCCGTTCGCTGGCCGATGTTGAGACAGCCTTGCAGCTCGATCCACAATCGGTACGTGCGATGCGCACCAAGGCGACGGTCCTGGCGCGGGTGGGCAAGCTGCGCGATGCTCTTCAAGCGGCGACGACTGCCGTGCAGGCCGACAGTGAAAATGTCGAAGCCCGCGTAACACGCGCCGAGACCCTCGCCGCGCTCGGCGAATTTGAGACCGCGCTAAACGAAGCTCAGTCCGCGCTCGATCGAGCCGCCGGACGCGCCGAATGGCAAGCCCGAGCCCATCTGCTGCTGGGAGACTTGCTATCACGGGGCTCGCAGGTCGATCTTCCCAAGGCACTCGAGCATCATCAACGCGCGATTGAACTGGCTGACTCGATGACCCCTTCGGATCGCCCGCACATTCGTCGCGTGGCGGTCGACACACTCATTGATGCCCATTTGAGTGCCGCGCAAGACATCGCCGACGGCGACTGGCAGAACAAAACGTCCAGTGCCGCCCGGTGGCTCGACCGTGCGCAGCTCCTGATTCGCCAGCTGCATGCGGGCGTGCCCGAGGCGCTGAGCGACGCGACTTTCCGTCTCGCCAAGCGCACCTTGAGCGTGGCCGCCGCGCTTGACTCGGCCGGTGATATTCACCCCTGGGTCGAACGAGCCGTCGACATCACCCGCTCGCGCGTCAACGCCAGCGACGACGAGGCGTTGCGAGCCAGTTGGTATTGGGAGATGGGTCAACTCTTGGCCGACGCATCGCAAATTGCTCAGCGCCGTGGCGACCTCGACAAAGCCCTCGAGTACGGCGAGCTCGCCACGACGTGTCTCGAACGAGGTCGCATCGGGCGACAGTCTCCGCCGCTCGAACAGCAGTTCGTGGCCCGCGCCTATTTCCGCCTCGGGTCGATTCACGCGGTCCAAGGACAAGATCACAAAGAGGCCGTCGCGTGTTTCGAGCAAGCGCGACCCACGATCGAAGAGCCACCGCTCGCCGCGCGCACTCGCGAGCTGGGCCTCGCCGGCGAAATGCTCGTCAGTATGGGCGTGTCTTACTGGGCCGTCGGTCAGCAGGACACGGCCGTCGAGCTGACCCGTCGCGGAGCGAATTGGATCGAGCAGGCCGTCGAATCGCGGTCATTTAACCGCTCGGCGTTGGGCGTGCCGTACTCGAATCTCGCGCGGATGTGCGAGTATCGTGGCCAGTCGAGCGAGGCGCAGAAGTACGAGCAGCTCGCGCAAAAAGCCGACAGCAGCTTGCGAAGGTAGCCACCCAAGCCGGCGGCTCTGCCGCCGTCATGCTCCCCCCGCGTACGCCGCGTACCGCGCCTGTCGCCGGGGGCTAATGCGCTCTTCATCCGATTCGCATTCGCGTTTCGCGGCAATTACAATAGGTCGGATCGCTCATCCCGCCCTATTTGTCACCCACCTTGCCGCGACACCATGACACCCCTTGCACGCTGCCTCGCGCCGCTCGTCGGCCTGTTCACGCTTCTCATTCCCGGCGTCGTCTCGGCCCAGGGGCTCGACACCGTCAAAGCCAACTACACCAAGTACGAGTACCGCATCCCCATGCGCGATGGCGTGCGGCTCTTTACGGCCGTCTATGTTCCGAAGGACAAAAGCCAATCGTATCCCATCCTGCTCAACCGTACGCCGTACAGTGTGCGTCCCTACGGCGTCGATCAGTACAAGAGCGACTTGGGCCCGTCGGCCTTGTATGCCAAAGAGGGCTACATCTTCGTCTATCAAGATGTTCGCGGCCGCTGGATGAGCGAAGGTGAGCATGAGAACATGCGGCCCCATCTGGCCAACAAACCCAAGCGGACCACGATCGACGAGAGCACCGACACGTTCGATACCATCGAGTGGCTCATTCATCATGTGCCGGGCAACAACGGGCGCGTCGGTCAGTACGGCATCTCGTATCCGGGCTTCTACACGGCCGCGGGCATGATCGACGCTCACCCGGCCTTGCGTGCCGCGTCGCCTCAAGCGCCGATCTGCGATTGGTTCATCGGCGACGATTGGCATCATCACGGCGCGTTGCACCTCACGCATGCGTTTAACTTCATGGTCAAATTTGGTCGTCCGCGACCCGAGCCGACCAAGAAATTCGACTATCTGTTCGATCACGGTACGCCCGACGGTTACGAGTTCTTCCTGCGCATGGGTCCGCTCGCTCAGGCCAACACACTGCACATGAAAGACGAGGTCGCGTTCTGGCATGAGTTGATGAAGCATGGTAACTACGACGCATTTTGGCAGGCACGGAACCTGCGCCCGCACCTGAAAAATATCCGCCCGGCTGTGATGACCGTCGGCGGCTGGTTCGATGCCGAGAATTTGTTCGGCGCGCTCGAGACCTATCGCGCGGTCGAAAAGCAAAGCCCGCAAACCGACAACACGCTGGTCATGGGCCCTTGGTTTCACGGAGGCTGGGCGCGAGGTGATGGTGAGCAACTCGGCGACGTGCGGTTCAACAGTAAGACGTCGGCCTATTATCGCGAAACGATCGAGCTCAACTGGTTCGAGCGTCTTCTGAAAGACAAGGGGAGCAACCAACACGCCGAGGCCTGGATCTTCGAGACCGGCACGAACGAGTGGCATCGCTACGACGCCTGGCCCCCCAAGCAAGCCGAGCCGCGGTCACTGCATCTGTTAGCCGACGGTAAGCTCGGCTGGGACGCGCCGCCTAAGGGCAACAGCTTCGCCGAGTACACGAGCGACCCCGCCAAGCCAGTCCCGCACACCGACAAGATCAGCAACATCATGGCGGTCGAGTACATGAGCGGCGATCAGCGTTTTGCCTCGCGCCGACCCGACGTGCTCACGTTCACCACCGACGCGCTCGACAACGACGTGCGGCTCGTCGGCCCGTTGGAGGTCGACTTGTGGGTCTCGACCACCGGAACCGACAGCGATTTTGTCGTCAAGCTGATCGACGTCTATCCGGACGATTTGAGTGATCCGAGTCCAAATCCGACCGGGGTGCGTCTCGGCGGGTATCAGCAACTCGTGCGCGGCGACATCATGCGTGGAAAATTCCGCGAGAGCTTTGAGAAGCCGGCGCCCTTTAAGCCCGGCGAGCCGACGCGCGTGCGGTTCACTTTGCAAGACGTGGGGCACTCGTTTCGCAGCGGACACCGGATCATGATCCAGGTGCAAAGCTCGTGGTTCCCGTTGTTCGATCGCAACCCGCAGACCTTCACCGACATTTACAGCGCCAAGGCCGAGCAGTTCCAGAGCGCCACGCAACGGGTCTACGTAGCCGGCGAGCACGCTTCGCGCATCGAGGTTCGCGTGTTACCTTAACGCGCCTCACTGCCAGCCATTCACCGATCGAGCGCCCTTATGAATCGCGTCCAAGCTCAATTTGCCAAAGCTCAACAATTTCTGGCCGGCGGCGTGTCCGCCTCGACGCGCGTCAACAAGGCGCTCGGCCATCCGCTGTATTTCGATCGGGCCAAGGGTTGCCGACTGTGGGACCTCGACGGCCGGGAGTACATCGATCTGTGCTGCTCGCACGGGGCGGCGCTGCTCGGCCACGGCGACCCACGCGTTCGCCGCGCGGTTGAGGCGGCGCTCGATCGCGGCGCGGCCTGCTCGTATGAGAACGAATTACACACTGAACTGGCTGAGCTGTTGTGCCACACGATCCCCAGCTTGGAGCGGGTCCGCTTTACCGGCTCGGGAACCGAGGCCACGATGCACACGATCCGCCTGGCTCGCTCGTTCACCGGGCGACCCAAGCTGCTCAAGATCGAGGGGAACTTTCACGGCTACCACGATCAGGTTATGTATTCGATCGGCACACCGGCCGACAAGCTCGGAGACGAGACCGCGCCGACCATGTGGCCCGGCTCGACCGGCATCGCGCCGGGGCTCGCCGAGCAACTTGTGCTTGTCCCTTACAATCGACCCGACTTGCTCGCCCGGGCCATCGAGCAGCACAAGCATGAGTTGGCGGCGGTCATCTGCGAACCGATTTACTACAACGCCGGGTGCATCAAGCCCTCGAGTGAATTTCTCTCGGCACTCCGCAATCTGACGCGCGACAACAACATCCTGCTCATCTTTGACGAAGTGCTCTGCGCCTTCCGGATGGGCAAAGGGGGCGCGCAGGAATACCTGGGCGTAACGCCCGACCTGTGTACGATCGGCAAGGCGGTCGGCGGCGGCTACCCGTTGAGTGTCTTTGGCGGCCGACAAGATATTATGGAAACGCTCATGCCGCAGGGGACTTGCCAGCACAGTGGCACGTATAACGGGCACATCGTGAGTGTCGCCGCGGCGATTGCCGCCATCCGGGCCTACTGCGAGCCGGGCTTTTATGACCACATCAACGCGCTGGGCGTCAAGCTGTTTTCTGGACTGACGGACATCTTCGCTCGGCGCAAGGTCGTCGGGCGCGTGCAAGGACTCGGCGCGCGGTTCGGCATTTACTTCGGCGTGGCCGACGAGCTGCGCAACTACCGCGACGCGACCAAGCACCAACGCGAGACGATGCTCAAGTTCATCGCGGCTGCCATTCGCAACGGAGTGTACTTCCACGATTATGGTGGCGGCGCGTGTCATCATGGCTTCGCATCGGCGATGACCTTGGCCGACGTCGACGAGGCGCTCGAGAAACTTGACCGCGCCGTGGCCGAAATGGCTCCGTAATCAAAGTGTTGATTGCCATGCTCACGTCCGCGTGAGCATGCGTTCTTCGATCAGTCCCGCGAGCATGGCCACCCTGCGTGTGGCCATGGCACCCCAACGGGTCGAGCCGCTGAAGCTATTCGAGCTACCAGGAGCGTACCGACAGCGGATGCTCACGCATGAACTGCTCGGCCTCGGCGCGATTGAAGACGCTTTCGGTGGCGCTGATCGAACGGACGCAGCTCGCGCCCAACGCGCTCCCCCAGGCCAGACACTGTCGCGCGTCGCCGCCGGCGAGCAGGCCAACGATATAACCCGCGTCGAAGGCATCTCCCGCGCCGGTCCCACCGACGAACGGGACCTGGTGTGCGGGGGCAAATAGCCGCTGGCGATCGTTGAGCAAATAGGTCCCGTCACCGCCGCAGGTGATGACGACCGTTGCTGCGCCGGCGCGATGAAAATGCTCAGCTTGAGCGCGGGGGTCCGTGAGGCCGGTGATGATGGCGGCCTCGTCCGTGTTGGGTAAGAACACGTCGGTATGCGGCAGCAGCTCGTTGAGCCGCGAGCCGAATTCTTCTCGGCCGGGTAACACGACGTCGAGCACGGTCCGCACGCCCCATTGGCGCGCTTGTCGGAACACCTCAGCGAGCCCGCGCTGTTCGAGGGCCGGCATCAGCAAATAGCCGCCGACGTAGAGCACCTTGCACTCGCGCACTCGATCGAGGGGAATGTCGGCCGCGGTGACATGTCCGTTGGCGCCAATCATATGCACAAAGCGACGGTCTTGTCCCTGCACATTGATAATGAGCGTGCCGCTGGTGCCGACGCGCGGCAGTTTGCGGACGCTGCGGGCGTCGACGCCGGCTTGCGAGAGCGTGTCGATGATGAACTGCCCAAAGGCATCTTCGCCGACACAGCCGACGACGGCGACGTTGACTCCCGCTCGGGCCAGATCGATCCCGGCGTTCGAGGCACAGCCGCCGATGTTGAGTTCGAGGTGGTCGGTCAGCACCAACTCGCCGGCTTGGGGTAAATGCGCGATTGGCGCACAGAGATGATCGGCGACCAGCACACCCACGCTGAGGCAATCGAGGCTCATAGCTACCTATTTTGTCTTGACTTGTAGGCCACGCCCGACGTAGGGTTGGCGAGCTTTGGGGAACGGTCGAGAGCACAGGACGTGCTAGCGACCCAAGGCGCTGTTGCTCGTTGGTTCTAACAGTCGACACCCCGGTTTTCCAGTCCCCAACGAGCTGGCAGCTTTATTGACTGCTGCGTGGTAGATGAGCTCCGGCGAGCAACGCGAGCCCGGTAACAATCGGACTTCGGTTGGTTGCCTTATCGCGAAGGCCGCGCAGACTTCAATAGAAACCTCCCCGCAGGCGACAGAGCCCCGTAGCGGCGGCTCTGAACATGGATGTTGCGCTCATCGGGGAGTCGAAGCCATGCCGTTGGATGTGTGGATGTTGCGCGGCGCCGCGGCGCTGCTCGTCTGGCTCGCCAGTCTCACGTCGTCGATCGCTCAAGAAGAGTCGTCGACGCTCCGCGTGGCCCGGCTGATACGTCAGCTCGGGAGCGACTCGTATCCGCAGCGCACGGCCGCACACGAAGAGCTGACCCGGCTTGGCGGCGCGTCGCGCGTCCAGATCGAGTTGGCCGTTCTGGACGCCGATCCGGAAATTCGCGCTCGGGCCAAGGACCTGTTGCGGAAGCTGAAAATTGCCGAGCTCTGGACCGCGTCGCACGTCACGCTCGCAGCGACCGATGTGCCCATCGCCCAGGTGTTGAACGACGTCGCGCAGCAGACCGGCAATCGACTGTTGATGGGAGATCAATACGGCAATTACCAGGAGCGCGCGGTCACGCTCCGCGCCGAGCACCAAGAGTTCTGGGCCACGGTCGACACGATCTGTGCGCAAAGCGGCAATCGTGTCCGTCCGCATTACGACTCGCGTCAGCCGGGCCTGGTGGTCATCGCCGGCAAGCCGACTCGATACCCCACAGCCTATAGCGGCCCGGTCCGCGGACTGATCACCAATGCCCGCCGCTCGTTCCTCGAAGAGATCGACTACGAAGACCTCGACTCGGACGTGACTCACGGCTTTCAGTTGAATTTTCAGTTCATGTGGGAAGATCGTTTTCGGCTCGTCGCCTATCGTTCGCAACCCGAGTTGGTGCAAGCCCGCACCGACACGCAGGTCGATCTGAACATCGCTCAAGCGGCCAGCGGCTCGTGGAGCGTGGCGGGGAGCGGCACTCGGCAAGTGAGCATGACTTTGCGGTTACGTCCGCCGCCAACCAACGCGCAGACGCTCAGCAGCTTGCGACTCAAGTGGGGCTTGCTCGCCGTCGGCGACATGGCGACGCTCGAAGTGAACGACTTGTCGAATCGCAAGCCTCATTTTCAGGACGACCTGGAACTTTCGATCGAGGCGCTCGATTCCACTCCCGGCGGACGTTGCGATCTGACGCTTGCCGTGTTGCGCGATCTGGTCGTGAGCGACCCGACCGACGTGTTCTTTCAGGAACATGAATTCGAGCTGCTCGATCAACACGGACGGTCGTATCGCAAGCAGTCGCAAACGAACAGTTTTGCCGACAGCACGGCGCGAATGAAGATCACGCTCTCGGGCGAGAGTGCCGACAGCCAGCCGACGAAGCTACGGTTCGTGTATCCGCGGTTGCGAGCGGCCCGCGACTTGGAACTCGAGTTTCGCGACGTCCCGTTGCCCGTGGCGCGACCGGAGTAGCGCTCTTGCGTGTTGGATTCTGAGTTCGAGCAGGCTATGATGAGATAGGCGGTTGCCCGTGCATTGGTGCGGAGTTTACCTGCTGCGAATTGCCCGTTGAAACCCAAGCGGTGCGTGACTCATGCCGACGGTTTTAAGAACCGGCCCTTATCGATTTTACTTTTATAGTCATGAACCAAATGAGCCGCCGCATATTCACATCGACCACGATGAGCTGTCGGCCAAATTCTGGCTCCAACCGGTGAGTTTAGCGAGAAATTTAGGATTCTCTCCCAAAGAACTGAACCGCATCCATAAACTGGTGACTCAACACCAAAAGAAATTCGTCGAGGCTTGGCATGGGTATTTTGGCGCTAACGGCTGATGAGCGTGTTGCCGACGTAAAAGTCACCAAAGAAACACTTTGTGTGGCTCTTCGTGATGGACGAACCATCACGGTACCGCTCACTTGGTATCCTCGCTTGCTCAACGCGACGGCGAACCAGCGAAAGAACTGGTGTTTATCGGGAGGCGGCTATGGTATTCACTGGCCCGACATCGACGAGGACTTGAGCACCGAAGGGTTACTGCGAGGCGCTCCTGCTCCAACTGTGGCCAAGCAAAAAATCGCGAGTACCACACCGTCACGTCGAAAGCGCCAGGGGACCAAGCAGGAGCCAAAATGACCGCCAAGGAGGTCCTTGAGCAGTTGCGGGACTTGGGCTCCGAGAGCATCAAAAAAGTGCTCCGCAATCATGGCGTGCGCGAGCCGTTTTTCGGCGTGCGGATCGGTGATATGAAGCCGCTGCAAAAGCGGATCAAACGCGACTATCAACTCGCACTCGACCTGTACGAGACCGGCATCTACGACGCGATGTACTTTGCTGGCCTCATCGCCGACGACGCGCGGATGACCAAGGCTGATCTCAAACGTTGGGCCAAGCAAGCCTACGGGGCAGGCCTTCCATCGGCGACCGTCCCGTGGGTCGCGGCGGGCAACAAACATGGTTACGCCTTGGCACTCGAGTGGATCGAATCGCCTCAAGAGCACATCGCCGTCGCGGGCTGGAGCACGCTGTGCAGCATCGTCGCGCTCGTCGAGGACGATGCACTCGACTTGCCCGCGCTTAAAAAGTTGCTTGCGCGGGTACAGCGGTCGATCCACCGGCAGCCCAACCACGTGCGATACGCGATGAACAACTTCGTGATTTGCCTGGGGAGTTACGTTAAACCGCTGACCGCCGCCGCGTTGCAAGCCGCCGCCAAGATCGGCTCCGTCGAGGTCGACATGGGCCAGACCGCCTGTCAGGTCCCCGACGCCGCCGGGTACATCAAAAAGGTGCAGCAATCTAAGCACTACGGGCGCAAACGTAAGACGGTTAAGTGCTGATGGTCAGCGCGCCTCGAGGCAGGCATCTCAGGCTGAGCGGTTGAGGCCACTTGACACCGCTATTTGCAACCGGCTGCGTCATCCTCGATACTATGGACCACGGCGCGGCGAATGAGCCTCGGCCAGCGTTGCGAAGCCGCCCAACATCAGGCCTTCGTTGGTCACGCGGGCTCATTCACTGCCCAAGTCCGCGACCGAGGCGCATTCCATCCTGTGAGTAGCACTTTATGTTTCGTACTTTGTTCGGACCGCTGGGGTACCCCTTGGTGTTCGGGTTGTTCCTAGCGGGCATGGCCTATCAGACGGTCATGGCGCAGCAGGTCGAACCGCTCGCGACCACGTCCGCCACGGAGAAAAACAAGATGATTCTGGTCGGTTATGTCAGCGACGAACGCTACGTGGCCCTGAGCGACGTGAGCTTGGAGTTTCAGCGCCCGGGCCAGAGTATCGCTGTCCGCTCACGGGCCACCGGCTCGGTGTATGCGCCGGTCGAGCCCGGCCCTTGGCGCGTCACGCTCGTCAAACAGGGCTATGGCTCGAAGAGCGTCGAGCTGACCGTCGATCCTGCGAAGCCGCATCAATTTCGTCTGCTGACCGACCGACTGTACGGCTATGCGTGGCCCAAATGGGTACGTGGCGGCGACAAGGCCGAGTTTCGCGTCAACAGCGTCGAGGCGTACAAGCTCGAGTTGTGGCGTTACGGTTGGAAGAAGGAGTTGATCCGCACGGTCGGCTGGTTCGACGAGCACGGCCCCCGCGCCACGATGCAGATCACACCCGACGGCGACTACACGCAGACCGGCGTCGAGTGGAACAAGGTGGGCTACAACAATATTCCCGTACACCGTCAGTTCGAGACGGCACCCGAGCGGAGCGGGCTGTATTACTTTCATGCTCGTACCAAGGCCGGCGAGTTCTTCTCCTTTCCGTGGATCGTCGCACCGCAGAAACCGCAAGCCAAGATCGCCGTGTTGGCCTCGAACATCAATTGGAACTGCTACAACAGCTTCGGCGGTCGCAGCAACTACATTCACGCCACCGAGTTCCCGCCGACACCGACGGTGAACGCGCGACAAGACCTGTACCGCTACACCGATCCCGAGCATGTCTTTTATGACCGACATGATTACGCGCCGCTGTCGTTCGATCGGCCTGAGCCGTTCAACCACATCGACGAGCACGAGCAGATCACCAACCCGATCGAAGGTCGCCAGGCGTGCCACCTCGCCGCGGCCGAGTGGCGGTTGTACGGCTGGCTCGAGCGCGAAGCGATCCCCTTCGATCTGTATGCCGAGACACAACTGCACGACGAGACGCTCAAGCTCGACGACTATCAACTGCTCATCATTCACACACACCCCGAGTACTGGTCGCGCAAAATGTACCTGGCACTCAAAGATTGGGTGTTCACGCGCGGCGGCAAGCTCATGTATCTCGGCGGCAACGGTCTCAACTGCGAGGTTGAGTTCAACACGCCCACCTCGATCATCGTCCGCAATGGCGACAAGCGCGTGCAACATCAGAAGAAGCTCGATAGCCGCATGCACGACTCACTCGAAAGCGAAGCCAATCTGCTCGGTGTCGTCTATAGCGACCCTGGGGCAATGACCGGCGCGCCCTATCGTGTGGTCGACGCGCAACACTGGGCGCTCGCCGGGCTCGGCCTCAAGGCGGGTGACCTGTTCGGCTTGAAGAGCCTGCACATGCGCTGCCCGGGCGGCGCGTCGGGACACGAAACCGATAAGCTCACGCCCCACTCACCCAAGAACATTCAGCTCATTGCCCATGGCACGAACCGCGACAACGGCGGGGCGCAGATGATCTACTTCGACACCCCCAGCGGCGGAGCCGTGTTCTCCGCCGGCTCGATCAGCTACACCAGTTCGATAGCGGTCGACGACAGCATCTCGGGCCTCACCAAAAACGTCATCAACAAACTGCTCGCCCAGTGATTTACTCACCGCCGCGGCCACACGCTCCGCTGCGCGCCAGCGGCTAACGGATTTCTCCATTCATCATTCATCACTCCGCATTCATCATTTCCCATGCAGATCACTCATCTCGAAACCTACGGTGTCCGCGTTCCTCTCAAGCCCGAGCGGCGGATGATCTCGTCGCTCGGTCAACACACGGTGAGCGATTATGTGCTCGTGCGGATCGGCACCGACGTCGGCATCGAAGGGGTCGGCGAGGCCACGGTCATGCCGCGCTGGAGTGGCGAGACCGCTTGGGGCTGCAAGGCGGTCGTCGATCGCTATTTCGCACCGGTTCTGGTCGGGCTCGAACTTACCGGCATCGATGAACTGGCCGCACGCATGGATGCCGTCTGCAAACACAATTGGTTCGCCAAAGCGGCCGTCGAGATGGCCGCCTGGGACGCGATCGGCAAGCTGCACGGGAAACCGGTCTACGAACTGCTCGGTGGTCCCCGCCGCGACACGACCTTTCGCTGTCGGTTTTCGATGGGTGCCTATGACCTGGAGAAGGCGCGTCGCGTGGCCGCCGAACGGGTCGCCGCCGGTTTTACCACGATCAAAATTAAAGTTGGCGGTGAGGCCGATGACGACCTGCAACGTGTGCGGGCTGTGCGCGAGGTGATCGGCCCGCAGCTGGCGATCGATATCGACGCGAACTGTGGCTGGTCAGCCGAGACCGCCATTCGCAAAATTCGCGCCCTGAACGACTGTCCGCTGGCACTCGTCGAACAACCGACGCCCGATGGCGACTACGAAGCCATCTCCCGGGTGAAGCGCGAGACCGGCTGCACCATGATGGCTGACGACATGTGCTTCGACATGATCCATGCCCAAGAGCTGATTCGCAATCGCGGCTGCGATGTCATCAACGTCTACCCTGGCAAGCAAGGGGGCATTGGCAAGGCGCGACAGATGGTCGAGTGGGCCGCTCAACATGGCGTGGCCTGCACGATCGGCTCGAACTTGGAACTCGACGTCGGCACGGCCGCGATGGCTCACCTCATCGTCGGTTGCGAGAACATGCAGGTCGAGCGTTTTCCGGGCGACGCGCTGGGCCCGATCTATCATGAATTCTCGGTCGTCAAAAATCCGCTCCGCATCGAAGGGCCCCTGGTCACCACGCCGACCACCCCGGGCTTGGGGGTCGACATCGAATGGGAAATCGTCCGCGAGAACCCGATCCCGATGTGACACACCGTACCGGCGGCCAAGCCGCCGACTTGAAAGGAAGCCAATCGTGCTGACTCATGTAAGTCGTATCATGGTTGCGTGGGTGTTTCTGATCGCGTGGGTCGTCACTCCGTCGCTATCTGCCGACTCGCCGCGTAAAACTCGCCACGTGATTATCGTCACGCTCGACGGATTTCGCTATCAGGAGTTGTTTGCCGGGGCCGACGAATCGCTTATCGATCGCGACTTTGGCGGGGTCCGCGAAGTCGATCGTGTTCGCAAAGACTATTGGCGAGACTCGGCCGAGCAGCGACGCGCAACGTTGCTCCCTTTTATCTGGAACACGATCGCCCAACAGGGGCAGATACTGGGCGACCCCAGCCGAGCGGCTCCGATGCGACTCACCAATGGGCTCAAGTTTTCTTACCCCGGCTACAGTGAGCTGTTCTGCGGCGTGGTCGATCCCAACATTCGCTCGAATAACAAGGTGAATAACGCGAACCTGTCTGTGCTCGAGTATCTCAACGGTCGGCCCGGTTATGAGCAGCGGGTGGCCGCCTATTGTACCTGGGGAGTCTTTCCGTTCATCTTTCGCTCCAGCCGCAACGGCCTCAAGGTACATGCCGGTTGGACGCCGATCGTCGATGGCGAGTTGACGCCAACTCAGCGCGCGGCCAATGCGCGGATGGCAGACTTACCCCGCTACTGGCCCGATAACGCCTTCGACCTCGTCACGTTCGAGGCGGCCAACGAACATATCATGCGACACCAGCCGCGCGTGATGTATATCGGTCTGGGCGAGACCGACGAGTGGGCCCACGGCAAGCGATACGATCTTTACCTCGACGCGGCTCGTAACGCCGATCGGTATTTGTCACAGCTCTGGAACCGATTACAGGCCATGCCCGAGTATCGCGGACAGACGTTATTGCTCGTGACCACCGATCACGGCCGCGGCGCGACCCGTCACGACTGGACCAATCACGGCGAAAAAGTCGACGACGCCGAGCATATTTGGCTCTTGGCGCTCGGTCCTGATGTGCCTGCGCGGGGTGTGCGTGAGCGGATCGAGACGACCCAATCGCAAGTGGCCGCCACGGTGGCCGCTGCTCTCGGCGAGGATTTTCGTCGTGCCGTCCCCCATGCCGCGCCGCCGCTGTCGATCTTTCGAGATCCACCTTAAAGCCGCGTCATTTGCCCCGCCTTGATAATGCCCCCTTGCAGCACGGCGATGCATCGATGTGACTACGATTCAAACTCTCCGCGCGGCACGCCTGATTGGCGAATGATCGATTGCAACGTGCCGATGCGCACTTCGTGATGATCGGGTACGGGCACGGTGATCGTCGAGTCGAGCGTACCACGCTGCAAGACCATATGACTACCACGCTGACGGACCAGAGCGAATCCATGTCGTTCGAGGATAGCACAGACCTCTCGACCAGAAAGAATTCGTAGCTTACCCAACCGACACCTCCACTTGAGTGACAAACACATCGCCACTCAAGCGTTGTTTGACTTCGGCAGTCGAGGCCGTTTCAAAAAACAACTCCAGCGCCTCGCGGAGATTATCACGGGCCTGCTCGACCGTGTCCCCTTGGCTGGCAATATCGAGCTCCGGACACAACGATACAAAACTATCCCCGTCGGCCTGAATGATGGCGGTCAACCGTCGAATCATATGTCACCTTGATCCCGAACCCGGAACGAACTGTGTTACCCGGCATATTTTCATGTTGGCACAATTATATCTTATCTGGCCAGTAAAGTAGCTAGCATTACATCGCCGGCCGCGTCATTTGCCCCGCCTTGATAATGCCCCCTTGCAGCACGGCGATGAACCGCGCGCGATCTTGCAACAAGCGAATGTTGCTCACCACGTCGCCGTCGACCACGAGCACATCGCCGAGCTTGCCGGCGGTGAGTGTGCCGAACTCGTCGCCCCGTCCCATGATCTCCGCGCCGGTCTGGGTCGCGCAGCGGATCACGTCCATCGGCTTGAGACCCACGTACTCGACAAAAAAGCTTAGCTCGCGAGCATAGTCGCCGTGCGGATTCCAAGCGAAGCCGTAGTCGCCTCCCATGCCCAAGCGACCCCCGGCGGCCAGAATGCGCCGCGCACTCTCGGCTCCCCCCTCGAGTGTTTCCTTGTGGCCGTCAATGACTCGCTGCGACATGCCGAACTCCGGCCCACGCTCGATGCTCGCGTACTCAAAATACAAGGCTGGAACACAAGGCACGTTGCGTTTGAGCAGGAGCTCCAAAGACTCGTCGTCCATGAACGTGCCGTGCTCGATCGCGTCGTAGCCGGCTCGCAGCGCGTTCTTAATCCCCTCGGTGGCTCGACAATGACCGGTGACTTTTAGTCCATGATTGTGGGCTGTCTGCACGACGGCGTGCATCTCTTCGAAGGTCATGCAGAGCGTATGATGATCGTTGACATCCGGTGCGGCCGCGTCGCCGGTGGGGTAAGTCTTAATCCACTCGACACCGTCCTTGACGAGCTTGCGAACCGCGGCGCGAGCCTCGTCGGGACCATTGACGATCAGTACGAGCCCTTCCATGCCAATCTTGCGAAACTCGGGGTTCCAGTCCATTAAGCCCGCCGCGCCACAGATCTCGCGGCCGCTCGTGGCCAAGCGAGGGCCAAGCACCAGATCGTTCTCCAAGGCCTTCTTCAGCCATACGTCGATGTTAAACAAGCTGCCGCCGCTTCGCGCCGCCGTGTAGCCACACTCGAGCGCCAGCTTCGCGTTCGCGCTGGCAAGCAACGTGACGTACTCGACCGGGTACTTGATGTCGAGATCTTCGAGCGCCGCGACATTGAAGTACGTCGGATGAAAATGGGCCTCGACCAAGCCCGGCATGATCGTCCCCCCGCGGGCATCGATCACGCGCGCCGAAGGAGCCACCTGTGGCATGTTCGCTACCGCTCCGGCATACGCGATGCGCCCCGACTCGATGACCAGCGCCCCGTCACGAACCGGCGGAGCGCCTGTCCCGTCAACGAGTTGTCCGTTGCGAATGACCGTTGTTTGCGTAGCTAATTGCATTACCCATAACTCCCGAGGACGGCAGGAACACAACTCCCATCGATCTCGTTTAGTGTAACGAATCGACGGCTGCGTTGCATGAGGGGAGCACGGTGCCTATAGTGCTCGGTAGCCATTTATCCGCCATTTATCGATCGAAATAAACAACCATGTCGAAACGATCACTGAGTCTGGTTCACTTGATATTGCTGGTCGCTGTTGGTCTCGCATCGCACGCTCGCAGCCAAGGGACCCAATCGCTCGATACGAGCATCTTTCGTCGCGACAATCTGATCGCGTGGTGCATTGTCCCCTTCGATGGCAAGAAGCGCAACAGCGTCGATCGGGCCGCGATGCTCAAGCAACTCGAGTTCAAGCACTTCGCCTACGACTTTCGCGCGGAGCATGTTCCTACGTTCGATCAGGAAATTGAAGCCTGCCGTAAGAACGGTGTCCGCTTCGACGCTTGGTGGTTTCCTGGCTCGATGAACGAAAGCGCTCGACACATTCTCGACGTCTGTCGACGCCAAGGGATCACCCCCGAGCTATGGGTCACTGGCGGCGGCGGCGGGACCAACTCGCCCGACGAACAACAGCAGCGCGTGGCCCAAGAGGCCGCGCGGATACGCCCCATCGCCGAGGCCGCGGCCCAGCAGGGCATGCAGGTCGGGCTCTACAATCACGGCGGCTGGTTCGGCGAACCGGAAAACCAAATCGCGATCATCGAACACCTCAAACTCCCTAACGTCGGCATCATCTACAACCTGCATCACGGTCACGATCATGTCGATCGCTTTGCCACGCTGATCGAGAAGATGAAGCCGCATCTGCTGGCGCTCAATCTTAATGGCATGAACCGGCATGGTGACAAGCAGGGGCAAAAGATCATGCAATTGGGCCAGGGGGAGCTCGATCTCGCGCTGCTCAAAATCATCGCCCAAAGCGGTTATCGCGGCCGCATCGGTATCATCGGCCATACCAATGACGACGCCGAGGCGCGGCTGCTCGACAATCTTGATGGACTCGATTGGCTCGTCAAGCAACTCAACGGTCAACCGGCGGGACCTCAACCCAAGCCACGCACTCCGGTGCCGCTCAAGTCGACCGCATCGACTGCCCCCGCCCCAGCAGGCACTCCACGCCTGATCGCTGCACCGCGAGATGAGTATCGTAAAACACCTCTGACGGTCGAGTTACGTACTCAAGTACGAAGTACCGATCGTTACAACATCTTGTTGGCCAACGAGACGAAAGCGAGCGCTTCGCATTGGGAACTGTTCACGATGCCCAAGAGCGGACACCTCACCGCTTATCTGCCAGGACGCAAGCCCGATCACGTCCGCTCGACGTTCAACCTCCACGATGGCAAGGCACACGACGTGGCGATGATTTACGAACCCCAGCGCGTACGTTTGTTCGTCGATGGCCAAAGCGTGGCCGACAGCCCGCTTGAAACGTCGACGGTGTCGCCCCCCAGTCATCCGACCGGTGGGCTCGCGTTTCTATCGCTGGTCGAGGGGAATATCGCTTGCGACGGCGTGCTCGAGTACGTTCGGTTGTCACGCGGCGCGCGGACGATTGCGCCTCGCAGCGACTCGGCTCCCTCGGCCGATGCCGACACGCTAGGGCTGTGGCTCTTCGCCCGCGATCACAAGGAAGACGTGCTCGATCGTTCGATGCTCAACAATCCAGCCAAGCTCGTGGCGACAGCCACACCCCAGGCGGCTCAGCCCATGCCCCCGCCAGGACCGCATCTCAAAGGGATCGACCCCCGTTGGACCGTGTCACTGATCGATCAATCGCCCGATCAAGTCTACATGGGCGTGAAGGTCGACCAAGACAACTGTGTGTTTGTCGGTGGCCGCGAAGGGGTGTTCGTGTTCGAGCCAAAAGCGGATGGCAGTTACGGTCCGCGCCGCGAGTTGTTACGCTTTCCCAAAGACTCGATCATCATGGGCCTCGAGTTCCGTGGGCATGATCTGTACGTACTCACGGCCAACGCGCTCTACCGTGTGCCCGAGGGACGCGTGCAACGGACGAACTTAAAGCCGCAACGGATATTGTGGGGACTGCCGCTCGACCTGCACGTGAGCTTTCACTGCCTAGCTTGGGGACCCAATGGCGATTTATATCTGACACACGGCGACCCCCTGCTGCAATATGGCGATTGGAGCCGACCCGATCACTGGGGGCATTGGACCCTGTATTGTGGCGTCGACGAACGACCGATACCGTACACGGGCCAAGGAGCGGTGCTGCAAGTTAAGCCCGACGGGACCAACGTTCGCGTGGTGGCCACGGGTCTGCGTGGACCGGTGGGCTTGGCGTTCGACCGTCAGGGCAACCTCTTCACGAACGACAACGACCACGAGAGCCGCGCCGATCGTTATGCCCCCGCCAAGCTGTTGCATGTGAAGCATGGCATTGACTTCGGCTGGCCGCGCGGCTGGATGGCCTCGAAGAGTCCGGATCGATACGATCTTGTCGAACCGGTGTGCAGCGAGATGGGACGTGGCGTGCCGTGCGACATGCTCTGGTACGATCATCCGCACCTGGGCGAGTCGGTCCGCGAGCGACTGTTGCTCTGCCGCTGGGACCGTTTCGCCGTGACGGCATTCAAACCCCAGACGCGCGGCACGACGTGGGTCGCCCAAGAAGAGACCGTCCTCATCGGTGACAGCAACGCCCGACCGACCGGCATCGCCAGCAGCCGCGATGGTCGGCTCTTCGTCACCAATCTGTACATGACCGGCAATCAGGCCGCGCCTTACTGTGCCAGTGATCTGGTGGTTGTCTCGCGCTCATCGACCGGCACGATCGATCCCCGTGCGACCATCACGAAGGCAGAATCAAAACCTGCAAACAGATCGTCCGCGTTCGACTTTAATGACCTGCACGCACGACAGCTTGCCGTGAAAGACCTCGCCCAATCGTCCTCGCTAGATGCACTTGCGGAGCGGCTGCGATCAAGCCAGCGCGAGGAACAACTCCTTGGCGTGCTGGCGATCGGCCGACGGCTCACGGTCCCCGACGTGCATTACATACCCCCGGCGAATGTGAAGTTGTTTTATCCCAACGAGGGATCGTTCTTCAAACGTCAGCAGTGGTTTTATGGCAGCGAAACGGCAATCGACCCGGCGACGAAACATCGTGTGGGGAGTTTTTCGACCGCCGAGTGGTGGAAGTCGATCGAACATTCCTCCGATCAAGAACGTTGCTTCGAGCTGCTTTGCACGGCCACGACGAACAACGACGACGCCGTGCGATTGCAGGCCGCGTATTTTCTGGCGCTGCTCAAGGATCCACGCAGCGAGCCGCTGGTGACGAGCACACAACAGGACGTGCTCGTGCGTCGCCTGAGCCAAGGGCAGGTCACACCGATCGAGCGCGTCTGGAGCGTAGGCCCTTTTGTCGACGGCGACGACAAGACGCTCACGAAACCGCATCCGCCCGAACTAGGGACGATCGACTTGTCAGCGCAGTACAGCGGGCTCGAGTGGCAACAGCAGACCGTGCAGCAACAGTCGAACACAACTCCAACTCAATCGACGTATCTGTTCTTTCGCATCAGCAGTGGCTCGCGGCAAGCGGCGCTGCTCACGTTACCCGTCGCCGAACCGTTTCGAGCGTGGCTCAATGGACAATCACAGAGTGATCGCATTGCGAATCGTGAATTGCCATGCCACTTGCTCGACTTGCAACCAGGGAGCAACGACGTACTTGTACGCGTGCAGAGTATCCGGGCGAGTTCGAGTTGGACTCTACAATCGCTCGCGGCCTTGGAGGTGAGCTTGCCCGAGAAACTCGACTCGGCCGAGTTGGCCGAACGTCTGCGCGCGGCTGCGTCGAGCGCGGCGGGAACAACGCTGTCGGCAGAATTTCTGACGGTTGATTGGACGACCGCCGCGAGCACAGGTAACGCAGTCGAAGGTCGCCGGTTGTTCGGCACGCTCGGCTGCAACAAGTGTCATGCCATTGTCGCGGATCAAAAAGGGGGTGGCGCTCCCAGCCTGTTCGAGGCTCGACGTCGCTTCACCGTACCCCATCTCGTTGAGTCGCTGCTGATCCCCAGCCGGCAGGTCGCCGAACCGTTTCGCGCGCAGACGCTTGTGACCCATGATGGGCTGACGCTCACCGGTCTGATCGTGAACGAGACGGTCGACGTGCTCGAGATCGTGCTGAGCGACACCCAGCGGCGTACATTGAACAAGCAGCAGATCGAGCAGCGCGAAGTCACCAAGTTGTCGCCGATGCCCGCCGGGTTGATTAAAACGCCCGACGAACTCAAGCATCTGCTGGCCTACATGCTCAGCGACCGACCGACCCCGCCGTAATCAGCGACTTACGGCCGTTCATAGACGCGCGACAACGCGACCAGAACGCGCTCAAGCTCGCGCAGGTAATCGTCGTCGCTCAACTCGGCTTTTCGCCGCCGTAAGGCGGCCAATTCGGCCTCGAGCGCGTCGCGCTTGCTGCGCTGCTCGGAAGATAATGACCGCTCGCTGTCACTCGGGCGGAGGTAGAACCGTCGGGCCAAATCCCCGTCGAGCGACTGTGACCCCGACAGCTTTTTCACCGGCACGTCACGCTCGAAGAACTCGGCTCGAATGCCTTGTGCGTCTCCCGTGTCGTCGAGCAGCGGGTGCTCGGTCGCGATGCGTCTGTCATTCTTGTAGAACTCGACCGTGTCGCGCGACGCGGCCAGAAAGGCTTCCAGGAGCGACGTCTGCTCATCCTTGTCGAGGTCGGCGCGCGGATCGATGACCCGCCGCGCGAAGTAACGGCCGAACCGAGTGTAGTTCCGCTCCTGACCGCTTTTCGTCGCCGTAATGACGACACGGTCCGGAGCACTGAGCGCGGTAAGAAATGGTCCGCTGGCGGCCGTCGTGTCGACCACAACTAACGGTCGCTGGCATGCCTTGAGCCACAGGGCCAACTCGACGTTGGTCAGGTCTGGCCCGCGTAGATTAAAGGCTGCCGTGCGACCGTCGAACGTGCCATGACCAACGAACACGAGCCACAATGGCGCGCCGGGGGTGTCCCGTTTCAACTCTTTCGCGAGCAGTTGTTGCAGTTTCTCTTTGTCGGTCCCCGGTGGCTCGTCTTCGACGGGTTCGCCGATCACTCGCAGATCGAGCCCGCACACATGAGCCGTGTTGCGCCATTGGGCCAGTTCGTCGGCGAAGATCTTGGCGTAGGTTGGTTCGCCCGGCGCACCGACGATTAGTACGAGCGTTGTTTTTTCCGCGGTCGCCTTCGCTTCGGCGGCTGCAAGAACCTGCCCGATCAACAGGCATGATCCCAGCAGGAAGATCGCCCTGACACCTAATGGTCGAACACCATCGATCATGGCAAACCCCTCCAGCGGCGCAAGCCCCACTCTCCGGCCAGACACCCGAGCGCGAGCAGAAACACGCTCGACGTGTGCCAGAGCGGAAAGAGTGTTTGCACGGTTTCGTCCAAGGGCCGGGCTGAGAGTCCCGCGGCGAACGATTCCAAGTCGGCCAACTCGACGGTCGCGCCCCCCGACTGTTGAGCCAACTGAGTCAAGCCAGTCCGATCAACTTCCAGCGAACGAAATTCGTCGGCCGCCGGATCATGGGTCCAACCGGTCTCGACGTGTCCGAGCTTTTCGCCCGCGCTGTCAACCACGCTTGCGGCGGCTCGATACGCGCCGCTGAGTCGCGGAACATAGCTGGTCTCATAGACGCCCGGCTCGTGCCGACTTGGCTCGGCATCGATGGTCAGCGCGCGGCCGTCGGGCGCGGTGACCTGCAAACTCACCTGCGCGTTGTCGAGCTGTTGATACTCGGCATCGCGCACCCGGACGGCGACCCGCACGCTCTCGTTGAGCTCGCTGCCGATCCGATCGTGGACGATATTCACTCGGCCCTTGACGTCGATCGTGAGTGAGCGGATGAGCTGCCGCCACATTTTTTCGAGATCCTGGTTTTCTGGTTCGGCCTTGAGTCGCCAGCGCCAAAGATCGCCGACCAGCAAAGCCGCGGCGCGACCCCGTCCGTAGGTTTGCACGACGAGCGCGGGCAGTTGGGCCCCGGCTTCATCGACGGCCACGGCCAGGGTGCTCGCGCCGGGTTTAATGCCTCCGACGCGATTGAGTGTCCGAAACGGCGGCATCGCGTCGAGACGCTGGCGTTCGTCGACCTCGTTCGCCCGTAGTCGCAAATACGGTTCGAGCCAGCCTTCGCGCGTCAGTTGCCAGCGATAGCCATCGTTGGGTGGGGGTTGCGTAAAACTCGTCCGCTGTAAATACACCGGCAACACGTCGGCCAGCGGTGTCTTGGCGAACTTCCCCTTTTCGAACGAGTCGGGCCCACCGAGCATCAGCAGTCCGCCGCCTCGTTCCGATACAAATCGCGCCACGAGCGACATCTGATCGGTCGTGAACAGTTCGGCCTCGACGTCGTCGAGGATGATCGCGTGGTAGGCAAAGAGCGCGTCGGCCGTTTTCGGAAAGCCGTCTCGCAGCTCGCGCTCGTCTTTGATTCCCAGTCGCACGAACACCGATTGATCGTATCGCTCGGTCTCGTCGTTGACCTTGTCGAAGCCACGGAAGAGCGGATTGGTCGACTCGCCTTGCCGCGAACGGAAGTCGAACTTGGGCTCGCGCCGCGCGATCCTCATGAGCGACACCAACTCGACCTGCGGGTCGTCGGCGAGCGCGCGGCTGAGAAACTTGAACTCGGGGTTGGGAGCTCCGCCGACGTACAAAATACGGTAGGGCCCGCGACCGCGGTCGACTTGCACCAGCCGCGTGTTGTTCGCCAGCGTGGCTTCGCGACTCGTTGCGGGTTGGTTCCAGACGTCGAGTTGCGACTTGGCGATCACCCGCACGCTGTAGAACGACAGCCCGTCGCGCTCGGGTCGAAACTGAAAGCGGAACGTCGCCGCGCCGTCACGCGTGCTGGGCGATTGTTCTTGAGTGTGAAGGACCTCGAGCGACTCGTC
>CAYLYE010000011.1:0-43029 GCA_964387325.1 uncultured Planctomycetaceae bacterium
AGCACGAAGGGCCGGAGCTCGATCTCGATCGTGGCCGCGGGCGTGACGAAACGCGGGCACGAGCCGTTCGAGCACGCCCAGGTCGTAGAGGTGCCGCAGCATTTCGCCGAGCCGAGCCGGTTGTTGCAGCAGCGAAATGAATCGCTCGGCCGCGACGGGGGAAACGCGCTCATCGAGCGTGGCGATCAACGGGCGGATCCGCTCCAGGCTCTCCGGGGCGATCGACTTGTCGTACAGATTCGCAATGTCACACAGCCGCACGACCTCGGCAAGATCCGCGCCCATCCGCGGCAAGGCATGACGCTTGATCGAGATGTGTTGCGGACCCACGAGAAAGTCGCGCTCGAATTGGTGCGCCACGAGCGGCCGCAAAAGTTTCTGCCACCAACGACGCGGCCGCGCGCGGGTAATAAAGCGCGTGACGATGCTTTGCACCCCTTGCGTGAGGCGAAAATACTCGCTCATGAATTGCTCGACCGCCAGCAGCCCCTCGCGATCGTGAAAGCCCATGACCGTGGCCAATCGCAATTGCTCGCTGCGGTCGAGTTGATCGTTGGGCTTTTGCGCGGCGAAGTGCATCTCGTTACGCAGCCGCAACAGGTAATCGCGGGCACGTTGCAGCAACTCGTGGTCGTCGCGCCATAAATGTCCTTGCAGCTTGAGCGTGTCGGGCTCGTTCGTCCCGTAGGCGGCATAGCCGATCCAGCGGAGCAACTGCAAGTCACGCAGCGCGCCGGGCGAGCGCTTCACGTTCGGTTCGAGCAGGTACACCGTCTCGCCGTATTGCGAGCGTTCTTGCGTCCGGGCGTGTTCGATGTCGTTGATCAGCTTGGCGCGATGGCGTTGGGTCATGCGCCCGAAGCGGCGTTGAAAGTCGGCGAACAATTCCTGGCTACCGCAGAGGAACCGCGACTCGACGAGCGTGGTGAAGATCGTGGCGTCCGACAGGGCCAGCTCGCAGGCCTCTTGCGGCGTGCGGACACTCTGGCCAAGAATAAAGCCCACGTCGTACACATCGCGGACGAGTCGCTCGGCGAGCGGAGGCAGGCGGCTGCTCGCCGCGCGGTGGTGCAGGATCATCAGGTCGACATCGCTGTAGGGGGCCACGTCGCCGCGGCCGTACCCACCCATCGCGACCAACGCAATTTGCCCCTTGAGACCGTCGGGCCGGTCTTCGATCAGCTCGCGGAGCGTATGCTCGAAGAGCTCGATGACAATGCTGTCGACCAGTTCGGTGAGGGCGCGGCAGACCTGAACGCCCGGCGAGCCTTTTTGATGCCGCTGTTGCAGCTTGGCTCGACCTTCCGCGAGCCGCTCTTTCGTCGAGATCAGATAAGGACGCAAACCAGACATAGCCAGCGGAATCGCCTCGGAATCCAAATGACGACACAGTTTCGCGAGCGATTCTAAAGCGGCGAGCCAATAGCGGATAGCCGGATCGGATCGGGTTCCGCGATCGGCTGCCCCGCGTTCGGCTTGATTTACAGGGCTTCGTCCCCTGTTTCGCCGGTGCGAATGCGGACCGACTCGTCGAGCGTGTAGACAAAAATTTTCCCGTCGCCGATTTGTCCCGTTTGGGCCGATCGCATAATGGTGTCGATCGTGCGGCGGACCGCATCGTCGCCAACCACCACCTCGACCTTGACCTTGGGCACGAAGTCGACCGAGTATTCGGTGCCGCGATACATCTCGGTATGACCTTTTTGCCGGCCGAACCCACGCACCTCCGTGATGGTCATGCCGTGAATGCCCTGCTCGGTCAGGGCATTTTTGACGTCTTCAAGCTTAAAGTGCCGGATAATGGCTTCGATCTTCTTCATCGCGTGATCTCCCACGGAAACTTGATTTGGAACGCGGCTTCGTTGCCGGCCTTACATGAAGATGTAACCTTCTTCGCCATGTTGCGAGTAGTCGAGGCCTTGCACCTCGTCCTGCTGGCTTACGCGGAGCCCCATCGTGGCATCGAGCACCTTGAGCAACACGAACGTCACCACCACCGAGTAAACCATCGTCACGCCCGTGGCGATCAGTTGAGCGGTGAGCAACGAGCCCCCTTCGATCGCGCCGAGCTTGTTCGGGCCACCGACGATGTTTTGCGTGGCGAACACGCCGGTCAAAATCGCCCCCAAGGTGCCGCCGACACCGTGCACGCCAAACGCGTCGAGCGAGTCGTCATAGCCGAAGGCGCTCTTCAACTTCGAGCAGGCCCAGAGACACACGACCCCCGCCGCCGCGCCGATCAACAGCGCGGGCATCGGCTGCACGTAGCCCGAGGCCGGCGTGATGCAGACCAGCCCGGCCACCGCACCCGAACACGCGCCGAGCACCGTGGGCTTGCCTCGCCAAAGCCACTCGGCGACAGGCCAAGCGACGGTCCCCGCGGCCGCTGCCAAGTGCGTCGCGGCAAATGCCGTTGCCGCCTGATGCGAGCTCATCAAGGCGCTGCCCGCGTTGAAACCAAACCAGCCGACCCACAGCATGGCTGCGCCAATCACCGTGTACGTAAGGTTATGCGGCGGCATGGCGTTCTGACCGTAGCCG
Source organism: uncultured Planctomycetaceae bacterium (assembly GCA_964387325.1). Classification (GTDB taxonomy): domain Bacteria; phylum Planctomycetota; class Planctomycetia; order Pirellulales; family PNKZ01; genus CAZZBK01. The sequence continues at coordinate 2,542 of CAYLYE010000011.1, forward strand.
AGACGCTTGCCGATCACGAGCGCGCAGATGAGCGCGGAAATGCCCGAGCTGATATGCACGACCGTTCCGCCCGCAAAATCGAACGCGCCGGCAATCGCGCCGTCGAATGGCTTGTGGTTCGCAAAGTCATACGCGAGCACGCCGCCGTCCCAGACCCAATGGCATAGCGGGCAGTAGATCACCGTCGCCCACAGGATCGAGAACACGACCATCGTGCTGAACTTCATCCGCTCCGCGAAGGCGCCGCAGATCAGCGCCGGGGTGATGATGATGAACATCCCTTGGAACAGCATATGCGTGAGCCGCGAGATCGTCCCTTCGAGCGGATACTCGACGGCGCCGTTAACGTATTGCGGGATCACGTTGTTCAGGAACAGATAGTCGCCGTTGCCGATCCACTTATTGAAGGTGGGCTCGCCATTCGTGCCACCAAAGGCGAGCGAGTAGCCGTAGATGGCCCAAAGAACCGACATCAGCCCCATCAGAAACAGGCACTGCATCATGACGCCGAGCACATTCTTCTTGCGAACCAGTCCGCCGTAGAAGAGCGCAAGTCCCGGTGCGGTCATGAGCAACACGAGCACCGTGCTTATCAGCATCCAGGCTTGGTCGGCCTGATTAAGTGTCGGCGGAGGCGTGGGCGTCGGGGCGACCGACGCCGTCGCATCTTGTGCCGCAAGCGGGCTGAAGTCGCTCACCAGAAAAAAACTCACCACCAGGGCCGCCATCGCGGTCCAGCGCAAGATCGATCCCATCAGGAGTGCTCCGCCTGCACAAGTTTAATGACAACGTCCGTACCGCGCCCGACATGAATATGCCGCAGCCTGCACGGTCAAAAACAGCTCCCCATTTTGGGCCGAGTGGATCAGGTTCACAAGAGGGAGGCCCGCAAGTTTTTCGGCGCCCGAGCAGCAGCTCCGAGCCGGCGGCGCGAGCCCCCGGATAAGAGGCATTCCGCGGGGCTAAAAAATCCCCAGTTGATCGCGGGCACTCTCGGTCATGCGATCCGGCGTCCACGGTGGCATCATCACCAGCTTCACCTCGACTTGATCGACCCCTTCGATGCGACTCAGCACGTCTTTGCTGTTTTGCAAGAGTTGCGGACCCGCCGGGCAGGCCGGGCTGGTCATCGTCATCTCGATCGAGATGTCGCACTTCCCCTCGTCCTTGTCCGTTACGCTCACCAGGTAAATGAGACCCAGGTCGACGATGTTGACGAACAACTCGGGGTCGATCACCTTTTTCAACTCTTCGCGGACAACGTCTTCCGACACACTCATGGTGAGCAACTCCTGGCAAGCACGACAACAGGTGGAGGGGGCTGATTACGACTTCAGTTTAACGTAAATGTCTGACCCGTCGAGCTTCACCTCATGGGCTCGGGTCGCTCGGGTGGCGGGCATGCACACCACGGCGCCGCTCCGGATATCGAACTTCGCGCCGTGCCGCGGACACGCGATCTCGAACCCGCACAAAGTCCCTTCGCCCAACGGTCCGTCGTCGTGCGTGCAAACATCGTCGAGGGCGTAGAACTGCCCGCCGACATGAAACACGACGATCATGCGATCGTCGACCCCAAAGAGCTTTTTGCCCCCCTCAGGAATCTCCGACGCTGCCGCGACACGAACAAATTCCATGAGTTTCGGCTCCCGAAATGTAGGCTCTCGATCAACACAACCGCGTCATCATAACAGATTCCCTTGAGACGCGATTGCCCCGCCCTCTGCCTACCGCCCTCACTCGGGCGCCACGATCTCGATCAGCTCGATGGCCCCTTCGCCGTTGCAGTCGATGATCGCCGTGCGGCCATACGTGATCCGCGGCTTGTCGAGCGCGAAGAACTCGCACAGCTCGGGGCCGGGCTCGACGCGCCACAGATGCAGCAGCCGCACACGACGCATGATGTTGTGATTGATCAGCACGCGCCCCAGCGGAATCTGCTCGCTGCGAATTTCTCGCTGCGTCGGCTCATCGAGGCACGCAAAGTTAATACGCACCAAACCATACTGCACCACGGCGCGGTCACGCTGGCGACGCAATAATATCTTCCGCGCGTAATGCGGCGGCTGCTCTTTGCGGTCGACCACCTCGACGTCGACCAGGCAACGATGATGCGCCTCGACCGTCACGGTCATGTGCTCTTCGTGAGCCAGCAGCTTGCGATACACGCTCGGGATCTCCTCGGCGCTTTCGAGCGTAAAGTCGCCCAGCGCCGACAGGTCGGGATAAAACAAATCCGAGAGCGCGGTCAGTTCGGTCATCACTTTCAGGTCGCTGGACATAATCGTCGGGGTGGGATGATGACACGAGGCAGGGTCGGTAATATCGCAAGGGTGCCATGCCCACGGTTCGGCGTGGGCATGTATGCGGCATGCCCACTCTGCGTGTGGGCATGGCACCCAGGATCGAAGGCTAGGCACGCCACGATGGCGGTTGATTCAAATGGTTCGCGTGGTGGGCGCAATACTAGGCGGGGGTGGTGATCGGCAACGACAACCCGATCACGTTCGGCTCGTCGTCCTCGCTGGGACGTTCCAACACCGTGTCGATCAGGTAGTACAACAGCCGGCGCAGGTCTTCCCCCTGCGCCTCGTCGGCGATCTTCTCGGCACGCTCCTGGTGCTTCTCGATCAGCCGCATGGCTTTCTCGAACACGCCGGCTTGCGTGTACAGCTCGCGTACTCGAGCAAGCGTGGCAGGCGTGAGCTGTTTTTGTTGACTAATCGTGAACAGCTCGCTGCGGCCGGCATCGTCGAGCCCCTCGAGCGCTAAGGCCCAAAGGATCGTCGGTCGGCCGCCGAGCACGTCGCCACCGGCGAGCAGCTTGTTATGGTTATCGCCCCGCCAGTCACCCAAGTCGTTGAGAATCTGGAACGCCACGCCCAAGTTACGCGCGAACGAGCCGACGAACGTGGTTGGCTTATCGACCGGGCCGGCCAGTCGCAGGCCCGAGTACAGCGCCGCTTCGAAGGCCGGTGACGTTTTCAGGGCGTAAATCTTCAGCGCGTCGAGCGGCGTGAGCCGTTTGTGCAGCGAGTCGCGCCACAGCAGTTCGGCGCCTTGCCCTTCCGAGAGTTTCAGATGCGCGTCGGCCAGCTTGTCGAGGATGTCGGCCACCACGTCCGAGCCGAGCACGCCCGCATCGCGACTCACCATCCGATAGCCGAGTCCAATCAGATAATCGCCCACGTTAATGGCCGTGGGGGTGCCGAACTTATTGTGGACCGTCGGCTCGCCATAGCGGAACTGATCGTTATCTTCGATGTCGTCATGCACGAGCGAGGCTTTGTGAAACGTCTCGATTGACATCGCGGTCCGCTTCACGGCATCGGCGATGCTCGCCAGATGCTCGGCCCCATTGGCCTCGGTCGCCTTGCCGCCGGTTAGCGCATCGTACACGGCCAGCGTAATGAACGGCCGCGAGTGTTTGCCCCCCTTCGACAAAAAGTCATACGCAATCGCTTCCGTCGCCGCGATGGGGTCGAGCCCATGCACGCCCTTGCCGTTCATCTCGCTCAACCGCGGACCACCGCGTAGCCGAGGCACGAGCCGATCGAGTTCTTGTGGCTCGAACAGCGAGCTGGCGGTGCGCATCAAATGCACATAGCTCTTGGTACGCTGCTGCGGCTGAGCATGCTGCGTGGTGATCATCTGCATCACCAGATCTTCGTCGACGCTCGTGTTGCGACAATCACTCGACAACAGGGGTACAGCCATGCAAGGAATGCCGGCCAGCAGAATTTTGTCGATCGCCTTCTCGAGCACGTTCAAACAGGCGACCCCGCAGATGGCATCGATGTATCCGCCGACAATAATCTTGAGCACGATCGGCGAGCCTTCGGCAACCAGCACCTTGTAGCCAAGATCCTCGGCCTTGGCGCGAAAATCGGCGATCGTACACGCGCCGCATTTGCGACAGTCGAGGCCAAACTCGTCGTACTCGGCCGGGCACCCCTCGGCGTGCTTGAGGCAGTGGGGCAACAAGAACAGCCGCCGATTAAAAGGCACCGCCGCCACCTGCTCATGCCAAAAGGCACTGGCAATGTTGACCATCGTCCAGCCGATGTACCCTTCCGGCAAATTCGAGTGGGTCAGCAACTGACGCGAGATCACTTCGAGCTCGTCTTTCGTCACCGGTCGAGCTTTGTCGAGTTGCTTGGCAATCTCGGCACAGCGAGCCAGCAACGCATCGCGCTCGGCGCGCGATTGCGGAACCATTTTCAGGTGACTCGTGCTGCGACGCTTTTTTCGTGGGGTGCCTTCGGCCAGCCCCATCTCGGTGGCCGGCGGTAGATCCATAGGTGCAGTAGCCAAAGCGGTTTATCCCTTCGACAAAAGCGGTCGGCGAGCCACGATCGCGGGCAACACACCGTCCCCGTGCGGGACGAGTGTGCTCGCCACGATTCTTTGAACCGTCGACGTCGTGCTAACTTAACTTGAATCTCGGAGCCAGTTGAGGCGGGATGCGTAACTTCAAACTCGGGGCGCGGTTGAGCCCGTACCATCAGACAATCGGTCGACAGCGTGACTGAGCGCCGAGACTGTGAAGATTATCGGATATAACTTCTCATAATACCACAGTTTAGCGAAGTAAAAACCGATCGGCGATGGCTGCCGGAAGTCGCCCGTCTCGACCGCCTCGATGAGCCAGTTAAGTCCCTTGCTGACAGCAGCTTGCAGCGATTCGGTCGGCGGCGCAGCTAGCAAGGCCTCGACGACCAACGCCGTTTCTTCGACACTCGAACGCTGCGGTCCCACGACCGCGCCACGCTCCAAAGTCGGCCCGCCCCCCCAACCGCCATCGGCATTTTGCTCCCCGAGCAAGTAGCTGATCGCCCGCTGGGCCTCGGCCTTGTTCATCCATTTTAGATCGCGGTAGGCCATCAACACCTTGGCCGTTCCGTAGAGCGGATTCTCGTCGTCACTCCGATGCTGATTGCCGAACCACAACGGCAACCATGAGCCGTCGGGCCGTTGATGGCGGGTGAGGTAAGCAAGCCCGCGCTGAGTGAGGCGGGAATAAAATGGTTCATCTTCTAAGATGTCGTTACCTGCCGTGCTCAACGCTCGGATGGCATGGGCGGTTAAATCGCTACCACTTCGATCGAAGGGCAACTGTCCCCAGCCGCGACAGAACGTGGGCCAACCACCATCACGGTTTTGCAATTTCGCCAACCAGTTCATGCCAGCTCGAGGCGCTTCACCGAATTCAGTCGAGCAGATGAACGCATCAAGCGGATCATCGCTCAATTCTTTACCGCAGCTGTACGCGAGATTGAGTGCCAACAACGCCCCGGGCGTATCGTCCGCATCAGGCACCGAGCCGCTCAGGTCACTCCAGCCCCAACCGCCCGGCTCGGCGCCGGTGAACGGATGACGCTCGCGCATTTGACACCCGAGCAGCCAGTTGAGCAGTTGCGGCGTGAAGACGTCGTCCGCACGTCCTTCTCCCACTGGGAGAAGGTGGCCGAAGGCCGGATGAGGGCTGCTCTGCTCCGACAACACGAGCGGGTTGCACTCCTCTTCCCCTCTCCCCTTGCGGGAGAGGGTAGGGTGAGGGGGTTGTTGCGTTGCGGTCGACTTGGTTTCATCGAGAGGCACAACTTGTTGAAGGGGCTCGACCAACCCCTCACCCGGTTCACTGCGCTCACCACCCTCTCCCGCAAGGGGAGAGGGACGCGGAGCGAGCGCGTTGATCGCCAGCGTGGTCACCCACGTCGCTAAGTTCGTGTCGATCGGCCAACTCCCGTCGCTGCGCACACTGTCGAGCAGAAACTTCATTCCGAGCCGGCTCACCGGATGATCGGCCAGACCAATGCTCGCCAAGCTCATCACCACGAAACTGGTCAGCGGCGTCGCTTCGAGATACCCACCGCTCGCGGGCTGCATCTTCTGCAAGACACTCAAACTGCGACGAACACTCAGGCGGCGCACGAAACGCACGAGCGGATTACGTGGCGGGTCGTGAGAGAATTTGGCCTGCCCGATCGCCACGAGCGCGGGGATCGCATAACTTACGACCGGCAACCGCGCGAAACGATACCACGACTGCGGCAGACACGCCGCCTCGAACGGCAGCGCGCTCACCTCGCGCCAGGAGACCAGTCCCGCGAGCGCGTAGTTCGTGAGGATCGGGACCGCGAACGTCTTGTCCTTGCCATAACGGCGTCGCAGGCCAGGAATGCCCCCTTTCGACTCGATGTACTGCTCGGCGGCTTGTCGTTGCAAGTCACTCAACGAGCACGACAGGTTCGGCAGCTTGCTCGCGAGTTCCGCGGCGGCGCGGACCAGCATCGTGGTCGAGATATTCGAGACGCTGAGGTCCGTGTCTCCCCAGCCGCCATCGACATTCTGCCGCTCAAAAATCCACCGCAGACCGTTTTCGATCAGCAGCTTGATTCTCGGCTGCATCTCGGCACTCTGATGCGGAAAAAGCAGCGCCAACGCACTCACGGCCGTCGCGGTCGACAGCGCCGAGGACGAGAGTTCGCCGACCCAATGCCCGTCGGGGGTGCGTTCGGCCAGCAGCGCCTCACGGGCGGTTTGGTAAGCACGGCGCAGTCGTTGAGCATCGACGTTCATCGAGTCAGCTTAATCAACGAGAGAGCCCGAGGCTATGTTGCAGCGGATGGAAATGGCCACGCTGGGGTCAACCATCACGGCCGTCGCCAGATGCACGGCACAGGCGCCCGACTGCAAGTACCGTCGCACGTCGGCGGCTGTGAACGCCCCGCCCACACCGATCACCTGCGTCTTGAACCCACGTTGCTTGATCTGGTTGGTCAATTGTTCGGTTTGAGCGATAGATGCATCGCGAATGCCCGCGCCGCAGATGCCTCGCCGCGCGCCGTCGAACAGCGGTTGATCGTGTGCGTCGCGCACCGGGAGTGCCACGCTGTTGGTCGTGGCCAGCGCGTCGCACCAAGGGGCGACCGCCTCGACGAGCGCGGCCGCCTCGGCGTCGCTCTTCAGATGCCCGACCTTGATGATGTACGGTGTCCGGCCAATCGCTTCTCGCACGCGCTGAGCGCAGAGCCCCGCATCGTGTGGATGTCGGTACAGATCGCCATCGACGGTCGAGACGTTCGGGCAAGAGAAGTTGGTCTCGATGCAGTCGGCACCCGCGTCGAGGGCCCAACGCGCCAACTGAGCGTAATCGGCCGCGAGGTCGTCGATCGTCCAGTGCGCTTGTTGCGTGGCCACTAACGAGACGCTGAGCAGCTTGTCTCGCGGCAGTTGATTGCGTGTCCATTCGACGTCGGCCCGCCACACGTCGGGTGACTTAGAGGGCATGCCGAACGAGACGGCCCAAGTGCCGCGCATCGATTGCGCCACGCGGAGGCTCGTCTCGCGGCCGTCGACTTGCGCGCACTCGACGCTCAGTAAGTTGGGGAGCGGATAGCAGGCCCGTTCGACGCTCCGCACGGTCTTATACGTCAGCACATCGAACCCGAGCGCCGCGTAGTACAGCACCCAGCGGCCATTGAGCAACGGGCCGGCCGCGACCCCCAAGGGGGAGCCCACCGCTCGACCCAAGAACGTGCATGGGGTGGGCCACGGCGGCAGCTCGACGGACTGCGGTGGCGACGGGGTGTGCTCGTAGTTCCAAGCATACGGTTGATCGACCTGATAGCGGTCGAGCCGCGGGGCCTCGTTCATCCGACGTCTCCTAACTCGAGCACCTGACCGTAGCGCGTGAGGACCATGCGGCGCAACTTGGCGTGGCGTTCCTGAGCGAGTCCTGGGTCGGTCTCGACCAGCGCCTGGGCGTCGCGGCGGGTCTCTTCGAGCACCGCGAGATCGCGTTGCAGGTCGGCCACACGCAGCGGCGGCAGGCCATGTTGCCGCGTCCCCAAGATGTCTCCCGAGCCACGCAGTTTCAGGTCGAGTTCGGCCAGCTTGAACCCATCGTTCGTGCTGACGAACGCTTGTAACCGTTCGAGCGCCGCCTCGTTGGCCCCTTCGGCGAATAGCGAGCAGTAGCCGGGATAGGTGCCGCGGCTCACGCGACCGCGCATCTGGTGCAGTTGCGACAGGCCAAATCGCTGCGCGCTCTCGATCGTCATTAAGGTTGCGTTCGGCACGTCGACGCCGACTTCGATGATGCTTGTCGCCACGAGGACTTGCGTTTCGCCGCGGCGAAACGACTCCATCGCGCTGGCTTGTTCGGCACCGCTCAAGCGGCCGTGGATCATGCCGACGCGGAACGCTTCGAGCGGCCCGTTACACAGTCGTTCGTAGAGCGCCTCGGCACTGGCCAAGGTGTCGGCCTCGTCTTCTTGCTCCTCGGCAGCCGGGTCGACCAGCGGAGCGATGACGTAGCCCTGACGTCCTTCGCGCAGCTTGCGTGCAAAAAAGTCCCACCAACGGTCGCGCTGCTCGCTGGTCGCCAGATAGGTGTGGACCAACGGGCGACCCGGTGGCGTGTCGCGAATGGTGGTCACGTCCAGGTCGCCGTACAGGGTGAGGGCCAGCGAGCGTGGGATGGGTGTGGCGGTCATCACGAGATAGTGGGGCATCGCGCCGGCCTGACGCAGCGTGGCTCGCTGCCGCACGCCGAACTTATGCTGCTCGTCGATCACCACGAGCGCCAACTTATGGAACTGCACCGCCTCGCTGAGCACGGCCTGCGTGCCGATCACGGCGCTCAACGCTCCCTTGGCCAAGGCATCGAGCATTTCGCGGCGCTCGCTCTCGCTCGTGCTGCCGGTCAGGCACGACCACTTGACCTGGCTGTGCGACAAGACCGCGCCGAGCGTGGCGGCATGTTGGCGAGCCAAGATCTCGGTCGGAGCCATGAGCACCGCCTGATACCCGTGCGCGATCGCCACGAGCATCGCGTACACGGCAACGATCGTTTTGCCGCAGCCGACGTCTCCTTGTAACAGTCGATTCATCGGCAATTTACGCTGCAAATCCTCGGCGATCTCGGCGATCGCTTGGTTCTGCCCGGGGGTGAACTCGAACGGAAACAGTCGCCGGATGCGGGCGTCGATCTTGGCCGAGACCGCGAGCAGCGGGGCCTCGGCGCTCTGTTGCTGCTGATGCCGCCGCAGAGCCAGCGCCAACTGCAAGATGAACAGCTCCTGATAAATGAACCGCCGCTGGGCCAGCGCTAGGTGCTCGCGATCTTTCGGAAAGTGGAGCTGCTCCAGGGCAATACGCAACGGCCACAACTCGTGCGCGGCGAGGTACTCGGCCGGAAACACCTCGTCGAGCGCGTCGACGTAATCGGTCACCGCGCGGCGGATGACCTTGCGCAGCGAGCCGCTCGTGAGCCCCTCGGTGACCGAGTACACGCTGCGCAGCGGGCTGGGGTCGTCCTCCACGCCGTCGTCGTCGAGCCACTGGATGTGTGGATGCGAGAGCTGCCACATGCTCCCTTTGTAGCGGACCTTGCCGACGAGCAATATCTGCTGCCCGAACACGAGCCGGTCGCGCATGTGGAGCTGGTTGAACCAGACGGCCCGCACGTGTCCGCGCCCCACCTCAATGAGCGCGCCGAGCACAAATCGACCGCTCATCGAGTAGCGCTGATCGACCTCGACCACCCGGCCGCGGAGCCGGACCAGCTTGTTGTCGACGAGTTGATCGAGTTGGGCCAGGTCGGCCAGATCCTGATAATCGCGGGGGAAGTAAAAGAGCACGTCGCGGGCGGTGAACAGCCCTAGATGTTCGAGCAGTTCGGAGCGTTGTGGCCCGACGCCGTGCAGGTATTGCACGGGTGTGGCGAGCCGCTGCAAGGCATCGCGCTGTGGATCGTGTGGCTCGGCGGAGGCGCTCATGCCGTGCATTGTACGCCCGGAAAGAGCGTCGGCAACCGAGCGAAAAATGGGCAAGAGCACGCGAGTCTGGTTGAGGTTTGTCGCGCCGCCAAGAATAATCGACACACCGGCCTGTCGATCACCTCAGGGCGTGCCCCGAGAGCTACAAGTGCGGCCTCGGCCAGTCGCGCTGGCCGTCGCATCGTTCGGTCCCGGCCGCTTATCCTGTCAAGCGAAACAGGCCCTTGCACAGCGTCATGCCGTGCGGCAGCAATGGAGCGTGACCACGAGTGGACTCGATCACGACAGTGCCAGAAACGAGGCATCTGGATCAGCGTCGAAGAGGGTGATCTCGCTGAGGCGAGCTTTGATGAGAGCGACCATTTGTTCGGTTGAACAATTTCCAACTCGAATCCAGATCACTTTGGGCGGTGGTCCGAATAGCAGAGCCCGTTGTTGAAAATCTTCATCCTTGGAAACGATCGTCAACGCATTCTTTGCCGCGTACTGCTAAATATCGGCATCTGGATTGGCTTTCAATCCAACGTCGCGAACGTGGACCGAGTCAGGAAATTCTGCGGCAAGTCGTGCAACGAGTCGATGAGACAGGTTTTGATCGAAGATCAGTTTCATGCGGCTGGAATCACACGCAGACGCCGCTCACGGTCAGCAGCAAAGGCCAAGCAGGCTCGAATATCGTCGATCGTGAGGTCTGGAAAATCGGCGAGAAGCTCGTCACTGCTCATCCCCGACGCCAGATATTCGAGCACATCTTGAACGGTCATTCGCAGTCCACGAATGCACGGTTGACCACTTCGCTTGCCTGGCTCGATCGTAATATGGTCCATGTAGTTCATAATTGAAGCCTAAGCTGAGCGAGATAAGCCGTCAATGAATTAGCCGGCCGGTTGATCGTCGACGGCTACGCGCTTTCGGCACGGTGGCCGGGATGCTCGTCCTCGTCCTCTTCGTCGTCGAAGTCGGCGTAGCGATCGTCATCCTCGTCTTCGTCGTCAGTGTAGTCCGAGGCGTCTGCGAATTCGTCGTCCTCGTCGTGTGAATCGAGGTCGTCGTCTTCGTTGTCCTCGACGTGTTGTGGCTTGGTGGGTCGGACCGGTCGCTTGGCGGCGGGCGGATCTTCATGCGGACGAATCTTTTGCCGCGCCGCTGCTGTCGATTCGACATCCAACGCCGCTTCACTGCTGCTGGCCTGACCGCTCATCTGCTCCCACTGCTCGACGGTGATCATCACCTCACGCGCCTGCGAGCCGTTGTAGGTGCCGACGATGCCGTCCTCGGCCATGAAGTCGATCAGCCGCGCGGCGCGGCCGTAGCCGATGCCCAATGCCCGCTGTAGGAGCGAGACGCTGCCGCGACCTTCACGCACCACGAGATCGATGGCCGACTCGTACAGTTCATCGCGGCTCTTGAAGCGGTCGGCGTCTCCTTCGCCTGGCGCGGCGGCTTTGAGCTGCACGAGTTCTTGGACGAAGTCGGGCTCGCTGGTGCCGACAAAGTCGACGATCTTATTGATCTCGTCGTCGCTGACGTAGGTCCCTTGACCGCGGAGCAGCGTGCTCGTGCCGGGCCAGAGGAACAGCAGGTCGCCGTTGCCGAGCAGCTTGTCGGCCCCCATCTCGTCGAGCACGACGCGGCTGTCGGTCCGGCTGGCGACTTGGAAGGCGATGCGCGCCGGCAAGTTGCTTTTGATCAACCCGGTGATGACATCGACGGTCGGCTTCTGCGTGGCGAGCACGAGGTGAATACCGACCGCGCGACTCTTCTGTGCCAGCCGAATGATGTGCGTCTCGACCTCTTTGGCCGAGGTCATCATCAGGTCGGCCATCTCGTCGGCCACGATCACGATGTACGGCAGGTGGGTGGGAATCGCCTGCTGTTCTTCTTCGTTCTCGGGCTGCAAACGGCTCATCAGTTCTTCTTCGCCGAGCTGATTGTAAGCCGCGATGTGACGCACCCCGGCCCGAGCCAAGAGCGCGTACCGCTCTTCCATCTTCTCGACTGCCCAAGCCAGAATCGCCTCGGCTTTGCGCATGTCGGTCACGACCGGGTGCATCAGGTGCGGCAGCGTTTTGTACGCGCTCAACTCGACCATTTTAGGATCGATGAGCAGCATCCGCACTTCATCCGGGCGGCGCGTCATCAGGATCGAGGCAATGAGCGTATTCAAGCACACGCTCTTGCCGGTGCCCGTGCGGCCAGCGATCAACAAGTGCGGCAGCGTGGCCAGATCGGCGATGAGCGGATTGCCGGCGACGTCTTTGCCCAAGAAAATCGGGATGCGCATTTTTTGTGTCTTCGGACCCGCTTCTTCGATCACCTCGCGGAGCCGCACGACTTGGCGCTCGTTGTTGGGTACCTCGATGCCGACCGTGTTTTTGCCCGGAATCGGAGCCACGATGCGGACGCTCGGCACGCGCAGGGCGATCGCCAGATCGTCGGCCAGGCCGGTGATCTTCGAGAGCCGCAAGCCGGCTTCGAGTTCGACTTCGTACTGGGCAATGACCGGGCCGGTCTCGATTTCGACCACCTTCACATTGAAGCCGAAATTGAGGAAGGTCTTTTCCAGAATCTTGGCCTTGCGGCGAACTTCTTTCTCTTGCTCGTCGAGCTGCATCGGCTCGCTCTCGATGAGCAAGTCGATCGGCGGCAGCTCGTAGTCGGGCGAGTCGTCGCTCAGCTTGGCCTTGGCGTCGAACTCCATCATGAGCTGTTTGCGCTCGTCGTTCTTGGTGCGCTTTTTGACCCGAATCGTGTCGTCGGATTGTGGTTTGGTGGCAACGGCGGTCGAGGCATTCGCGGCGGGGTCGGCTGAGTCGGACGGTGTGCCTGACGGCGCGCCCTTGTTGTTCGCGGCGGTGGTCAGCGGTTCGTCTTCATCGGCATCCTCGTCGTCCTCATCGTCGGCGTCGTCCTTCTTGGACAGCGCTGGCTCAGTGACCTTGCGGCGGATGCGCACGTTCATGTCACCATCGTGCACGGCGATCTTCGAGCCATCGGGGCGACGCTGCCAGGACTGACGCACTTTGCTGATCGGCTTACGCAACACCCAGGCGGTCAAGTACAGGAGCACATAGTCGGTCGAGAGCAACAGTCCTCCGACGATCAGCGAGACGGTCAGCAGCAGCGCCCCGGCCGAGGCCACGTTGAGTTCTAAGAGACCGCGCATGGCCGCGCCCACGTAGCCGCCGGCGCCAATGACCGGACCGGGCGACCAGTGCGGGACGACAAGCGCGGCCAAGGTCGTGAAGCCCAGCAGCGAGAGGAGCCAACCGCTGATGCGGAGCTTGGGCTCATGGATCGGCTGGTGCGAGAGCAGCCGCGCGTCGAGCACGGCGAGCGAGACGAGCACGTAGTAGGCGCCGACGCCGAGCGTCTCGAACAATAGCCAGGCGAGCCCCGCGCCGAGTCGACCCGCGGCGTTATGCACGTGCGCGTGGAGCGGGTAGACGACGGTGCTGGGTGGGTCGGCCGGATCGTAGCTCAGCAGAGCAAAGGCCAGCAGCAGCGTGAGCGCCATCAGCAGCAGCGCTAACAGGTCGGTCTTGACGTTACGTTGTTCGAGCATGATGCGGATGCCTCAATACCTGAGCGCCGCCGGTGCTGCGTATGCAGGACCATGTCGCGGCGTTCTGAGCGCATCCGTGCTCAAACGCTTCCGTGGGATCATCGTTGGTCATCGGCTCGCGGGTCGCGCTCGGCTCAATTTTCTCGCAGCGGGCCAAAGCTCTTCGCTAGCTGGTGTTTCCGCTACACGTGCGATAGGCGGTGCGATCGTTGGGCGGGGCGGGTCAAACGGCAATAAATCGCCCGCTACCCCCGTTCGAGGCATGTGACCGGCGGGATCGTGTCGGCAACTCACTTGATGACCCCCATCGGTTCAAAAACGAGCTACCACGATGAAAACCTTGACCAAGCCCCAATCGCCGCCCGCCACCAACTCGCTGCTGGCCGAGATGCGTCAGCGATTACTCCAGATGATTTTGGCCAACGAGGCCCGACGGCGTGTGTGTACCGTCCGGTAATCCAGGCAAGCCGCGACCGGCTGTCACCGACAAATTGTCACAGTTTAGAGGTCAGAGTGCCGATTATGAGAGTGCTTTCACCAGAGCAAGGAGGTCTCATGAGGCAAGCCACATTGAATGCGACAACTCTGAAGCCCCGAAGTGGTACGAAGACCAAGCAACGTGCCGCGCCGCTGAGCATCGAGTACGACGCGGAAGAGAACTGCCCGGTGATCGTGGCCCACGAGGTCTATTTGGGGGGCGCGAGCCAGCAATGCTTGCGCGTGGTGTGCTTCGCCACCCCCGTCGAGCCCAACTCGGCGCTGCACCGCGCGTCGTAAGCGTGACGCAAATAAAATGAGCCCCCGCGGCCCGATGCCGGGGGGGCTCCTATGAGTGACAACGCGCTTAAACCGACCAGCCGCTACGGTACTCTTCCTTGATGTACTGCTCGGCCTCGGGACAATTCGTGACGCGACAGTTGGGGCCGTCCCAGTCGAGCTTCTTGCCGGTGCGTATCGCGACGTTACCCAGCAGGATGAACTCGGTCAGCATGCCGGAGTAGTCAAAGTTGCCGAAGGCGGGCGCTCCACCTCGGATCGCCGCGACCCACTCGGCTTTCATGCCGCTGTCCCCCTTGCCGTTGCGGGCCAGCCAGGGCTTCGGTGGTTGATAGTCCATGAACTCTTTCTTCGGGAACAGCACATACGAAGCGCCGTAGTCGTTCGGCGAGTACAACGTCCCCTTGTCGCCGACGATCAACGAGCCGCTGCCGGGCGGTGTCTGTCCTTGGAGCAATTCTTCCGACGGCAAATTCTTGACCAACTCGCCGTTCGCTCCCGGCACCTTCCCTTCGTACCACACCACCTTGCACGGCGGCATATCGCCCCGGGCCGGAAACTGGAACGTCACGGTCGCGAAGCTCGGACAGGTCTCGTTGTTCACGTGACCGGCCTTGGCCTCGATCGAGGTGGGGTAACCGAGCTTGAGCGCCATGAACGCCATGTTGGCCGTATGACAGCCCATATCGCCGAGCGCTCCGGTGCCGAAATCCCACCAGCCGCGCCATTTGAACGAGTGATAGACACCTTGCTTGTACGGCCGCATCTTGGCCGGGCCAATCCAGGCATCCCAGTTCAAATTGGCCGGCACGGGATCTTCACCTTCGGGCCGTGCCACGATCTGCGGCGCTTGGGGCCAAATCGGACGATTGGTCCAAATGTGCGCCTCGCGCACCGGACCAATCACACCCGTCTGGATCATCTCGACCGCGGTCCGCAACCCGTTCTCGGCTGTGCCTTGGTTGCCCATCTGAGTGGCGACCTTCATTTTCGTGGCCATCTCGCGCATCTGCCGGGCCTCGAACACGCTGTGCGTGAGTGGCTTCTGACAGTAGACGTGTTTGCCATGCTTCATCGCCAGCAGGCTCGCCGGCGCGTGCGTGTGGTCGGGCGTGCTCACCGTGACCGCGTCGATCGAGCCGGCCATCTCGTCGAACATCTTGCGAAAATCGGTGTAGACCTTGGCCTGCGGGTACTTCTTGAGCTTGTCGTTGGCGCGTCCCTCGTCGGCATCGCACAGCGCGACGATATCACCTTGCTCGCCCGCATGATCGGTATCGCTCCCTCCCTTGCCGCCGACACCAATGCACGCGAACCGCAGCTTGGCGTTGGGTGACTTATCTTGAGCCTGAACACCGTGGCCGACAAAGTAGCCGGCACCGACCGCTGCTGATACTTGCAGCGCACTGCGGCGTGAAATGCGACGAGCCATGAACGATTCTCCTCGGGTGCAATATAACAGTGGGTTGAGCGATGGATGTTGGACCGGCGGCGACCACACCTGGAGCGTGCGGAGCCGACGATGAGCCCCTAGCATGACGTGCGACGCGACGTCGTGCAACATTTTTGCCGCTCCGGAGCGGTGTATCAAGTTACCGACTGGGGAGCGGGTATCGTAGCCACATATTGACATTCGAGCGGGGGTGAGATGAAACCACGGATAGACAGGGATGAACACCGAGGTATCGAGCCGCGCGCCAGTCTCATTTAGCCCCCGGTCGATAGGACCGCAGGTCCGTACGCCGGGGGGAGAGTCACATTGCGTTTTCGCTCGGCGGACACTTGCCGAGTCAGCGCTTCGATCCGAAATCGCTCCCCAATGTCGTCGATGCTCACTGGTGAAACTGCAAGCCATGTTCGAGCTGAATTATTCTTTCAAAATAGTTTGAAGATTAAAACTCCTGAGGTTGCAAGCAGAATGAAAAACCATATCACTTCTATCCATTGAAACAACTGCTGATCTATTACCATCCGAGTGTGGCCAAGGCCCGACCCGATAAGTGATTGGCAATCACTTTCGGTTAGACGAGAATTCGAATCGTCGGACAAATATTTTTGCTTGAGATCTTCGTTATTTACGTCTCGCTGAGTTTGCTGGTGGATTTTAAAGCTGGTGAAGTATCGTGATTTGGAAGGCATACCCTGTTCACATTGTATTAATTTAGCGTGCCACCAATTGATGTCTTTGCCGCGAGCGAGTACGACCCCTGCGAATTTTTGAGAACTTTTTGCGTGCAGTAAAAAAAGCATGAGAAGTAACACAGCGACCAAAATGGCCGATAGAGTCAAATTAGGAGAGTCAGTCAAGGGGACTACAAAAAGGCCTACTCCAAGAGCAAGTAGGATCGACTGTACGGTCACATGCAGTGATCGATAGGCTTGTAGAAGTGATTCCTGCCAAGTGACTGCCGCAATGAGATATTCGTGATTATTCATGTCTTCGGGTTGCATGAAAATCGCACCTAACAAGTACTGATATTGAAACGCTTGGTATCCTACTAATCGGGAGACTTGGAGGCAAATTTCTTTAAGGTATATCCATGCCGCATACCCGATCCGTCTCGGATCGGCTCTGCGGACTCGTCACATGCACGCTCACCTTGGCGACATCATTTTTGATGCCATGTCGATCGGTTCGCGACGACCGGCGGCAGAGCCGCCGGCTTAGGGAAGTCAGTGACGAAGGCACGCTTGTCGCAGGGTGCGACAGGGCGCATCGGCGAAGGGTGCTCGCAGGTCGTCGAACTAGTCGACTTCGGTGGCGTAGGCGATGACCTGCGAGATCTGGTTGAGTGCATCGGCAATCGTGATCTCGCGGCCCGAGTTCTTCGCGGCCTCGAGGTACTTGCGGATGAACTCCATTGTCTCGTCGATCGTATCGGCCTGCAGCAACAGCAGGTCGCCGGGCTTGGCGACCTTGAGAGCCGCTTCGAGGGCTTTGACGCTGCCGGTGATCTCGGTCACCTGCTGGCAACGAGAGCCTTTGGCTACGCCGTCGCGGAACAGACGGATGATCTCGCCGGGCTGACGGCCGCGGAGGTAGTGATCTTCGTAAATCACAACATGGTCGAAGGCGTCGCCGAGCAGTTCGCCTTGTTCGACGAGGTCGATATCGCGACGATCACCGGCGGCCGAGTAGACGGCGATCCGCCGCTCGTGAGGGAAGGACTCCATCGCGGCGACCATCGACTTGAGCGACGAGGGGTTGTGGCCGTAGTCGATGATGACGGTCGCGCCGCCGATGTCGAGCAGGTTGAAACGGCCCGGCACCTTGTCCATGTCGCTGCCGAACGATTCGAGTCCGGCGCGAATGGTTTCGCGCGGCAGGCCCAGTGCCCAGGCGGCGGCGACGGCCGCGAGCGTGTTTTCGATCTGGAATCCGATGCGACCGCCGTGGGTCAGTGGCACGCCGGCGACCGGCATGATCGGCTCTTCCATGTCCCCTTCGGCGGCCATAATCATACCGTCTTCAACATAGACGGCCTTGCCGCCACGCTGGCGATGATCGACGACCACCTTGTACTCGCCATCCTGACAGAAGTAGGTGACCGAGCCTTTGCATTTTTCAATCATCGACGCGGTGAGCGGATCGTCGGCCTTGAGCACGGCGGTCCCTTGCGGGCCAACGGCCTCGACGATGCAGCGCTTGACGACCGCGAGTTGCTCGGGGGTATCGATACCGGCGAGTCCGAGGTGGTCGCCCGAGCCAATGTTGGTGACCACGGCCACGTCGCAACGATCGAAGCCCAAGCCTTCGCGCAGGATGCCACCGCGAGCGGTCTCGAGCACGGCGGCGTCGACCATCGGATTGGCCAACACGCCGCGAGCGCTTTGCGGCCCGCTGCAATCACCGTTATCGATGCGGCGACCGTCGACGTAGATGCCATCGGTGCAGGTCATGCCGACCCGCTTGCCCGAGAGTTTGAGCAGATAGGAAATGAAGCGTGTGGTGGTCGTCTTGCCGTTGGTGCCGGTGACCGAGACAATTGGAATACGGCCGTTGTGTGCTTCGCCGAACATCATACTGATGATGGCTTCGCCCACGGGTCGCGGCGAGCCGCTCGACGGTTCGAGATGCATGCGCAGGCCGGGGCTGGCGTTCACTTCGACAATCACGCCCGACTGCTCTTCGAGCGGGCGGCTCACGTCGACCGCAACCACGTCGATGCCGGCGATGTCGAGGCCGATCACCTTGGCCGCTTCGATGGCGCGGGCCGCCACTTCGCTATGGACCTGATCGGTGACATCTTCGGCCGTGCCGCCGGTACTCAGATTGGCGTTGCGACGGATGAGCACACGCTGACCGACCGGAGGAACCGACGCGGGGCTCATGCCCTGATCGGCGAGCACGCCCATGGCGACGGCGTCGATGTGGATCTTGCTCAACGACGTGGCGTGATCTTCGCCGCGGCGCGGGTCGAGGTTCACGATGTCGATGAGCTGTTGGACGGTGTTGACCCCGTCGCCGATGACATGGGCCGACTCGCGTCGGGCGGCGGCAATGAGCCGATCGCCGATAACGAGCAGGCGGTAGTCGCCGCCGGGGGCGAATTTTTCGACGATGATGTACCGGCTCTCGCGCGAGGCCGCTTCGTAGGCCGCGACCACCTGATCGCGGGTAACAAGGTTCGTGGCGACGCCGCGCCCTTGGTTACCGTACTGAGGCTTGACGACGACTGGAACGCCGATGTCTTGTGCGGCCTCCCAGGCATCCTCGGCGCTCTCGACCGGCCGACCTTCAGGGACCGGAACACCCGAGGCCCGGAGCATGGCGCGGGTTTGGTCTTTGTCTTGGGCAATTTCCTCGGCGATGGCCGAGGTGCGGTCGGTCTGTGCGGCGCAGATGCGACGCTGCTGCGAACCGTAGCCGAGTTGGATCAGGCTATTTTCGTTGAGGCGGCGGACCGGGATGCCCCGGGTTTGGGCCGCGCGGACGATCGACTTGGTGCTCGGGCCCAAGCAGACCTTTTGATACAAGCTGCGGAGCCGTTTGAGTTCGGCCGTGATGTCGAACGGACGATCTTCGACCGCCGCCATGATCAGCTCGCGGCTGACTTGCAGCGCCTCGCGGGCCAACGACTCTTCCTCGAACTCGACCGCCACCTTGTAGTAGCCCTCGCCGAGCCGTTCGCGAGCCCGGCCGAAGCCGACGTTGCTGCCCGAGAGCGTCTGCACCTCGATCATTACGTGTTCGAGGATGTGTGCCAGGTAGGTTCCGTCGTCGAGGCGTTCGAAGAACCCTCCACGATAACCCAAGCCACAGCGATGCTCGATCAGCGACGGCAGCGCGGCTTTGAGCCGATCGACGAAGCCGGGAATGGCATTGCTGGGAGTGTCTTTCAACTCACCCAGATGAACCCAGGCCTCAAGGACCGGAAAGTTGGCCCAAATATTCGGACCACGCAGGGCAAGAACTTTGCGAATGTCCATACAAGAATATGCTCAGTCGAAGGTGTCTAGAAGCAATTGTCGCTGGCGAACGAAAGGTTACTGCGCCGCGAACAGATATTTTTGAGATTGTGGGCCGCCCTAATGTGGGTCGCCGCCGGACGCAATAAAGTCACGCCGATGCCCATGATGGATAGCGCCTCGATGGACGCTGCGATGGAAGAAGAAACCAAGCCGCGCGGGTGTCATAATCTCAAGACGCTTTGCTATACGCGAAAATCGGGTTTCGGGTTTGATGAATTCTGGCAATTGTCGTGAATCGTTCGGATGCAACCCCTGCGAGCGACGCTACCACCGTCGGCGCTCACGCCAGTGTCACCCTTACATCGACATCTGCCGTCAAATCATCCACACGGCTTCCGCGAGTCCGCGAGCAACTCGGAATACCTGCCCAAGCGTCCGTCGTCGAAAAAGATAGCCTCGACGACTCCTTGCTGGTCTCTCTCCTATTATGGAGCAACCGACTCCACGCCACTATCCACTTTTCCGGTAAATGTTCTGACAGCAAACGGCTCGTGCGGCTCCGCAACAGCGGGGGCCGACTCGACCGGGCGGAACAGTACACAAAGTGTTGCTGCCAAGTAAACGTCGAAAAAGCAACGATGGCACGACAGCACGAAAAGTTAGGCGGAGAGGCAGCTTAGCTCCAGGTAGGGTGATAACCTGTAAGATAAGCCAGCCGGGCAAGAAAGGAAGCTGCGCCAATCGACAATTCTTAACCACAATCAGCACAACAGGTTACGTTGAAGACCGATCCACGAGCGCCAATGCGATCAAAATCCAATCGGGCCGTTTTGACCCGGATCGAGGCGTTTTCAGGAGGGCCTCGTTAGCCGCGTCACGACAGCGGAGCGCGTAAACATAGCTCCCCCGCACGGGTTCGCGATCGGTACGCGCTCCGCTGGCGCGTCGCGGCTAACCAAGGGCTCATGAATCAAATGTTGCCTACACGTACATCTGTGACAGCGGCTTGACGATCAATTCCGGAATATGCACCCGCGGCGGCAGCGATGCCAGCATCACCGCGACTGGGCCAAAGTCCTCGGGCTTCAAAATGCGCGCACGATGCTCGGCTGTAACGGGCACGGGACGCTTTTCCAGAATCGGCGTGTCGACCTCGCCCGGGTACACGTTCGTAATCCGGATGCCGTGCTCGGCCTCTTCCTGTCCGGCCGTGATGCCCAAGCCCGTCATGGCGAACTTCGAGGCGTTATAACCCACCCCCCCCAACAAACCGGCCCGTTTGCCGCTGATCGAGTTCACCTGCACGATCAGCCCGTCCTTGCGCTGCCGCATGTGGGGCAACACGCTGCGGAGCACATAGAAAGCTCCCGAGGCGTTGATCCGCATCATTTCGTCCCAATCCTGGATCGTCAATTCGACCATCTTGCGTTTGATGACGTTGATGCCTGCGCAATTGAAGACCGCATCGAGATGCCCCAACTGTTCGAGAGCCCAGCGGGTGAGTTGCTCGACGCTCTGCGGATCGCCAACGTCGCAGGTCTGGGTGAGCACGGGCGAAGTGCCTGTGATCGAGTCGGCCGCCTTGCGCAGGGTGTCGGCCCGACGGCCGCTAATCGCCACCTGGGCACCGGCCTGGGCCAAGGCTTGTGCGATGCCCAATCCAATGCCGGTTCCGCCACCCACGACCAAGGCCTTCTTACCTGCGAGCTGCTGGGTCATCGTGCTGTCCTTATTACCTATGACTGATTAGTTGGGGTCGAGTTCGTTGAATAACGTGCAAACCGTGCCCCCCATTCTGCTCGAATGACTGCGCCACGCAAGTGCCCCGCCAGGTCTGAGCGGCCCCCCGCGCCAGCGACCATACATCGACACACGATCATGGATGGGTTACCATGCGAGCTAGGTCGGTTCGATCGATCCGGCCGCGCGGAGCATCCGGAGAGGCAAACCATGAAAGGCTGGGCACTCGCTGCGCTGGCGCTTGCGCTCAGCGTGTCTTCGTTCAGCGCGCGGTCGGCCTATGCGCAAGGGGACGGTCGCCGGGCCGTCAATGTCGAACGCTACGGCGTAAGCACCCGCGCGCCGCAAGCCTGGCGGCTCATCGAATGGGCCCACGACGATAAAGCGTTCGTGCTCCGCTTGCCGCAAGATGGCGAGTCGCGCGTCGGCTACGTCTCGTGCGAGTTGGGCATCGCGCCCGAATCGCTCGACGACTACCGCAAACGTGTTACCGCCGGAGAAGAACGCCCACCGGCCGAAGCGTCGACCAAACGGCAACTCACCCGCAACCAACTCGAACCGCTCGACCCCAATCGTTACGGCGCCAAGCTCACCGAGCAACTGCAACAACGGCTCGTGTGCCAATGGGACATCGAAGAAGAGAATGGCACGCGCTGGTACGAGCAGGCGATTCGAGTCGTGTTCGACGGCACGCTCTACACGTTCCGGCTCACAACCGACGAAGCGCATTTCGACGCCTATCGGCTCGACTTCGACGAGATGTTCGCGGCTCTAAAGCTCTCGCCTCCCGAGACCGGCTTGCGCCGCATGCCGGGCGGCTACTGGATGCAACGCGACTATCGCTTCGCGCTGCAATTGCCCACCGGCTGGCGTCCCGCGTTCGGTCCCAACGACAAGGCCTTGTTCTTCGCCACCGGCGAGCGACACGAGCTGTTCACCGACAACCTGCTCGTGCTGGCCACGCGCGTAAGGCAACTCGATCTGGAGCAGCTCAAGGAATCGATCCCGGCCGAGGTGGCCAAGAGCGACCCCAAGGCGACCGTCACTTGCCAAGTGGTGCGCCAAGGAGGAACCGAGGCGATCGAGTCGGTCGTACACACGCGCCGTGGTACGTTCGACCTGACGATCATCGAGCGGCGGTTCAGTTCGACAACGCGCTCCTATGAGGTGAAGTTCACCTGCTTGCGTGAGGAGTTCGAGCAGCGACAGGCCGACTTCCGCAAAGCGCTCGACAGTTTCGTCGAGGTCGTCGAGGAACCGCGACGCAACGATACGTAGCAGGGTTAAAGAGTTTTCGGTTCTCCGTTCGCGGTTGGGGGAGCGTGTTGGGTGTGGAGTGTTTCATCCCCCAAGCCGGCGGCTCGGCCGCCGATCGTGGCGAATCGATCACCATCGCGTCCGACCCATTAGCCCCCGGCGAGTCGCCGGGGGATCGCGTCACAGCATCGTCATACGGCATGGTAGTTGGCAGGAGTATCGCATCCCATGTGGACCGCATTCGCGCTCGAGCGATCCCGCGATAAGCTGACCGGTCTGGGGCAAGCAATCCGCCGCAAACGACAGGGGTTCAGGCGAAATTCTCCGTTGCAACGCGCCTCGCAGCCGGGGATAATAACTCGGACGGCGCAACCGTCGCTGGCCGTGCGTTTTCATTGACAACTGCGCTGTTCGTAAAGCAGGGCGATCATCGCAAGCCCGGATAGTTTCCGGCTTCGCGTTGCACGCCTCGGCTCATTCGATGCGCAGAGTTTCATAAGCACGCCGGTCCCTCCCTGCCGTAACGCCTCCCTGCCCGCCGCTGATCGAGTCCCCCACCATGCTGCGACCCACGAAAGTTTGGTGTCTGTTCTGGCTGGCTTGCTTGGTGCCGCTCGCCGACGCCGAGAGCGCCGACCCCGACGCCAAACCCCTTCGATACGAGACCCACATCCGGCCAATCCTCAAGGCCAATTGCTTTCACTGTCACGGCGAAGCGGACGAACTCGAAGCGAAACTCGACCTGCGGCTCGTCCGTACGATGCTCCGAGGGGGCGAAGGCGGCCCGGCCATTGTTTCGGGCCGGCATGACCTGAGCCTGATCTGGCAGCGGATCAACTCGGGCGAGATGCCCCCGGGCGATAATAAGCTCAGCACCCAGCAACGTGCTCGCATCGCCCGCTGGATCGACGAAGGGGCGAAGACCGTCCGCAAGGAGCCTGACGAGATCTCCGCCAATGCGTTCACCGAGGAAGAACGCTCGCACTGGTCATTGCAGAAGATCCAGCGACCGGCTTTGCCCGAGGTCAAGCAGCCGCAACTCGTTCGTTCGCCGATCGACGCCTTTCTACTGCATAAGCTCGAAGCGAAATCGCTCAGCTTCTCAAGCGAGGCCGACCGAATCACGCTGATCCGTCGCGCGACGTTCGATCTGCTCGGGTTGCCGCCGTCGCCCGACGAGGTCGAGGCGTTTGTGAACGATGCGCAGAGCGACGCCTTCGCGCGGCTCATCGATCGGCTGCTCGACTCGCCCCATTATGGCGAGCGCTGGGGGCGACACTGGCTCGACGTGGCCGGCTATGCCGACAGCGAAGGGTACAACGACAAAGATTTGGAACGCAAATGGTCCTTCAAGTACCGCGACTACGTGATCCGCGCCATCAACGCCGATCGTCCGTGGAATGAGTTGATCGTCGAGCAACTCGCTGGCGACGAGCTGATCCAGCCGCCGTACACGAACCTCAGCCGCGAGCAGGCCGAGATGCTCGTGGCGACCGGTTTCTTGCGGATGGCCCCCGACGGCACGAGTGACGCCGCCGATCAGAATGTCGCCCGCAACGACGTGATTGCCGAAACGATTAAAGTCGTCAGCACCTCGCTGCTCGGGCTCACCGTGGGTTGCGCGCAGTGTCACTCGCACCGTTACGACCCGATCACGCAGGAGGATTACTATCGACTACGGGCCATCTTCGAGCCGGCACTCGACTGGAAGAACTGGCGCAATCCGGCCGGGCGACTCGTCTCGCTCTGGACCGACGAGCAGCGCAAGCTCGCCGCCGACTGCGATGCCAAGGTCAAGGAACTCGAGAAGGACCGGCTCGCCGCGTGGGAAAAACTGATCGACGAGATCCGCGAGAAAACCATCGCCGACCTCGACGACGCGCTCAAGGACAAAATTCGCGCCGCGGCCAAAACTCCCGTCGCCAAACGCTCGCCTGAACAGAAAAAACTGCTCACCGAATATCCCAAGGCGAACATCCCCGTCGGGCTACTCGATCGCAACGACAAGCCGGGCTACGACGCGATCGCCAAGCGGTTTGGCGACCAGATCGACGCGGTCAAAAAGTCACGCCCGGTCGACGACTACGCACAATGTTTAACCGAGGTGCCGGGCAAAGTCCCGCCGACCCATTTGTTCTTCCGCGGAGATTTTAATGCCCCGCGCCAGGAGATCGCCCCCGGCGAGTTGTCGGTGCTCGGCGAGACGTTGTCCCTCTCGACCGGCGCGCCGCTCAAGACCAGCGGCCGACGCTTGGCCTATGCCCGACACCTGACCCGCGGCGATCATCCGCTCGTCGGACGCGTGTTTGTCAATCGCGTCTGGTTGCACCATTTTGGTCGCGGTCTCGTCGCCTCGCCCGGTGACTTCGGCGCGCTCGGTCAGCGGCCAACGCATCCCGAACTACTCGACTGGCTGGCCGATGATTTTGTTCGCGGCGGCTGGACACTCAAACGGCTGCACCGGATGTTGATGAACTCGACCGCCTATCGGCAGTCGTCGCGGCGGACGATGGAACTCGATCGCATCGATGGCGACAATCAACTGCTGGGACGCATGTCGATTCACCGCATCGAGGCCGAGACGCTCCGCGACGCGATCCTGACCGTCAGCGGCAAGCTGTCCAACGCCGTGTTCGGCAAAGCCGTTCCGGTCACGCCCGACGACGCCGGCCAGATCATCGTGGGGGTCGACACACGCGATGGGGCCGGACGACCGACCGGCAAAAAGGTCCCGCTCAACGGCGAGGAGTATCGCCGCAGCATCTATGTGCAGGTGCGCCGCTCGATGCCCTTGGCGATGCTCGATACGTTCGACGCACCAACGCTGGAACCGAATTGCACGCTGCGCAACTCGTCGACCGTCGCGCCGCAGTCGCTGCTGCTGATGAATAACGAGTTCGTGGTCGAGCAGTCGCAGGTGTTTGCTCGCAGCGTGATCGGCGCGGCGGGGCCCGATATTCCCGCCCAGGTCACGCTCGCCTGGCGCCGCGCGCTGGGCCGGACACCATCGGCCGCCGAGCGTGAGTCGGCCGTGGAATACGTGCGGCAGCAGACCCACGAGTTGACCGCGCTCAAGACGAAAGAGCCAGCCGAGCATGCGCTGGCCACGTTCTGCCAGGCGCTCATCAGTTCGAACGCGTTTTTGTACATCGATTAAGGCTTGAGACCAGCGATCATGTCAGCTCTCGACAACCTCCGTTCGACGCGGCGGCATTTTTTGGCCAGCCAGAGTTTTTCGCTCTCGGCTCTCGCCCTGGCTTGGCTCATGCAGCGCGACGGCGTGCAAGCCGCCCCGGCCAAGCCCAGCTTCGAGCGACCGACGTTCGACCTGAAAGTGAAGACAACGCATCACGCGCCTCGGGCCCGGGCCATGATCAGCATGTTCATGCAGGGGGGCCCCAGTCACGTCGATCTGTTCGACCCCAAGCCGGCCCTGATCAACGGTCACATGCAGGATTACAGCGGCGAGTTCAAGTTCGACAGCGTCGACCAAGCCAGCCGCAAGTTGTATGCTCCGCCGTGGAAATTTCGCCGCTACGGTGCGTGTGGCACCGAGATGAGCGAACTCCTGCCGCACTTGGGTGGCGTTGCCGACGACATTTGCCTGATCCGCTCGATGCGGACCGCCGTGAATAACCACGGGCAGTCGATTTTCGCCTTGCAGTCGGGTGGCATTCTGCCGGGTCGTCCCTCGCTCGGCTCGTGGATGACATACGCCTTGGGGTGCGAAAACGACGAGCTGCCCGCGTTCATGGTGCTGCGTGATCCGGCCTCGATACCGGTCGAAGGAGTTTACAACTGGTCGAACGGCTATTTGCCATCGCTGTATCAAGGGACCGTCGCGCGACCGACCGAGCCGCGGATACCGAACTTGGATCCGCCGCTGTATCTGCGTGGTCAGCCGCAGCAGCGGTTCCTCGCCTATCTCGAACAACTCAATCAGCAGCACCTCGCCGAGCGTGGCGGCGAAAACGATCTGGCCGCGCGCATCGCCAGCTTTGAATTAGCCGCCAAGATGCAAACTGCCGCCAAGGAAGCGTTCGATATTTCGAGTGAAAGTCCCGAAACAAAACGCCTGTACGGACTGGAACAAAAAGAGACGCAAGAATTTGGCACGCGCTGCCTGATCGCGCGGCGGCTCGTCGAGCGCGGCGTGCGTTTCGTGCAAATCTTCTCTGCCAATCAAGAGTGGGATCATCACTCAGGCATCACCGAGAGCTTGCCACGTGTCACACGCAAGATCGACCAAGGATCGGCAGCGCTCGTGCGCGACCTCAAGCAGCGCGGACTACTCGACTCGACGCTCGTCCACTGGGGCGGCGAGATGGGCCGACTCCCCGTGATCCAGCAAGCCAAGAGCATTGGTCGCGATCACAACACCTACGGCTTTAGCATGTGGCTCGCCGGCGGCGGCATTCGAGGGGGCATGACCTACGGCAACACCGACGAGGTGGGTTACCAGGCCGTCGACAATGTCGTCATGCACTACGACTATCACGCCACGCTCATGCACCTATTCGGACTCGAACACCAGCAAGTAACGTTCGCGCGGGCCAACGGCACAGGGCAACTCATCGAGTCGGCCAAGGCCCGCATCGTCCGCGAGATATTGGCCTAACACACCCAGAGCCGGTCCCTCTCGGACCGGATGTGACACACGCATCGATTGGGAGAGTACCGATCCCAGAGGGACCGGCTATGCGGAACGAAGTTAATCGCCGGAGTGTGTGATGATGGATCCGTATTTACGCGCCGCGCTCGACGAGGCTCGCCAAGGGCTGGCCGAAGGGGGCATTCCGATCGGCTCGGTCTTGGTGATCGACGGCCGGATCGTTGGCCGAGGTCACAACCGCCGCGTGCAGCACGGCAGCGCCATCCTGCACGCTGAAATGGACTGTCTCGAAAACGCCGGTCGACTCTCGGCCCGCGACTACGCTCGCAGCACGCTCTACAGCACGCTTTCGCCTTGCGATATGTGCAGCGGTACCGCCTTGCTGTACAAAATTCCGCGGATCGTGATCGGCGAGCACGTCACGTTTCAGGGCCCGGAAGATTACGTTCGTTCGCGGGGCGTGCAGTTAGAGATCGTTGACGACCCCGAGTGCATCGAGCTGATGCGATCCTTTATCGCCGCGCGCCCCGAACTGTGGAACGAAGATATCGGCGTGTGAGACGGACATCGACTCGCGACAAGCGCGGTGTGTCGAGTACAATGGCAGCATGAGCACTGTCGAGCAAATGTCACTGGCCTTGCGCGCGGAAGTCGATGTCCTGTTGGCCGACGTTCAGTCTTGGAGCCACACGCTCCCCGCTGGGCAACTCGCCCGCTACAGTCATAGCACGGTGCGGCAACTTCTCGAACGGGTCAACTCGCTACGGGTGCGATTCGACGCCCCTCTGGTCGTGGCCACGCTGGGAGGGACCGGCAGCGGCAAAAGCACGCTGGTCAACGCATTGCTGGGTAGCACGGTCAGCGAGGCGGGACGCGAGCGGCCGACGACACGCAAGCCGGTGCTCGTGTGCCGCCACGACATCAACCCCGCCATGCTCGGCATCGCGGCCGAAGATGTCGAGTTGGCGCAGCGCGACTTGCCGCTGCTACGCGATCTGGCGCTGCTCGATTGTCCCGACCCCGACACGAGCGAAGCGGCCGACGAGCCGACGTCGAATTTAGCCCGGCTGCGAAAATTGTTGCCGCACTGCGATGTGCTGCTCGTGACGGCCACGCAGCAGAAGTATCGCGACGAACGGGTGCGAGCCGAGCTGACGGCAGCCGCGCCGGGGGCCCGACTCATCTTCGTCCAGACCCATGCCGATACGGATGACGACGTCCGAGAGGATTGGGCTCGGCAGCTAGGCAAGTCGTTCGCGACGGGTGAGTTGTTTTTTGTCGACTCGCTCGCCGCGCTCCGCGACGCTCAGACAGGCCTCTCGCCGCGCGGCGAATTCGGTCGGCTGATCGACCATCTGCAACGAGAATTGTCGCACGCCACGGCCCATCGCATCCGCCGCGCCAATTTCCTGGACCTCGTCGAACAAACGCTGCTCGATTTGCGCCGCCGCCTCGGCGAGCAACGCGCGCCGCTCGATCAGCTTGAAGCCAGCATCCAGCAGCAACGCTCGCGGCTCGCACAACGATTGGCCCAGCAAATGCGCGACGAGCTTGTAACGGCGCAACGGGCCTGGGAGTCGCGACTGCTCAGCGAGGTGACTTCGCAATGGGGCTTCAGTCCGTTCTCGTGTCTGCTGCGAGCGTATCAGAGCTTGGGAGGCCTGTTCGCGAGTGCCTTGCTGTTTCGCCTCCGCTCGCCGGCGCAACTTGCGCTCTGGGGGGCGATGGAGACCGGCCGACGCTGGCAAACCAAGCGGCAGGAGCAAGTCGCCGACGCGGCCGTCGAGCGGGCGGTCGAATTCTCCTGGGACCTGGGCGAGTTGCGAACCGCCGCCATCATCGTCGAAGGTTATGCCCGCGAGTTGGGTTGGGAGCACGCCGGGGCCGACTTCGCCACGCTCCAGCGCGAGGCGAGTAGCGCCGGCACGCTGTTCATTGACGAAGTGGCCGGCGAGTTGCAGCAGGCCATTCATCGCCTGTCGCAACGGCACACGCATTGGTGGACCCGCTGGCGATATGAGGGAGCGCTGCTCGTGTTTCTCGGCAGCCTCGTGTATCGGTTCGCGCGTAATTTCTTTTACGACTCATGGTTGGCGTTCGAGTTAGGCAAGGTCGACGTCGCCGCCCCGCTGCTGGGACTCGACTTTTTTCTCGGCGCTACCGTGGCGCTCGTCCTGTGGTGTGTGGTGCTCATCGGACTGTTCGCGAGCCGGTTGCGGCGCGGTCTACGCGCGCAGATCCATCAATTGGCCCAGCGTTGGACGACCGCGGTCGCTTCGACCGAGTTGTTTCATGGCGTGCAGCAGCCGTGTCAGCAACTCCGCGGCAGCATGAGCGACCTCGACCGTTTGATTGCCCGCGTCGAGTTGATGCAGAGCGAGCTGACGACCGCGCGCGAGCCGCTGGGGCACCTGATCAAGTAGATCACCCCTCATCCGGCCTTCGGCCACCTTCTCCCGTAGGGAGAAGGACGTTGGACGATCGTTACTGCGCCGCAAAAGGCCGATCGGTCGGCGGTGCGAGCGGTTGCGACCAATTCCACGGCGACGTGTAACGCACGTCCAGATGCGGTGTCTCGCGGCGAGCGCCGTTGTTCATCCGCGACAAGAGCAACTCGTCCACCAAGCCGCTCGTGAGCAGCGTCCGCTCGACGGGCCAGTTGGGTTGGCCCGATTGCATGAACTGTTCGATGTTATTGAGCAACACGGCGAAGTGAGCGAAGGGGCGATTCTCTTGCAGGACAAACGCTGTGCTGGCGATACGATCGTCAGCGTCTTTCCAGGCGGCGGCCCATTCGGCGATCGCGCCATCGAGTGTGAACATGCAGGCGCGTAGCCCGTCGCGATAGTCGATCACGCACAGCACAGGTTTCTTAGCCAGATCGGCGACCGTTTTGCCTGCAGGGATCGGCCGCTCACGCAAGGCGGCGAGGGTCGCCTCGAACAGGCTCTTGTCATACACGCCTTGCTCGCCAGCCTTCCAGACATCGTCGCCGCTGATCGTTTGCACCGCCGCGACACCGGTCTCGCCACCGGCTCGGCGCTCGGCCAAGGCTTGCAAGCCTTCGAGGGCATGGAAGCCGTAGATGTCGATCTTGTGGTACGACACGACATGAATCTGCTTGAGTTTCGCGCCGCGCGGCACATCGACCGGCGGGTCGCGCCACGCCGAGGGCAATGACGAGCCGGCCATCAGCGGCATGCCCCGCTTCTGAGCCTCGTCGTAAATCCATTTGGCGTCGGTCCAGGTGTCGGCCAGGTGTTTGTCACAGAACACGGGCATTCCGCGCCGGTTAAAGCGATCGACCGTCGCAAAGATCTCGGCGAACATTTTTCGTTTCGGATAATGAATGGCGCCCGAGGGGGACTCGGGATACTCGCCATGTTCGGCGACGAGCAACACGCCTTCGACGGCCAGCTTGTTCTGACCCAACGTGAGCGTTTCGTTAATTGACTTGAACAAGCCCACGCCCAGATCGCTCGTGATGCGGCGGCTCGTGTCGTTCGTGGGGAATTGGTCGACGTATAGGCTCATCATTTTCAGCGATGGTATCCGGCCGCGGCCATCGAGCGATTCGGTTTGCATGACGCGACCAAGAATCAAATCGCTGTGCGAGTTCTGACGGTAGATGGTCGTAATGCCCGCGACCGGCTTGCGCGCTGTGACCTGAGTGGGGCGCGGGCGTGGAATGCGAATCTCGTGCAACGTGAACGGCGCGAGCGTGGTGGCGTAGATCGTGCCATCGCGGGCGGCACAAATGCCCAGCATGACATAGCGGGGCACGAGATTGCCATCGCCATATCGATAGACGCCGTGATGCCAAGGCAACGGCTGGTTCTTACGATCCGTAAAGTTCGTGTAGTCGGGATTGCCAATCGCGAGCGGGCCATGATCGACCGGCGCCGACTCGCCTGGCTTATACGAGATAATGTGCAGGAACTGCTGCTTGTTGGGATGGGTGATGGCGACGCCGGCCCAGACCATGCCGTTGGGAGCCACACACATCGCGCGACAGTCGACGGCGCTGGCCTGCGAATGCAGCTTGCCAAGCCGTCGGCCCGGCAGTGTGTCTCCCTTGGCCGTCAGGTCGTAGGCGTAGAGCTGATTGCTGGAGAGGGCAATCGCGTAAAGCGTTTTGCGATCGGGCGAGACTTCCCAGTTGATCGGATGACTGTCGGGGTCGGCCAGATGCGAGTCGCTCGTGGGCGGCTCGCCGTCGATGGTTTGCTTGAGCCGCTCGAATCGGTCGCTCTTGGGGTCATAACGGCCGATCTCGCCACCGCGCAGCGGATGATACGCGCGGCCCAGGTTGTCGAGCACGATGAAGCCATAGACGTGTTGCGTGTCGACCAGATCGCGATAGGTCCCCTTCTCCAGGTCGAGGATCATGAAGTGGGCACTCTCGACGGGGCGCTCGTCGCTGCACGTCGAAATATAGGCGATCTTCCGCGACTCGTCGGGCGTGACACTGATGACCCCTTGATGCTTGATCGGGATCGGATACACACGCGTCTGCTGGGTTTCGGGGTCGAACACGATCGGGTATCCGCCGGGATAATCGGTCACCGACTCGTCTTTGGCCGGGTAGCCTTGCTTCGTGCCGAAGTAAATTTTTCCGCTCGGGCCAATGTTGTTGCGGGTGTGAATTTTCGCCTGGGCCGCAAAACCCGTGGCCGTCGTGCCGATCGCCCGCTGACAGTCGACCACGGTCTGCATTTGTTTCGTCGCGGGGTCGTACTCGACCAGAAACGCATTGTGCCGATACTTGGCTGTACCGACGTAGATTTTGGCGTTCTTGCCTTCGATGATCGAAAAGTAGCCGCTCCCTTCGCTGGTGGTCTCTTTGGGAATGGCCCGCGCGGTCGAGTAGAGCCACGGCTGCTCGGGTGGCTGCGCGCGGCTAGGAGTAGCAACCCCCAGGGCGATTAACACGCTCAGCACGAACGCCAAGCAGCGCAAAGATGACATGTTCATGGGAGATTCTGGCCAGGGTGGGATGACAACAGGTGAGAGCATTGGGGACTCCCGTGCTGCACGTTAGACTACGTTCTCGCCGAGGCCTTGTCACGCATTTTGAACGAACGAGAGCTGTTATGCCGCCGCAACGTATTGTCTCGATGTTGGCCAGCGCGACCGAGATGCTTTACGGCCTGGGGCTGGGCGAGCGGGTCGTGGCCGTGAGTCACGAATGCGATTGGCCCCGCGCGGCGCTGACCAAGCCGCGTGTCACGACCTCGCACGTGGTGTCGACCGCGAGCTCGCAGGCGATCGACGATCAGGTACGCGAGCTGTTTCAGTCGGGCCAGGCGCTGTATGGCATCGATGTGCCGGCACTCATTGCGTTGCAGCCCGACTTGATCGTGACGCAGGCTCAGTGTGACGTGTGTGCTGTGGCCTATGAGGACGTGTTACGAACCGTGCAAAGCGAGCCCGCGCTGCGTGCCACGCAGGTCGTGGCACTCAATCCGCAGCACTTTGCCGATGTGCTAAGCGATATTCGCCGGGTGTCGGTGGCCTGTGGCTGTGTGGATGAAGGGGAGCGATACGTGGCTCGATTGAGCGAGCGGATCGAGGCCGTGCGACGAGTCACGGCAAGCATGAACGCGACCGAGCGGCCGAGGGTGGCGTGTATCGAGTGGATCGAGCCGCTCATGATCGCCGCGAATTGGATGCCCGACTTGATCGATTGGGCCGGCGGCGTGCAAACGCTCACGCGCGGCGGCGAGCACAGCGGTTACACGCCCTGGGACAACCTGATTGCCTTCGATCCGGAGAAGATCGTCATCATGCCGTGTGGCTTCGACCTACCACGCACTTGGCACGAGGCCGAGTGTCTGCGGGCGAAACCGCATTGGCAGCAAATCACGGCCGTTCGCCAGGGCGAGGTGTACGCGGTCGACGGTAACGCGTATTTCAATCGCTCGGGGCCACGGTTGGTGGACAGCCTGGAAATACTCGCGCGACTGTTGCACCCGCGACGCTTTGGTCTGCGCGGCGATGAGTCGGGCGAAGCCGAAATCTGGTCGCGCTGGAGTGCGTGAGCTACCGGGTCGACGGTGTCGCGTCCCAGGTGGCTTCGAGCTTTTGTAATTGCACGTGGCGCGCGGCCGCGTCGGCCTGCGGATCGAAGAGCACCGTGCGATGGAGCAGCGTTTGCAACCGTTGCAGCGCCAGCTCGCGGGTCGCCAGATCGTCGCGATGCAACAGGGCCGCCCAGGTGCGTGGATCGCATGACAGCCAGACCGGCGCGCCGCGGGCCGAGTCGGCTTCTTCGAGATTGCCCAACTCGTTGAGGATCTGTCGAATGCGGCGACGCTGCTCGTTGTCGAGCTGGTCGTGCCCGGTGCGACGCAACTGCGGCACGATCGTGGGTCCGAGTTCGATCAGCGAGCGCTCGGCGGCGCGGCGCGTCACGAAGGAGGTGCTGCCGAGGTCGTCGATCAAGCGTTCGATGCTTTGGGGATCGATCGCACCGAGTTGTTGCGACCAGCCTCGCAGTTTCTGTTCGATTTCTTTGGCCGTGGCGACCAATTGCCAGTTGGGACGCATCAGTTCGAGGAGCGGAAACAAGCGTTGCTGGCACACCTCGTGCTCGGCCAGATAAAGCTGCCAGAGCGATGGAGCCCGCACGTCGCGTTGTTGTTCACCGCTGCCGATGGTGAGCTGCAACACGCCGTCGGCGGGCTGGACGAACAGCAATGGCTCGATCTTCGCGTCGCTGACCGGGTCGACGCGGACCACAAACTCATGGCTATCGACGGCCCGCACGCTCGACACCGACGTGGGTGTCGAGAGCGAGTAGGTGAGCGAGACGATATCGCCTTGAAACTCGACGGACAGTTTTTCCTGACGCTCGTTTTGGCGCGACGAGGTCGAGAAGTTGCGGGTGGGATCGTCGGTCGTGACGCGCAGTCGGCCCATCGAGACGCGGAAATCGAGAAAACCCAACTGCTGGGCGAGCACCGAGTGCAAGCGATGCGGGGGCTGAGCCGAGAGGGGCTCTGTCCAGCCGCACGCGACGAGGGCGATGAGCAGTGCGCAGCTCAAGCGGGCGCGGAACGTTGCTCGCGGTCGATTATACGGATTGCGTTTCGTGAACCGGCGGCGGAGCTGGAGTATTTGGATCGTTGTCATTCTTACTCACTCCCAACGCTCGATCGAGCAATTCGGCGATGCTCAAGCACTGGTTGCGGCGGCGCCACCAGAGGTAGCCGCCGATCGCCACGATGCTCAGCACGAGTCCGATGGTCAGGGCAATTTCGGCTTGGCGGATCAAGTGCCACCAAGCTTGGATTCGATCGGCAAAAAAATAGCTCAACCCAAAGAATAGGCTCACGACGGTTGTGGCACAAACGGAATCGACGATTAAAAACCAAGTGAGCGGCACGCGTAAGATGCCCGCCGTCAGGTAAACGCTCGACCGCACACCGACCAGAAAGCGCGAGACGATAAACACCTTGATGCCGTGGCGGCGGATGAGCATTTCCAGATGCCGTTCGCGGTCGGGCGTGAGGTGCTTGGCAATAATCGGATGTTCGCGAATGACGTTATGGCCAAAGTGACGCCCCAGCCCATAGGTGGCGAGATCGCCGATCAACGCCCCGGACAGACAAGCGGCCCAAGCTAGCAACGGGGTGCGCAGCACCCCTTGATGACTGAAGACCCCGGCCAGAATGACAAAGGCTTCTTCCGGCACGGGCAGACCGATCCCCGTCAGCACCATGGCAATAAAGAGGCCGGCATACGAACCGTGTTCGATCCAATCGGTAACGTCGAACATTTTGACCTATCGAACGGAGTGCTAAGCGCGCCGTGCATACCGCCACCGGACATTCTATAAGGATCGGTCAGAGAGACGAGAGGAAGTTAGGAAGATTTTGTAGTTTGCGTAAACTAATACGAATTGTTCGGTTATGTGTTGGTGACCAGGGCGTGTGAGTGCCCTCGTAGTGGGTGGCTGGCGTTTTGCGCAGCAAAACCCGGCGAGTGACGCTCGACACCACCTCGGACTAGGCCGGGTTTTGCTGCGCAAAACGCCAGCCACCCTTCCATGCCATCCCACGGCTACCCCAGGCGATGTTCGACGAACTTTTGAGAAGCTCACGCGTCCACGACCGATTATTCCGGGCGGGTCAGCGTCGGCGGACCGGACAGATAACCCAACGAAGCGAGAAACTCGTCGGACTCGTAAAGCGTGCGTTCCAACCACGGGGAGCGATTGAAGTAGCCGTGCTTCTGGTCGGCCGCTGGCTTGAGTTCGGCGCGTAGGCCCAGCTCTTTGGCCCGCGCGGTGTATTCGCGCCCCTGCTCGATGAGCCCATCGCTCGTACCGTAGAACAGAATGGTCGGCACGCCGCCACTTTGTAACTGGAGCGTTGGCGAGATGGCGCGGCCGAGCTCGGCGTTGTTGGCGATGCGCGACATGAGTTGCTCGGTGCCGGAGAATTTCAGCACGGGATTGAAGAGCACCAGGGCATTGGCCCGACAGGACACGGTCGCGTTGGGGTCATCGACCACGAGCGGAGCGACACAGCCGGTGCAAGCCGCGAGATGACCGCCCGCGGAGCCGCCGGCCGCGACGATGCGCTGCGGATCGAGCCCGAGCGTGGCGGCATGTTCGCGTAGATAACGGACGGCCGCCTGGGCGTCGCGCACGCACTCGTCGGGCGTGACGCTGTGACGAGTCTTCACGCGATAATCGGCCCGCGCGGCGATCATGCCGCGCGTCGCCAGGTAGTCGGCCTGTTTGAGAAACTGCTCGGGAGTCCCGCCGCTCCAGCCACCACCAAAGAAGAAGACGATCGCGGGTCGGGCGTCGGTCGCCTTCCACTGGGGCGGATAGTGGACCGTCATTTTCAATTCAGCCTGCGGCGTTTTGCGGTACACGAGCGACTCGGTACGGACAGTCTCAGCGGCGCTGAGTGTCGAGACGCAGGCGATCAAGCCAAACCAGAGTGAGCCGACCATCGGCAGAAACGTGCGAGCGCGCATGACAAACCTCAGGCGAGTGTGAAGGGTAAGAAAAAACACAGGCCGAGAGGGTTGTACTCTCGGCCTGTGTGTGTGTGGGTGTCGTTGATGCGGTGATCTCTGATTAGGAGAACAAGCCGGGGATCAAGTGACCGTCGCGGGCGATCATGATCGGCCGGCCGGTGTTGGTTTGGTATTCCTTGTGAGGATCGATGCCGAGGGCGTGCATGAGCGAAGCGGCGACGTCGTCGGGCTTGATCGCGTCGTTGGCCGGGCCTTCACCCTTGGCGTCGCTTGAGCCGATGACTTGGCCGGTCTTCATACCGCCGCCGGCGAGGACCATGAACATGGCGCGTGGCCAGTGATCGCGGCCCGCACGGGCGTTGATCTTGGGCGTGCGGCCGAATTCGCCGCTCATGACGATGGCGGTCGATTCGAGCAAGCCGCGCTCTTCGAGCGTCAGCAGCAGTGCCGACAGGGCTTGATCGACCGGCGGGAGCCGCGTGCCCAGGTTCTTGTAGATATCCTGGTGCATATCCCAACCACCGGTGGTGACCGTGACGAAGCGGCAGCCGGCTTCGATCAGACGGACGGCCAGCATGGCGCCTTGGCCGACATCGCTCGCGCCGAAACGCTCTTGGATTTCATCCTTTTCGCGCTTCGTGTCGAACGCCTCGCGGGCGCGCTTGCTGGTGATCATGTTGTAGGCCTGCTCGGAGAACTCGTCGAGTCCGGTGAGGATGTCGGCCTTCTGCTCGAAACCCTTGAAGGTCGTGTCGACGGCGGCGAGCAACTTCTCGCGGCGCGCGACGTCGGCCAGCGTGACCGACGGGCTCATGCCCACGCCGCGGACGTTGAACTGCTCACCCTTTTTAGGCGTGGCGTTGGTGGCAAACGCGCCGTATTGCAGTCCGAGGTAGCCCGGGCCTTGATTGGCGTTCGGGACAGCGACGAACGGCGGCAGATCGCTCGGCGAGGGGAGTTCCTTGGCCACGATCGAACCCAAGTGCGGATACTCGAGCGACGGCAACGGACGATTACCGGTGAGTGTGTACTTGGTGCCCAGCTCGTGAGCGGCGAGCGTGTGGCTCACGCCGCGCAGGACGGTGAACTTGTCGGCGACTTTGGCCAAGTTGGGGAGCAGTTCGCTGATCTCCATGCCGGCGACATTGGTTTTGATCGGCTTGAGGTCGCCGCGATATTCGGCGGGGGCGTCGGGCTTCAGATCGAAGGTGTCCATGTGCGTGGGGCCGCCGCCGAGGCGAATGTAAATCGCCGCTTGGGCTTTGCCCTTGGTGGCCGTGCCGGCCCGCGCGAGGCGCAGGAAATCGGGGAGCGAGAGTCCGAGGCCAGTTAGCGCACCGACCTTGAGAAAATCACGCCGCTGCACGCCGTCGCAATAACGATGCTGACTCATAATGCACTCAATCCTTTTTGAACAAAATAACGGTGATCGATGAAAGTGAAGGAAACGAGCCCCGTAGCCGGAGCGAAATTAGTGGTTGACCATGAACTCTTTGCTGTTGATGAGCGCCCAGATCAGATCACGCAACCCGGCCTTGGCGTCCTCGGAATCCTCAAGGTACTGCTGGGCCGCGGCCAGTTCTTGCTGGCTCGGGACCCGGCTGAACGTGCGAAGATAGGCTTGCTTGACGGCGTCGGCGACGGTGAGCTTGGCCTCGGACAGATTGGCCAGTTTCTCTTCGGTGACGCGGATGCTGTTGGCCAGCTTCTTCGACTCGTCCTTGAGCGCTTCGACGCGACCCTTGGCGAGCTTCTCCTTGCCGGTCTTGGCCGCCGCCAGGGTATCGGTCGCGCCCTTGAGCTGCTGACGATAGTCGGCGAGCGACTTCTCGAGCGACGCGCGTTGGGCGGCGATGTCGTTGGGGACCAACTGCTTGGCCGTGTCGGACACAAAACCGTTGCTCCGCTCGATCAGTTTGAACATTTCTTGATCGTTGCGGAGATAAACGGTTTGTAGCAGCGATGGCTCGTTGCTCCGTTCGCAGTCGCACGGGGTTTCGCGCTTCGGCTTGCCGAAGACATTCAAGGCGTAACCGGCACCGGTGTTGCGCTGGGTGTAGCCCTTGCCGAGGCCGACCGAGCAGAGCTCGACGGGGGTGGCGGCTCGCTTATCCAGTTCGCTCTTGCCCGCCGTGGCTCCGGTGACGGCATCGAGCATTGCTTCGGCGGGGAGCCGACGCGGCACGGCATGGCTGTAGTTACGCAGGTCATGCTCGTTCGTGTCGTTCGTCTTCCACGTGAGCTGATACGTCCGGCTGCTGGTGATCGTCTTATGCAGCCACTTGAGATCGTAGTCGTGCTCGATGAACTGTTCGGCGAGCCATTCGAGCAACTCTTTGTTGCTTGGCGCGTTGGCCAAGTTCATGTCGTCGGCCGGTTCGACGATGCCGACGTTGAAGTAGTGAGCCCAGATGCGATTGACCAGCGCCTTGGCAAAGTACGGGTTGTCTTTCTGCCGCAGCCACTGCATGAGCGGCTCGCGCGGGTCGTCGATCGTGTCTTCGACCACGGCCTCGCCACCGAGCACCTTGGGCGTGATGACGCGCGAGGCGTCGATGCGCACGGTCTTGTCCTTATCCTTCCGGCTGCTCGCCGAACTATTCTTCGCCGGGGTGATATACACCTCGTCGATCGGGATCAGCTTACCGGCCTTGATGGCTTCGGTGGCGAGCTTGCGACGATCGGCCATCGAGGTCGTTTTGACGTTCAGGCCCGCTTCTTCGCGAATCCGCTCGTAGTCCTTGCGGTCGCGTGGGTCGACGGTGCCGTAGTTGACTCGATTGAAGAAAGCGGTGAACTGATTGAAGTCCTGCTGACTCCATTGGTCGAACGGATGCTTGTGGCACTCGGCACATTGCAAGCGGACGCCTAGCAAGGCGTAGCTGAACGACAGGGCTTTTTCACTTGGCTTGCGCAAGTTGCGACGCGCCCAGAAGTGGGGCATCGTGTCGCGATCGCTGGCGTCGGCCTTTTCGGTCGCAAAGCCCAGCATCTCGCGGCAATAGTCCTCGTAGGACTGATCCTCTTTCGAGCGCCCCTTGGCCAACACGATCCGTTCGATCAGATCGTCGTAGTGCATGTTTTCGCGCAACCGAGCATAGGTCCAGCGGTACCATTGCTCGCTGATGTTGTTCGGCACGCCGTCGTTGAAACGGAGTTGGTTCTCGCTGTTGCCCAGCAGATCGCTGAACTTCGTGGCCCACCACGCGGCATAGGCCGGTCGCTCGAGCAGCTCGTCGATCTTGGCCGAACGCTTGTTCTTTGACGAGTCAGCCAAGAAGGCCGAGACTTCTTCGGCGGTGGGGAGCTGACCGGTGATGTCGATCGTGACGCGGCGCAGAAACTCGGCATCGCTGCTCAAGTCGCTGGGCATGACGCCGAGCTTCTTCAGCTTGTTGACCACCAGCTCGTCGACCTTGGTCGGAGTCGGCACGCGCGGATACTTGGGCCCCACCTGATCGCTGACCGGCAACAGCACGCTCACCGGCACGACGCCATTGTCGTAGTAGGCGACGATGTGCGTGTCTCCCTTGCCGACGACCGTGATTTGGCCGTTGAGGTCGACCTTGGCCACGGCGTCGTCATTGGTCGAGAAGCGGCACAGCGGCGTGACATCTTCGACCGTGCCGTCGGACCAGTGGCTCAGCACATGCAGCTTGGCCTTCTCGTTGACCTTGCCAAAGACGATCTCGAGCGGGGTCACTTCGAGACGGACAAAGTGCGGGTCTTTCTCTTGATCGGTCGGCGCGGCACCGGCCTCGATCCAACGATGCATGAGTCGATACTGCCAGCTCTTGCGGTCCATTCGCTTGCCGCCGCCGTGATAATCCTGCTCGTCGCTCGACGGCTTGTCGAGCAGCAGGCTCGCGGCAATGTTCTTCAGATCGACGCGCGGCTGCTCGCCTTTGAGCAATGCGTCGTGATCGATCTTGAAGTCGTAGCCGAAGAGCGAGAGGCGGAAGCCCCCCTGGCCTTGGAACGAGCCGTGACAGGCCCGACCGTTGCAGCCCAAGCGGCCCATCAACGGCAAGACGTGTCGCTGAAAACTCGGTACCTCGTCGGTCGCTTTCGCGAACCGCTCGTCGGCCGGGCGAATGACATCAGCGGCCGTGGCCACGCTGGCCACGCCCCACAGCATTACGGCAGATAACAACCAACGTTTCATCTTCGACGAACTCCTGGTGGGAGATGTGTGCCCGCGGCGAGCGGGATCACGATCCTTTTTTGGGGGGCTTATTACTGTTGTTCTTCTTCAAGGCGGCGCTCTGGAGCAGCGTGAGGACGCGCTCGTCGATCCGCTCGGCGGTGTTGCGAGATAACTCTTGATCGATTTCGCTGAGCCGAGC
>CAYLYE010000011.1:43039-51800 GCA_964387325.1 uncultured Planctomycetaceae bacterium
CCTTCTCCGCCAGTATCTCTTGGCGACGAATTTCAATCTGCTCGGTAATGGCCTGACGTAGCTGCTGCTCGACGGCCGGGTCGCTGGCCATCGACAACTGAGCGACGAGCAGTTGAATGCGCGAATTGAGCTTCCACAGCGCCAACTCGGTTTCGTATTTCTTGGAGTTCTTTTCTTGCCACATCGCGAGCCGCTCGCTGCTGCGGAACAACTCGCGAATCGCCTGTTGATATTCCGACTTGTTGTGCTTTTTGAGCTGCACCAGCAGGTCGGCCAACTCGTTATGGTGCGTTCGCACAAAGGTCAACGCGGCCGCCTCACGCTCTTGTGTATAGGCCGGCAGCTCGCGCGTAATCTTCGTCGACTTG
The DNA here is from genome assembly GCA_964387325.1 of uncultured Planctomycetaceae bacterium. Taxonomy (GTDB): domain Bacteria; phylum Planctomycetota; class Planctomycetia; order Pirellulales; family PNKZ01; genus CAZZBK01. Next base: position 43,408 of record CAYLYE010000011.1, read on the forward strand.
CCAGCTGCGTCCGTCTTGGCAGGCGCCTCGGCGCGCGTCACTGCGACAAGCAGCCAAGGCGAGGCGGCGATGCCAATCACGAGCACGCTGAGCAGGAGGGTTGTACGACGCATAACGGTTGACGACCGACAGAAAAATTAAGGGGTGTTGCTCACGACCGGGACGCGCGCGGCTTCAATCGCGGCTAACAACCAACTCGGGGCCAACCCATCGTCGTCCCCATCTCGATCAACATTCAAGGCGATGCGTTGCTGCGGATCAAGCTCCGCGGCATACTCGTCGGCCAACTCATGTCGTTGCTGAATATCGTCGTTCAAGTCGGCGAGTTGCTGCGCCCAAACGAGCGCCACATCCGATGAACCCGTCGAGCGCGCGGCGCTCAGCATCTGCCACGTCATCACCAGAGCCACGCTGGCCGCAAGCACCGCTCCGCCCCAAATCGCCACGCGGCTTGAGTACGAAAAACGGCTCGCCGGGGCAACCGAGGCCACAATCCTATCCGAGTCAGCCGTTTCAGTAACAGCCGCTTCAACCAAACGCTCTTGCTCGGCAAGACTTACGGCGCAGAGCAACTCGACCGCCTCGGCCACAGCCTCGCGGGCCGACTGATCGTCGGCCAATCGGGCCTCGAACTCGAGCCGCTCGGCACTCGTCAACTCGTCCTGGACATAGCACAGGGCCAGCCAAGCCGTTTCTGATTCGTGGGGGGAATTCATAATGAAACCTTATAAATCGATTGGCCTCGCCACGCTAGTGCCAGCTACAACCCCTCGGCCAGCCAAGCACTTCGCGTCGCCACGCACCAAACACCTACTGAGATGCGCTCCGGGCCACGATTATTTTTCCTCCTTAGAGATACGGCCAAGCCAGCTCGGCTGTGCGGCCTGGAATATTCGGCATGAATAGTCGTTACTGCATACTGCAAAAAGAGTTACGCATGATACTAAAATCCTTGACCCCAGACCCCCGCGGACTACGATTCTCAGTAGAGAGAGATGGGCACGACGCTCGTCCACAGCGACCCCCAACTAAGGTGGGGTATGCATCCACGCTCGGAACCCCTCGGCCAGCGCGAGCTCGCCGCCATCGAACAAACGACCCAGCAGGTCGGTCGGCTTATTTTCGAGCAGAGCCGTCACGCCCGGGCGTCGATCTTGCAGCGCCGCTGGTGGGACGATCGGATCATGGCCTGGGCGATGGCCGACGAATCGGTCAAGCTGCAAATGTTCCGCTTCGTCGATGTGCTTCCGATGCTCGGCGATCACGCGAGCATCACCCGGCATTTGCACGAGTACTTTCACGACGTTGCCCAGTTCTTGCCTGGCGCGGTGCGGCTGGGTTTGCAATGGGCCGAGCCCCACACGATCGCGGGGCGCGCGGTGGCGATGGCCGCGCGTCGCAACGCACAAAGCTCGGCGCGACGATTTATTGCCGGCACCACCAGCCGCGAAGTGCTCGCCGCCGCGCTGCGCGAACGCAAGCTCCGCCGCGCATTTACGCTCGACCTGCTCGGCGAAGCCGTGACGAGCGAGACCGAGGCCGACCGCTACCTGCAAATGTACCTCGAGTTGATCCGGCAGCTGTCTCCCACGGTGAATGCTTGGCCCGAGGTGCCGCAGATCGATCGCAGTGCGTTCGAGTTGCTTCCCCGCGTGAATGTGTCGGTCAAGCTCTCGGCGCTCGATAGTCAGTTCGACGCGCTCGACTGGGACGGTACCACGCAGCGCGTGGCGAAGCGATTGCGGATGCTCTTTCGCGAGGCGCGCATGCACCGCGCCTATATCCATGTCGACATGGAAAACTACGCCAAGAAAAATCTCACGCTCCAGATCTTTCGTGGTGTGCTGATGGAGGACGAGTTTCGCGATTGGGCCGACGTGGGCATTGTGATTCAATGCTATTTGCGCGACGCCGAGGCCGATCTCGTCGCGCTGCGCGATTGGGCCAGCGAGCGCGGCACGAGCGTTTGGGTGCGGCTGGTCAAAGGCGCCTACTGGGATTACGAGACCGTGCTGGCCCGGCAACGCGGCTGGGACGTGCCGGTCTACGAACAAAAATGGCGCAGCGACGCCAACTACGAGCGACTCACGCGGTTCTTGCTCGCGAATCATCCGACGCTGCTCACCGCGCTGGCGAGCCACAACATCCGCTCGCTCGCCCACGGCATCGCCACCGCGCGGCAGCTTGGCGTGCCGCAGAGCGCCTTCGAGTTGCAGATGCTCTACGGCATGGCCGATGAAGAGAAACAAGCGATTGTCGATCTAGGACATCGCCTACGCATCTACATGCCTTATGGCGAGCTGATACCGGGCATGGCGTATCTGGTGCGTCGATTGCTCGAGAACACGTCGAACGATTCGTTTTTACGAGCCAGCTTCAGTGAGCGTGTCGATATCGATCGGCTGCTCGCCGCGCCGATCGCGCCGCCGGAATCGCCGGTCAGCGCCGCAGTCGTGGCCCCCCGTTCTCGTGCTGAGGAGCAACCGATCGTGAAAGCCGCGTTTGTCAACGAGCCGCACACCGATTTTGGCCGTGCCGAGAATCGTCAGCGGATGCAACATGCCCTGAAAACCGTGGGCGAGCAGCAAGGACGACACGAGCCGCTCGTGATCAACGGCGAGCGCGTCGACACCCGCGAACGGCTCACGTCGTACAACCCTTCGCATCGCCGCCGGATCGTAGGCACAACCGCCTCGGCCACGCCCGAGCATGTCGACCGAGCGGTCAACGCCGCGGCACGCGCTTATCCGGCCTGGAATGCCACACCGGTCGAGCAACGCGCGCAGCAGCTCATGCGGCTGGCCGAACTCATGTCGCAGCAACGGATGGAGCTCTCGGCCTGGATGGTGTATGAGTGCGGTAAAACATGGCGCGAGGCCGATGCCGACACGGCCGAGGCCATCGACTTCTGCCGCTATTATGCCGAGCACTCAGTCGCGCTTCAGGCCGGTCACTTGAACGTCAGCGGTGAAGAAAATCGCTTCGTCTATCTCGGTCGCGGGGTCGCAGCCGTCATCGCGCCGTGGAACTTTCCGCTCGCCATTCTGACGGGCATGACCGTCGCGGCTCTGGTCACCGGCAACACCGTGATCATGAAGCCCGCGGAGCAAGCCGCGCAGGTGGCTGCCAAGCTCATGCAGCTTTGCGAGCAGGCGGGCTTGCCCGAGGGCGTGATCCATTATCTCCCCGGCCGAGGCGAACTCGCCGGTGCCGCGCTCGTCGAGCACCCGCAAGTCGCGCTCATCGCCTTTACTGGCTCACGTCCGGTCGGCCTCGCCATCCATCGTCGCGCGGCCGAGCTGTCGGAGAGCGGCATTCCGCTCGTCAAACGGGTCATTGCCGAGATGGGGGGCAAAAATGCCATCATCGTCGACGACGACGCCGATCTCGACGAGGCCGTCGTCGGCGTCATGAGCAGCGCCTTCGGTTATCAAGGACAGAAGTGCTCGGCCTGCTCGCGCGTCATTGTGCTCGACGCGGTGCATGACGTCTTCGTGCAACGACTGATCGACGCCACGCGGAGCCTCAAGCTCGGCCCGGCCGAGGAGCCCTCGACCAGCGTTGGCCCGGTGATCGACGCCGCCGCATTCCAAACGATTCACGAGTTCATCGAGCACGGCTTTCGCGAAAGTCGCAACGTGCTCAGCATCGACGCCGGACCGCTCGTCGACGAAGGCTATTACATCGGGCCCCAGATCTTTGCCGACGTACCGTCGCACGCCAAGATCGCCCAGGACGAGATTTTTGGGCCCGTGCTCGCCGTCTTGCGGGCAGCCAACTTCGAGCAGGCTTTGCAGTTGGCGAACGACACCTCGTACGCGCTCACCGGCGGGGTCTTCTCACGTTCACCGGCGCATCTTGAGCAAGCGCGGCGCGAATTTCAGGTCGGCAACCTGTATCTCAATCGGGGCATCACCGGCGCGATGGTCGCTCGTCAGCCGTTTGGTGGCTATCGCCTCAGTGGTATTGGCTCCAAGGCCGGTGGTGCGGACTATCTGTTGCAGTTCGTCGTGCCCAAGACCGTGACCGAGAACACGCTTCGCCGTGGCTTTGCGCCCCCGGCTGAGTCCTGATCCGCTTCCGTCGAGAGAACGGCAGGAGATCCTGCGAGGGGACTTGGCAATCCGTCGGGGCTCGCGGAGGGCGAAGCGCGTGAGGCTCGCACGATGATGTGCAAAATGGACGTGGCGTGCTCGCGCGGATGCGCTCACGTCGGCAACTGCAACTCGGCGATGGTCTGAGCGCCGATGATCGTCTGCTCGACGATTCGTGGTACATCGGCGGGGGTCACATGACCGTACCAAATGCCTTGCGGATAAATGACCACGGTGGGGCCCACCTCGCAGCGGTCGAGACAGCCGGCCTCGTTGGCCCGAACCGTTGCTTGGAGCCCGCGCCGCTTGAGCTCGTCCTTGAAACACTGCCGCAGGGCTTGGCTCCCCGCCGGATCGCAACACCCCCGCGGATGATTGGGGTCGCGCGTGTTGCAGCAGACAAAAATATGATGCGTCAGGGTCGCCATGCAGTGTGCTCCGCCAGCAATAGGTGGTCGTTAGTCGTCAAGTCGCAGCGGGGGATCGGCCTTGTGCCGAGCTTCGAGGTACGAGGACAACAAGATCTGCGCGGCCAGCTTGTCGAGCCGCTGTTTGCGCTGTTTGTTGGTCATTTCGGCCGCCATCAGAAAGCGCTCCGCCTCGACACTCGTGAAGCGTTCATCGAAGAACGCGACCGGCACTTGCGTGAGCGCCGTGAGCCACTGCCCAAACGCCCGCGCCTCGATCGACTTGCCACTCTCGTAACCGCTGAGATGGACCGGCAAACCGACCACAAAGCCGGCGAGCCGCTCGGAGCTGGCCAGTAGACGGAAGTATTTCTCGTCGGCGACCGGGCCGCGCCGTGTATAGTTTTCGTAAGGACTCGCGATCGTCTGCCGCGCGTCGCTGATGGCGATACCGATGCGCACCGTGCCATAGTCGATCCCGGCCAGTCGACCCGCGTTGGGTAAGACCACCGGCGCATTGGTAACAGGATCAGACACGGTGTTTTTGCTCAGGGAACCATCGTCCGGTGACGATTCACTTCGCCACACCCGGACACGCACCAGCATGCCTCGACGACACCCCTTGGGCAAGAGCCCTCGGCCGATCATGCGGTCGAAATCGGTCGAAACGGGCTCGGCTTGCTCCGCGTGCTAGCTTGCCTGCGGGCGAAGTACACCCACGGAATGATTTTTATGCGGTCATCCCCAGCCGGCGGCTCTGCCGCCGCTCTTTCGGCGACCAAGTCGCCGGCTTGGGGAGTCATTCTTTTTCGTGGTGCGATGGAGCTGACCCTAAATTAATTTTGCGATGGGGGTCGAAACAGTCGACACTAACCCTAGATGCGTGCCCTCTTCTCTCTCTCACGTCGGCGTTGAATTATGAGCAGCCCATCACCACCCACCGATGGCCCCCATGACCTCCCGGCACCGGCCGAGGGGCTCAAACATGTCAACGACTTGATCAACATGATCCGCGAGTCAGCCGAGAAGCTGGCGGCCGACAAGCCGAGCCGAGGCGACCTGAAAATCCTCAGTCGCACGCTCCGCGAGTTGCGCTACGCGTTCAAAGTGTTCAGCCCGTATCGCGATCGCCGCAAGGTCACGGTCTTCGGGTCGGCCCGCACGCGCAGCGACGAACCCGCCTACCAGCAGGCGGTCGACTTTGGCCGGGCCATGGCGCAGCAGGGGTGGCTGGTCGTGACCGGCGCGGCCAGCGGCATCATGGAGGCCGGGCATCTTGGTGCCGGGCGCGAGAACTCGATGGGGCTCAACATCATGCTCCCCTTCGAGCAAGGCTCGAACCCGATCATCGCCGGCGACCCCAAGCTCGTGCATATGAAGTACTTCTTCACGCGCAAGCTGATGTTCGTCAAGGAATGTGACGCGGTGTGCTGCTTGCCCGGCGGGTTCGGCACGCTCGACGAAGGGCTCGAGGTGCTCACGCTGTTGCAAACCGGCAAACGCGATCTCGTGCCGGTCGTGTTTCTCGACGAGCCGGGCGGCTCGTTCTGGCGTGACTTGCACGAGTTCTTCATCAACCGTTTGCTCTCACGCAAGTTGATCTCGCCCGAGGACGTGCATCTGTATCGGCTTACCGATTCGCTCGACGAGTCGGTGCAAGAAATCATGACGTTCTATCGCGTGTATCACAGCATGCGATTCGTGCGCAATAAACTCGTGCTGCGGCTACGTGAGCGGCCGTCGGCCGAGAAGCTCGATCAGATCAACACGCAGTTCGCCGATATTCTGACCGATGGAACGTTTCACCTGAGTGGTCCGCTCGCCGACGAGGCCGACGAGACCGAACTCGCCGAGATGACCCGACTCGTGTTTCGTTTCAATCGACGCAGCTTGGGTCGCCTACGCCTGCTGATCAATGTGCTCAACGCTCCAGCAGCTTGAACCAACGAGGGGCTCGTGTCGTTAGCCGCGACGCGCAGCGGAGCGCGTCATGGTGGTCCCTCTTGTGACGCCGACTTGACGCGCTCCGCTGCGCGTCGCGGCTAAGGGAGCGCCCCACCGCATCGACCCGTCAAGGAGTCGGGGCTGGCGTCGTCGGGATGAGCCGCACGAGCTTGGCGGCCCCCCAGGGAGCAACGACCAACTCGGCCGAGAGGTTGTTCTGATTGCGTTCCTTCTCCAGCTCAAGGCCGGCCCCCTCTTGCACGAAATACGCCTCGACGCCGTAACGCACCTCGCAACGCGCATGCGAGTAGTACGAGCAGAGCCCTTTGATGAACACGCCCGACTCGGGTTGCTCAAGACTATACCTGACCGCGCGATGATGTCGCCCATCGCTGTCCGGTTCGAGCGTGGCGTAGATGACGCGATCGGTCATCTTGGCTGAGTCGGACTTGTAGTCGTACGACGGTTCGGGCGCCCCTTCGACGCTGCTCCCCTGCGGCGAATTAAAGTCGTAGCGTAAGATCACGTAGTCGCCGCGGAACAAGTCGCGTGGATCGACCGGCTGCACGCGAACGATAATGTGCTGGCCGAAGATAAAGGGCAAACTGTGCAACACGATCATCGAACTCAAAATGCCGACTTGGAGCAGCACGGTCCCCCAGAGGATGGCAGCCGAGTGGGAGCGCCCCCACGCCCAGAGACGGTCGCACCGCGCGGCAAACGAACAGCAGGGGGTCACGTTTTCAAGCGTGCTCGACATGCCGCACCTCCCGTTGTCGTCCCCACCAGCGAGCCACTCCAATGAGCAGGACCGCCATCAAGAAGAACAGCCCTGCCGCGCCGAGCATGCCGCCGGCTGCGGCGAACAGGTCGACGTACCGCAGCCAGCCCCACAGCAGCAAATAGCCGACCCCGGCCGAGAACGTGAGTCCGCGTTGTTCGCGGACGCCGATCTGAATGAGCCACAGCGCCATGCCGATCATCGTGAGGTTGATGGCGATCACGGCACCCCAGGGGGTGGGGACCGAGTAGGCGCCGGTCTCTTTGGCGAGGGTCGCTTCGAAGGACGCGAACACTCCGGCGATCAGCACCAGCACCAAAGCCGCGAGCGGCTCCCATTGGCGCCGCAGAACTTGTTGCAGACGCTGCGGCGACCACGCCGACACTTGGTCTCGGCCGAGTCGTCCCCAGTCGAGGCCGCAGATCACGAGGGCCGCAACGACCGCGAAGACACACAACGGCAGCAGGTCGGTGGGCACCGAGCGACGCCCCCACCAGTTGTGCATCGAGCGGTAGAACTCACCAAAGCTGAGCGGAATCAGTGCCCCGCCGGTCAGTAGAGTTCCCCAGAATCGATAGGGGATGGCCATGCGACTGCCGACGGGGTGCAACTCGGCCAGCATGAACAGCAGCGGCCCGAGCGCTGCGACGACGAACACCATTTGCATTTCGAAGTTCCAAGCCAGCCCTTGCATGGTACACCACCAGGCGATGGTGGCCACGTAGACGCTGAGCGTGACGAGCGAGCGTTGACGATAGGCCCACCACATCCCCGGCGCGATCATTACCGCCGCGGCATACGCCCCGTTGGGCATCGAGCGCCACCACCAGGGACCCAGATGCGAAAAGTTGATGATCTCCATGCCGGTCCACAACGCCACGAGCGACGCGACCAGTAGATGCAACAGCACCGAGTCGAAAGCCCAGGCGAGCGGGATGACCCCGACGACCCACCAAAACACGCCGTCAGGATAGTGCGCGTCGAGATGGAAGACCTGCGCGATCAACCAAATGGCGACACCGTACAGGATGCAGGCCACGAAGCTCAGCGTGTTGGCCAGTCGGATGCGCGGAGTGCGAAAGCGCAGGTACGCGGCCGTGGCGTGAGTGGCGAGCACCATCGTAAAACTCATCGCCACCTTGAGCCACCAGGCGAGCGATTCCCAGT
>CAYLYE010000012.1:0-48909 GCA_964387325.1 uncultured Planctomycetaceae bacterium
GCACCATGCGGGCGCCCATGTTCTCATAGACGTCTTCCAGGTCGATTTCCTTGGCGACCGTGACACCGTCCTTGGTGACCAGCGGCGAGCCGAAGCTCTTCTGCAAAATCACGTTGCGTCCCTTGGGACCGAGCGTCACCTTGACCGCGCGGGCGAGTTGGCTCACGCCGCGGCGAATGGCCTCACGGGCCTCCTGATCAAATGCAATGGTCTTGGCCATAGTCGAACAATCTCCTCAGAGTGAAATAGCTTGGGGTGTATCGTTGAGCGGTGATGAAGCCGCGAATTACTCGATGACCGCGAGGACGTCCTCTTCGCGCATCAGCAGCAACTCTTGGTCGCCGATCTTGAATTGGTCGCCAGCGTACGAGCTGAACAGCACGCGATCGCCAACCTTGAGCTGCAACGTGGCGCGCTGGCCGTTATCGAGCATCCGGCCTTCGCCGACGCTGATGATCGTGCCGCGAGCCGGCTTGTCCTGAGCCGAGTCAGGCAGCACGATGCCGCCGGCCGTCTTCGACTCGGCTGCTTCGCGCTCGACCACAATGCGGTCGCCCAGCGGTTGGAGCTTGAGTTGCGTGGCCTTCGACTTCTTCTCTTTCACAGCGGTGGACATAATCGGTGCGGCTCCGAAAGGGGTGGATATTTGGCTTGGGCTCGACAGCACGTGGGCGACCGGCCCGGTGGTGGGCCAATGCTGCCAAGCTGGCGTGTCGAGAGTATCTCGGCCCCCCTAGTACGCACAGGGCGTGCCAAAAGCGGCTAGGCGACACGTAAGTCATTTATTAAAATGAACTTGCGATTGTTTTTGATGCCCGTTCGGCCAGTCACTCCCAGAATGATCGCCCATGTGTGGCTGCCAGTTTGGCAGGAGGCATCTCGCAATCTGCACTGGGTTGACTGCCTGCCGTTCACCGCGCTCACACAGCGGAGCGCGTACCCGTCGCCTACTTCTGACCCTGGCTTTACGCGCTCCGCTGCGTGTCACGGCGAACGATTTATATCAGCGGGAACAACCATGCCCCGACCATTGTGGTGATCAGTCCGACAACCCCCATCAAAACCAGCATCGGCGAGTGCGCCCGGAGCGTCTCACCCTCGGTCAAACCGCTCATTTTGCAGATGACCCAAAACCCGCTGTCGTTCATCCAGGCGAACAGTTTCGAGCCGCAGCCGATGGCCAGCGCGATGTACACGGGATGAAACGCCATGTCGGGCACGATCAGCGACTTGAAGATGCCGGCCGTCGTGAGCATGGCGACCGTCGCTGAGCCCTGCGCAGTGCGGATCATCACGGCCACAAGCCACGCGACGGGCAACAGCCAGGCGTGCGAGTCAGGAGCCAGTTGATGAATGCGTCCGGCGATGCCTGTCTGCTGCAACACGCCACCAAATGCTCCGCCGGCCGCCGTCACCAAAATGATCGTCCCCGCGTCGAGGACACACTCCTGAATCACGTTCGACAACTCGTGCCGATTGACGTGACGAATCCACACGAGCGTCCCGACCGCGACCACGGCCGACAACAGCAGCGCCAGATTTTTGTGCGATAAGGTCGCCACGATCGCGTCGATTTGTAAACGCATCGGATCAACGTTGCCAGCCTCAATGGGCCAAACGGTCTTCATGATGTCGGGCAGGCTTATGAGCACGACGGGGAGCGCGATCGGCAGCAGCGAGAGCCAAAACGGCGGCAACTCCCGTTCATCTCGCGTGGCGAGCTTCTCTAACTCGGCGAGCGACATGCCAGCCGTCTCGCGCAGCGGGATCTGCCAGCGAGCATTGATCCAGACGGCGTAGCCATAGCCGGCCGCGGCGCAGAACGCCCCGACGACGAGTCCAGCCCGAATCATCAACCCCATCTCGATCCCCAGCAGATCGGCGACCGCCAACGGGCCGGGTGTCGGCGGCACCAACGAATGCGTCATCGTCGCGCCGGCCGTGATCGATAACACGTACAGCAGATAGTTTTTCCCGGTCCGCACGTTGAGCGCCTTCCCGAGCGGTATCATCAGATAGAACACGGTGTCGAAGAAGACGGGTATCCCCAGCACAAAGCCGCTCACGAGAAAGGCCAAACTCGCCCGCGCCTCGCCGAGCCAGCGAAGCGTGGTTCGCACGATGCGGTCGGCCCCGCCGCTATCGAGCAGACACTTGCCCACGATCGATGCCAGAGCCACGAGGATGCCGATATCGCCACACGTGCGGCCGAACGCGACCCCGATCCGCTCGCCAATCGTTTGCTTCAAGAAACTGCCAGCCTGTTTTTCGGTCAGGGCCTGCTTTTTGACCTCACCGGCGGCAAATTCCTGCAACGCCTCGCTGGGCGTCGCCGCCGCCACGACTAACGCACCCAACACGAGCGCGATAAAGGCATGCATCCGCAGCAACAACACGCCGCCAATGACGACGATCATGCCCAAGAACAGTATCCATAGAGGGTCCATCGTGTTCGCTCGTGTGTAAAATGATGCGAGTCCGCTTTCGTACCTTTCGGTCGACGGTCACGCTCGACGGTCTCCCTCGTGGTGCCCTATCATAACCCTTGTGTCCACGTCGGGAACTACTCTCTTCACGATTCCAAAGCCCATGACTCGCTCCGCTCAGCATCGTCGCGGCATGACCCTCACCGAAGTCGTGGTGACCGGCGCAGTTCTCTGCATGGTGCTGCTCGTCTCGTTTCCGCTGTTGCTTCGGGCGATTCAAAAGGCTCGCGGGCTCGGCTGCTCGTTCAACCTCCGCGCCCTCGGCACCGCCCTCGAGAGCTACCAGAACAGCCATGCTGGGCAATTGCCCGTCGGAGCCCGGTACCAGGCGCAGCCTGACAGCCCCTGGGGAGGCTCCTGGTGGGTCGACATCCTGCCGCATCTCGGCCAGCAGCAGTTTGGTGTTCAAGGCTGGAAACGCACGATCGAAAGCAGTGGCGACTTCGCTCATGCGACCGCGAACCCGAACATCACGACGGCCGACGGCTTAGCGCTCAGTTCGATGTTCTGCCCCAGCTCGCCGCTGCCAGCCTTCAATCGCCCGGCCGATCATGTTTCTGCTGCGAGTCGAGCAGAACTCCAGACCACGCCGCGCGGGATCGCAGTCCCCTCGTATGTCGCCATCGCCGGATCGGCTCCTGACATGCGCATGCTCGATGGCGCGCCGCTCGACGCGCCTCACGGCCGCAACACACGCGACGGCCGACTAGGAATCCTCTCCGCGTCGGGTGCCTTTCCGCCCAACCAAAGCCGGCAGCTCGCGCATATCACCGATGGACAGCAATTCACGATCCTGCTCGGCGAGCAATCGATGTGGGGCATGGACCGACAGTTCGAGCCGCCGGTGCTTTATGACCTACGCAGCAGTTGGCCTCGCGGCGCGTATGCCGGCAGCGAGGGAAACTATCAGCAGTTGTCTGTCGATGCCGAAGGGCTCGACGGCTCGGGCGATGCTCGCTGCACGGGCGTGACCACGCTCCGCTATCCGCCGAACACGTTGCGTCCCACGCGCGGCATCGTGGTCCAACCGATCTCGCCGACCCCCGCGCATCCCGCGACTCCGCCACCGGCGACGATCGACGACGAGCACGGCCCTGGCCACAATCACGGTCTCAACTCGCCGCACGTGGGCGGAGTGAACGTCTTGATGGCCGACGGCTCCGTGAGGTTTTTGAGCGACGACATCGACCTCCGCGTCTTGCTCCTGCACGCCACGCGTGACGACGGCCAGCAATGATAGCGGCCGATGGTACAAATCTCCAAATCGTTTTATTGTCCGCGACCGCTACAACCGATACGCCTTGATAACGGATCGTTCGTCAGTCGTTTTCACCGCTATCAGGGCCAGCAACACGTGCGTGCGCGGATATGCTCCCATACGTTCGTCGCTTGGATTGTGCTCGTCGGCTGTGTGCTAGCGCAATCATCGGCCGAGCGAATCCCGCTGGCGCCCGAGCCCCCTGAGCTGACGAATACACCTTTCGAGCGGCCCATTCTCTTCGCGCAACCTGCGACGCCACCAACGCTACCGACGCTTCCCGAGACGGTCATCGTTGCCGAGCCGACAACTGATATTCAGCCACGGACTCAATCGCCCCCTGGCGTCTATGAACAGATCATGTCGATCGGCCGAGGCGAGTCGTTGTTAGGTCAGACCGGCAGCGCATCCCAAGGACGCATCGGCCAGCAGCAGCTCATCTATCGCCCGATGCTCCGCCCGGGCGAGGTGTTCGAGACGATCCCCGGTGTCATCGTGACGCAACACAGCGGGTCGGGCAAAGCCAATCAGTGGTTCCTACGCGGCTTTAATTTGGATCACGGCACCGACTTTTCGATCAAGGTCGACAATGTGCCAATCAACTTGCCGACCCACGCCCACGGTCAAGGCTATCTCGACGTCAACTTTCTGATCCCCGAGTTGCTCGAATCGATGGACTATAAGAAGGGGCCCTACTATGCCGAGCAGGGGGACTTTAGCTCGGCCGGCGGCGCTGAGGCGCACGTCATGACGCGACTACCAGCGAGCATCAACCGCGCCGCCGTCGGTTCATACGGCTTCTTTCGTGCGCTCAACGCTAACTCGGCCGACCTGGGACCCGGTCATCTACTGCATGCATTCGAGTATCAACATTATGACGGCCCTTGGGATGTGCCCGAAAGTTTCAATAAGTACAACCTGCTCTTCAAGTACACGCTCGGCGACGACGACCAAGGCATGTCGCTCTCGACTCAAAATTACTACGCCCAGTGGACCTCGACCGATCAAATCCCGCAACGGGCCGTCGATCAGGGGCTCATCTCACGGCTCGGCTCGTTGAACTCGACCGATGGTGGCCGTTCGACGCGCTCGATTAATAACGCACAGCTCTGGCACACCTGGCAAAACGGTTCGATCACCCGGCTCAACACCTATGCACAGTACTACCGACTCGACCTGTTCAACGATTTCACCTTCTTCTTGAACGATCCGGTGAACGGCGATCAGTTCGCGCAGCGCGACAAGCGGGCGATCGTCGGCACGAACCTGTCGCACGAATGGGATAGCGACTGGACCGGCCGACGAGCGCATAGCGTGATCGGAGCGCAGATTCGGAATGATTCGATTCCCGAAGTCGGTTTACAGAACACGGCCCAGCGTGACGTGCTTAGCATTACCCGTGATGATCGTGTGAACCAAGCCAGCATGGGGCTCTACGCCAGTCGTACGACATGGTGGACAGACCGTATGCGAACGATCTTCGGTTCGCGCGGCGACTTTTATAACTTCCGAGTGAATAGCCGTACGCTCGCTGCCAACTCGGGCTTTCTCGCCGACGGCATTTGGAGTCCCAAGGCCTCGATCATTTTTGGGCCGTGGAACCAGACCGAGTTCTTCATGAACTGGGGCTTTGGTTTCCACAGCAACGATGCCCGCGGAACAACGACCACGATCGATCCGACCACGCTGCTGCCGGTGACCCCCGTGACGCCGCTCGTTCGCTCGCAAGGATACGAAGTAGGCTACCGGAGTTCGGCGATCAAGAACCTCAATACGTCGTTCACGCTTTGGTATCTGGAACTGGGGAGCGAGTTGCTGTTTGTCGGCGACGCCGGCACCACCGAGCCGAGTCGTCCCAGCCGGCGCTACGGCATCGAGTGGTCGAACTACTACACTCTCAGCGACCGCTTGCGCTTCGATCTCGACGTGGCCGCCACGCAGTCGCGATTCACGGGCGACGATCCGGCCGGGCCGTACATTCCCGGCGCGATCGGTACAACGGTCAACTCGGGCCCGACGTTCCTGCTCGGTAATGGCTGGTTCCTCTCGAGTCGCTTCCGCTACTTTGGTCCCCGCCCATTGATCGAGGACAACAGCGTTCGCTCGCTCGGCACGCAGTTGATCGATCTGCGCCTGGGCGTGCAGCGCGAGCGCTCGCAATTCGGGCTCGAGGTCTTCAACCTGCTCGGCTCGCGCACCCATGACATCGACTATTACTACGCCTCACGTCTGCCGGGGGAAACACTTGCCGGCGTGAACGATGTGCATTTTCATCCCGTCGAGCCCATCGGCTTTCGTGGGTATTTTAATTTGGCTTGGTGAGTGGCGCATCCGCTCGGGCGATTTTTTCACGGCGATGGTTCGCACGCTGTCTAAGAGCCGACTACAATCATTCAAGATTAGACAATCGCAGCTGACTGTTTCGCGCATGACGAGCGACCTATCGATGAATGACTCACCGGAGAACGAGCGGCCGACGCGAATGCGATTCATCGTGCTCGCGCTCTTGGGGTCCTCGGCGCTCGTGGCGTACTATCAGCGGACGGCGATGGGCACCGCCAAGGAAGAAATCGGCCAGGACTTGGCGCTCAGCTTCAACGAAATCGGCAGCGTCTCGGCGTCGTTCTTCTTGGGCTACGCCCTGTTTCAGATCCCCTCGGGGCTAATCCGCGACTTTTTGGGCTCACGCGCCGCGCTCACGACCTTCACGCTGCTGTGGTCGCTGGCCACGGCCATGGTCGGTACGGCCGAGAGCTTTTATAGCCTGTACGTCGCCTGGGCCATCGCCGGGGCGGCCCAGGCCGGGGTGTTTCCCTGTGCCGTCGTGGCGATCAAACATTGGATTCCCCGCGCGCAGCGCGCGATGTCGACCGGCTTGATGACCAGCTTTATGTCGGTCGGCGGCAGCCTCGCCAATGCCACGGTCGCCTATCTGATCTTCGGCGTCGAAGGCTGGTTCGAACCGCTCGGCTGGCGCGGCACGTTCTTCGCTCTGGCCGTGCCCGGCTTCGTTTGGACCGTGTTTTACCTGCTGCTGTTCCGCAATCGGCCCGAGCAACACCCGTGGGTCAACGAGGCCGAACGGGCGTTGATTCATGCGGGGGACCCGATCGAGCAGATCGTGCGTGACGACACAGTGATCGGCGCGGTGCCGTGGGGCGCGATCTTCGGCAACCTCGCCCTGTGGGGGCTGTTTATCCAGCAGTTCTTCCGCGCTTCGGGCTATGTCTTTTTTCAGACGTGGTTCCCACGCTATCTGCAAGAAACACGCGGCGTGTCGATCGTCTCGTCGGGCTGGCTCGGCAGTCTGCCGCTGGTCGCGGTCATTTTTGGCTCGATCTTGGGGGGCATGCTTTCGGATCATCTGACCGTCCGCCTCGGTCGACCCAGGTTGGGCCGACAGTATTTGGCTCTCGGCGGGCTCGCGGCCTGCGCGCTGCTCTCGCTCGTGGCGTATGCGATCGCAAGCGCCGTCACGGCCAGCGTGGTTATCTCGCTGGGGATGTTCTTCTCGTCGTTCGCGGGCACGTGTGCCTACGTCGTGGCGATCGACAAAGGGGGCCGACAAACGGCCACGGTCTTTAGTACGATGAACATGGCCGGCAACATGGGTGCCTTTCTGCTCCCCTATTTGTTGCCGCACTTTGTTGCCGCGACGAGTTGGAATATGGTACTCCCTTTGTTCGCCGCGATTCATGCCCTCGCGGCACTCAGTTGGCTGATGGTCGATCCGTGTGGTTCGATCGATGACTCACCGCAGGAACCCAAGCATGTTGCACGTTGATACGCCGCAAAGTCGCGTCCGCGCGGGAGTAGCCCGCGTCGATATTACGCCTCCCGTGGGAATTTATCATCGCATGTGGGGCGCGGCCAAGCACGATCGTTCGACCGGCGTGCATCGCCCTCTCACGGCCACGGTGCTGGCCATCGAGTCGCTCGAAAGCGTTGGCAAAGCGCACGAGGAACTGATTCTGGTCGCCGTCGATCATTGCCTGCTCTGGTCGAAAGAACTCAACCGACTGCTCGATCGACTGAGCGCCGCGACGCACGTCGACCGAGCGCGGATCATGATCGTGTTCTCGCACACGCACGGGGCGGGGCTGATGGGCAGCGAGCGGGTCGAGTTGCCCGGCGGCGAGTTGATCCCGCCCTATTTGGATGCCCTGACCGAGCGGCTGATCGTCGCCGTGCGCCAAGCACGCAGTGATCGACACAGTGCGACGATCGTGTACGGCACGGGAAGTTGCTCGCTGGCCCGGCATCGCGATCTCTGGGACCAAGCCACGCTACAGTATGTGTGCGGATTCAACCCGGCTGGCCTGTCGGACGACACGCTCCTTGTGGCTCGGGTGACGGCCGACACGGGCGAGTCGTTGGCGACATTTGTGAATTACGCCTGTCATCCGACCACACTCGCCTGGGACAACACGCTCATTAGCCCCGACTTTCTCGGCGCGATGCGCGAGGTCGTCGAGGGGGCCCAAGGCGTGCCGTGCTTCTTCATGCAAGGGGCGTCCGGCGATCTCGGCCCACGAGACGGCTACGTCGGCGACACAGATGTCGCCGATCGTAATGGACGCATCCTGGGTTACGCAGCGCTCGCGGCACTCGAACTACTGCCGCCTCCACTCACGCGGCATGAATACCTTGGCCCGGTCATCTCCGGGGCGACCATCGGTGTCTGGGCCCATCAACCGCTGGCCGCCGAGAGCCGACAACGGTTGAGTCACTGGCAATGGCGACACATCGAAGTGCCGCTCGCGTTGCGACCGGAGATACCCACACTCGAGTTCATCGACACGGAGACCAAGCGATTGGCGATCGTGCAGGACGAGGCTCTGGCGCGCAATGACGAGACGACCGCCCGAGACGCCCGCGCGCAAATCGAGCGTCTCACCCGTTGGATCGTGCGGCTCGAAACGTTGCCCAGCGGGGGCGTGTTTCCGTTTCCGGTCAACATGCTGCGATTGGGAGACGTCGTTTGGGTCTTGCTCGAAAGCGAACACTATCAGCGGTTGCAAATCACCTTGCGGCAACGCTTCGCGGGGCTGACGATCGTCATCGGCACGATCATCAACGGTTCGACGCACACGTATCTTTGCACACGCGAAACCTACGGGCTGGGCGTGTATCAAGAAACAGTCGCCATCCATTCGCCCGGTTGTTTGGAAGAACTGACGTTGGCGATCGGCGACGAAATTCAACGCTGGATCAGTGAGTAACCGATGAAAGCGCGCAACCCGCTTAACGATGCTGATTGGAGCGACTTCCGTGAGCAATGGGCCTTGCAGGAGGGCGTGTCGTATTTGAATCATGGTTCGTTCGGCCCCGCGCCGCGCGTGGTCATCGAGACCCGCGAGCGTTGGTATCGCGAGTTGGCCGCGAACCCGATGGAGTTCTTCACGCGCCGCTTGGATGACGCTTTGTCGCAAGCCCGTGAACGGCTCGGACGTTTTGTTGGCACCAAGGGAGAGAATCTGATCTTTGCCGACAACGCCACGCTGGGCATGAACATTGTTGCCGGCAGCGTGCCGCTCGCAGCGGGCGATGAGGTGCTGCTCAACGATCACGAGTATGGCGCGGTGAAACGGATTTGGGAGCGGCGTTGCTCGCAAAGCGGCGCGCGACTGATCGTGCAAAGCGTGTCGACGCCGATCGAATCGAGTGACGCGGTGGTCGAGCAAATCTTTGCCCAAGCCTCGCCGCGCACCAAGCTGCTGGTCGTCAGCCACATCACGAGCCCGACGGCCGTGATCTTTCCGATCGCCGCGATCTGCCGCCGGGCGCGTGAGCTGGGGATCTCGGTATGTGTCGACGGACCGCATGCCATCGCCACCGTGGATGTCGCGCTCGACGCGCTCGATTGCGACTACTACACGGCCAGTTGCCACAAATGGCTCTGCGCGCCGTTTGGCTCGGGCTTCCTTTATGTCCACCCGCGCCGGCAAGCCCAGATCGAACCGATTGTCTTGAGTTGGGGACGGGCCTATCCGCCCGATTTGTCGCCGGCTTGGCACAACGAGTTCACTTGGATCGGCACGCGCGATCCGTCAGCGTTCCTGGCGATCCCCACGGCGATCGAGTTCATCGAGTCGATTGGGCTCGATGCCTTCCGCCGTCGCACGCACGCGCTGGCCCAGTACGTGCGGCAACAACTGTCCGACCGGACGGGACTCGCTCCGCTCGTTCCAGACGACCCGCGGTGGTATGGCCCGATGATTTCGCTCCCGCTGCCGCGAGGCGAGGCGGCGACGATCCACGAGCGGCTGTGGAAGGAGCATCACATCGAAATCCCGTTGGTGCAGTGGCACGACCGGCTGCTGATCCGCCCCTCGTGCCACGTTTATACGAATCGAAGCGAATTGGACCGGTTGATCGGGGCCTTGGATTTGCTCGGCGTACTCGGTCGGGTATAGGATAGAGGTACGGCCGGCGAGTATTGCCAAGCAGGCCGACCATTCTTGTCGAGGAGTCCCGGTCGTGTCGCAAGCCATCGTCGATCCCCAAGAGTTGCGGCGCTTTGCGCACAACCTCAAGTCATTCGGCAGCGAGTTGCAAAACCAGATGTCGCTATTACGCAGCCAGATGCTCAGCCTGGGGCAGACTTGGCGCGATCAGGAGCACGAGAAGTTCTCGCAAGAATTTGAGCAGACGACGGCCGCCATCAATCGCTTTCTCGAAGCGACCGGCCAGCATGTGCCATTCCTGCTCCGCAAGGCCGAGCGGATCGAAGAGTATCTCCATCAACGTTAGTGATGCAGGCTATGGACGGATCGGCTCATGTACGGTCGCTCGACGCGCTGCGCGAATTTCGCTTGGCGCTGATCAAGTTTCGCGACGAGAGCGGCCAGGCAATGGCGGCTATCGAGATGGAAATCCAACGCGCCATGGATTGGCTCAGCCATGATCGACTTAAGTTCTGGCAGCAGCAAATTCGACTGCGCGAAGATCGAGTGAACGAAGCCAAGATGGACCTGCATCGATGCCAGTTGAACACGAATGCCGACGGCACGACCCCCGCGTGCGATGACCAGAAGAAGGCCTTGCAACGCGCCAAGCGACAACTCGACGAGGCGCACGAAAAACTCGAACTGACCAAGAAATGGATTCAGGTCGTGGCCCAAGAAATCTCGGAGTATCGTGGCCCGGCGCAGCAGATGTTGCAACTCATCGAGGGGAGCATGCCCACCGCAACGGCCGATTTCGATCAGTTGGTCCGCAGCCTCGAAGCGTACGTTCAGGACATGCTCACATCCGGAGGCGGCTCGTCATTCACGCCGAGCACACCCAGCCCCGCCCCGCCGCCCACGCCGCCATCGACCCCCTAACCGGCCCGGCTTGGACCGGCTAGGGAGATCGCGATGATCGACGAATCGCCTACAGCGGCGTAACGCTCAGAGCGTGCTTGACCGGCACGACCAGCGAACGCACTTCCTGATCGAGCTTCTGGTGATGCTTGATTAGCGCCGAACGCAGGGCCTGGATCGCGGCTTGCGTGTCGCTGTCGTCACGCAACTCGACGGGCATTGTGCGGAACTGCGTGATCATCGACTTGATCATGTAGGTCTCATAGGCCTGCTTCTTGGCCACGGCCGCGTTGAGTTGCTGGAACGACGCATCGAACGGAGTCACGCTGAATTCGGCAGCCAAGTTGATGCCAGCTGTAAGCTGTTCGCGGGTAAACTCTTTGCTGGCCGAGCCCCAATCGACCTTGGCCTTGGCGGCATCGAGCCCGGTCACCTTGAAGGTCAGCCGATTGAATTGTTCGTTGAACGGCACAAAGGGGACAATGCTGCGTGTACCACTGGAGGACTTTTCATCCCCCTCGAAGCAGAACGGCCAGCGGCGACTTTCGAGTTCAACTTTACCAGCCGAGGCGTTCGTGACCTTGTGCCCTTCACTGGCCGTCGCGGTTCCCTTGAGGTCGACCGTGATGGTGCCGATTGGGCTCTCGAGTTGCAGTCCTTTGAGGAAGCCGTAGGCCATGAGCAGTTGGCCATTGGGGCCCGGGTGGAAACCGTCTCGGCCGCAGACATCGTAACTGTTGCCGAGCACGGCCTTGGCCTTGCCCATCGCGTCGTACATGGCCGCGTGGACGTCGGCAAAATGCAGCTTGAACTCGGTCGCCAATGCGCGGTCGATATCGCGCAGATGGGCTAGGTTGTCGTTGTAGGCCACATGAGCCGGCTGCGAGCCCAACTGCTGGCCCGGTCGGAAGGTGTCGCTATCGACCGCCCCGGGCGAACCGACGACCACCTGCGCGATGCCGAGTTTGCCGAGCTTGGTGAGCACATTGCGCATGTTGTTCTCATAGTTCTTTCCCACCGCATCATCATAAGGGCGGTAGCCGCCGTCGTTCATGCCGTAGCAGAGGGTCACAACGGTCGGTTGGAACGCGCTCAGATCGTTTTCCAAACGTGCCGAGAAACCCGAGGCGGTCTCGCCACTCCAGCCGAACTGGAACACGCGGACGTCGTCGATGCCCGAGCAGGCGAGCAGATACAACTCGATGTACTTGCTGTAGAGTTTTTGTTCGGTGATCGAGTCGCCAACGACGGCTACGCGCGCTCCGGGTGTAACCACCGGCGAGGCCGCTTGAGTGAACGACACCAGCGCGAGCAAACAGACAGCAAAGCGGCTTAACGAGCGGATCATTGGGGAGTCTCACGATGAAAAGGCACGATTCGTCCGGTCTGTACGATAATAGGCCGCGAGGCCGATGGCAATCGTTGCTGAAAGAACTGCAATCGCTCGGGTAATCAAGTACAATAAAATCCCTCCGGAATGTCCCCCGCCTGTTGCCACATTGTGGATTGCCCGCCGATGAATGGTCGCCCGTTGCTGTGCTGTTTATTGCTTGTTTGTGTGTCGTGGGTCGCGTCGGTCGAGGCTGCCGAGCCGCCGGTCTCGTTTGGCCGCGACGTGCTGCCGATCCTGTCGGATCATTGCTTTCATTGTCACGGTCCCGACGCGAAGAGCCGTAAGGGCAATTTGCGTTTAGACACGGCCGAGGGAGCACTTCGCCAGCAGGAGCCGGTCATTGTGCCCAAGCAGAGCGGCGCGAGCTCGCTCGTCGAACGGATCACCAGCGGCGATGCCGAGGCGGTGATGCCGCCGCCGAGCGCCAAGCGGCCCCTCACTCCGAAGCAGATCGACACCTTGCGTCGCTGGATCGATCAAGGTGCGACGTGGGGTAAGCACTGGGCTTTTGAGTCGCCCGTGCGACCGGCCTTGCCGGTGGTCAAGCAGAACGACTGGCCACGCAATCCGATCGACTATTTCGTACTGGCGCGATTGGAGCAAGAGAACCTCACCCCCGCGCCGAGCGCTGAGCGCGAGACGCTCATCCGTCGCGTGACGCTCGATCTGAATGGGCTTGGCCCGACGCTGGCCGAGGTGGACGCGTTCCTCAAGCAGTCGGTGGCCGAAAAGTCGGGCGAAAAACCGAGTGCGTACGACCATCTTGTCGCGCGGCTTTTAAGTTCGCCCCACTATGGCCAGCGGATGGCCTGGGACTGGCTTGACGCGGCTCGCTACGCCGACAGCAACGGCTACCAGGGTGACCCTGAGCGGACCATGTGGCCGTGGCGCGATTGGGTCGTGCGGGCTATCAACGCCAACATGCCTTACGACCAATTCACGATCGAGCAGTTGGCCGGCGACTTACTGCCCGGGGCGACCAACGATCAGATCATCGCCACCGGCTTTAATCGCAATCATATGTTCAACGGCGAGGGGGGCCGCATCGCCGAGGAGACACGCATCGAGAACGTCATGGATCGGGTCGAGACCACGTCGACGATTTGGCTTGGGCTGACGATGACCTGCGCCCGCTGCCACGATCACAAGTACGACGCGCTCACGCAGCGCGAGTACTACCAACTCTTCGCGTATTTTAATAACACGTCGGAGACGGGTGGCGCGAGCGGTGGAGGACGCAGCGGACAAATTTCCCCCACGGTTGAGTACATCAGTCCGGAAGACAAGTCTCGTCGCGATGCGCTGAAGGCCGAGATCGAGCGACTGGCCACGGTCGTCATCGAGCGCGAAAAAACCGTGTTTCCGCGAGCAAAGGACCAAAAGATCGCCGCGACCGAGAAGGGCAAGCAGCTGCCGGACAAAGCTCGGTTGCAGATCGACCGACGGCCGCAGGAACGCGACAAAGACGGTCGCAACGAGCTGGCCAGCTATTTCAAAGACAAGGAAGCCGACTACGCCAAGGAACTGCTGGCCGTGAACGGAGCCCTCGACAAGCTCGATAGCTTCGAGCGTTCGATCACGCGCGTCATGGTGATGGACGAACTGAAGCAACCGCGCGAAACATTCATGCTCGCCAAAGGGGCGTATAACAAACCGACCGACAAAGTCTCGGCCGGAGTGCCTGCAGCACTCAACCCCTTAAGCACGAACGAGTCGAACAATCGTCTCGCGCTAGCGCGCTGGTTGGTCGACAAACGTAATCCGCTCATGGCTCGTGTGACGGTCAACCGCTTCTGGCAACTCTTCTTCGGCACGGGGCTCGTCAAGACCGTCGAAGATTTTGGCGTGCAAGGCGAAAAGCCATCGCACGGCGAGTTGCTCGACTGGCTCGCCTGCGAACTGGTCGACTCGGGCTGGGACGTCAAGCACCTGCATCGTTTGATCGTATCGAGCGCGACCTATCGACAGAGTAGCAAGCTCGGTCAGGGCGTCTGGGAGCGGGACCCTGATAATCGGCTGCTCGCGCGCGGCCCGCGATACCGGCTTCCGGCCTGGATGTTGCGCGATCAGGCCCTAGCGGTGTCGGGGCTATTGGTCGACACGTTCGATGGCCCCAGCGTGCGACCGTATCAGCCCGCCGGCGTATGGGAAGAGGCCACGTTCGGCAAAAAGACATACACGCAGGATCACGGCGCGGCCCTCTATCGACGCAGTCTGTACACGTTCTGGCGACGGATCGTGGGACCGACGATGTTCTTCGACAACGCCGCGCGGCAGACTTGCACGGTCAAGGGCGTCCGCACCAACACGCCGCTCCACGCCCTGACGACGCTCAACGACACGACGTTTGTCGAGGCCGCCCGGGCACTCGCCCAGCGCGTGATGCACGAGACCGGCGGGCCGAGCGACGACGAGCGGATCACGCACGTCTATCGGCTTTGCTTGTCGCGGACCCCCAGCACGCGCGAACTGACCATCCTCCGGCTGCGGCTCGAAACCCTGCGCAAGCAATACGCCGCGCACGTCGAGGAGGCCGCGAAATTGCTCGCCGTGGGCGAATCGCCGCGCGACTCGAAACTCGACCCTGTCGAGCATGCCGCGCTTGCGAATGTCTGTTTGCTGGTACTCAATTTGGACGAGACACTGAGCAAGGAGTAGGGAGGAAGTGATGAATGCGGAATGATGAATGATGAGAGCGGAGCGCAATCGCGTCAGCGTTCCGTCATTTCGCACTTTGCACTCAGCACTTTGCACTTCTTGACCAAAGCCGTCGGCTCGGCGAAAGTAGTGTGCCTGCTCCGTCCCCGCCCCTCCGCCTTGTTTTATCCTGCCGTTATTCGATGGAGATCGTCGTTATGTCACGTCTGGCTTTGAGTTTCCGATCGCTGTTGTTGCTCGCCATGCTATTGGCTCACGGAGCGTTTGCCCGGGCCGAGCATTGGCCTCAATGGCGAGGTCCGAAGAACGACGGAATATCGAACGAGAAGAATTTGCCCGTGAGTTGGGGCGAGAAAGATGGCAAAACCACCGGCGTGCTTTGGAAGTTGCCGATGCCTGGACCGGCCGGGGCCACGCCGGTCGTCTGGGGCGACAAGCTGTTCACGACCAGTGCCGCCCCGGGGGGCGACTTGGTGCTGCTGTGCGTGAGCACGGCGGGCAAAGAGCTGTGGAAGCACAAAATCGGCGGCGGCGATAAAGAGGTCCGCGGCGATGAAGGCAATAGCGCGTCGCCGTCTCCCTGTACCGATGGCAAGCACGTCTGGACCTTCATGGCCAACGGCGAACTTGCCTGCTACACGGTCGATGGCCAGAAGGTGTGGCAGTTCAACACCGAGACCCGGTACAAGAAGTTGAGCATCGCCTTCGGCATGACCAGCACGCCGGTGCTCGACGAAGGCAAGCTTTACCTGCAACTGCTGCACTCGAACGAAGCGCTCGTCGTGTGCCTCGAAGCCGCGACGGGCAAGGAACTCTGGAAGACGCAACGCCCGAGCGACGCCAAGGCCGAGTGCTTACACTCTTATGCCTCGCCCGTGATGTACGATGACGGTAAAAACAAGTTTCTGATCACCCACGGTTGCGATTATGTCGTGGCGTACGACATTAAGAACGGCAGCGAGTTGTGGCGTTGCGGCGGCTTAAACCTGCCGAGCAAATACAACCCCACGTTGCGATTTGTTGCCTCACCGGTCGCTGTTCCCGGGCTGATCGTGGTCCCCTCGGCCAAGAACGGCCCGGTGATCGCTCTGCGTCCGGACATTACCGGAGACGTCACGAACAACACGTCGGCTCAATACTGGACCCGAGCTCAAAACACGCCCGATGTACCGTCGCCCGTCGTGTCGGACGGTCTCGTGTACCTTTGCCGTGAGAACGGGGTGTTGATTTGCATGGATGCCAAGAGTGGCGAAGAGATTTATCAGGAGCGTTGCTTCTCGGACCGTTACCGTGCCTCGCCCGTGGTGGCCGACGGCAAGGTGTATCTCGCGTCGCGCAAGGGGGTCGTCACGGTCGTCAAAGCGGGCCGCACGTTTGAGAAGCTCTCGGAGAACACGATCGACGACGCCATCTCGTCGTCGCTGGCGTTCTCGAACGGTCGCATTTACATCCGTGGCTTTGCCCATCTGTACTGCATTGGCAGCAAATAACATCGAGTGAATCGCATCATGAATGATCTGTTCCATCGGTCACTGGGGTTGGTCGTCCTCGCGTTGTCGGCGACACTCGCCTCGGGGGCCGAGGCAGTGTTTCGCACACAGGAAATCGCCGCCGACTTGAAGGTTGGCTATGCCGTCACGGTCGTCGACATGAACGGCGATGAGAAGAGCGACATTGTCGTCGTCGACACGAATCGGGTCGTGTGGTACGAGAACCCGAGTTGGAAAGTGCATGCGCTGATCGAGGATCAAACCAAGCTCGACAACGTGTGCATCGCCCCGCACGACATCGACGGCGACGGCCGGCTCGACTTTGCGTTGGGAGCCGACTGGAAACCGTTCAACACACTCGCCGGGGGCACCGTCCAGTGGCTACGACAGGGAGCGAGCCCGGCCGACCGCTGGGAGGTGCGTCAGATCGGCGAAGAGCCCACGACGCATCGTATGCGTTGGATCGACACGGATGGCGACGGCCGAAAGGAACTCGTTGTCGTGCCGCTCATGGGACGCGGCACAACAAAGCCGCTCTGGTCCGAGTCGGGCGTGCAGGTCGTCGCCTACAATATCCCGGCTGATCCCACGAAGGATCGCTGGACGCGCGTGGTGCTCAACGACGAGTTGCATGTGTGCCACAACTTTTGGCCCACCAACATGGACAGCGACCCGTTGGATGAAATTCTGATCACAGCATTCGAGGGAGTGTTTGTGCTCGATCGCCAGCTGAGCGGCAAGTGGTCCGCGACCCGCATCGGCGCGGGCAATCAGCAGACGATGCCCAACCGAGGCGCGAGCGAAATCAAGCGTGGCCAACTCGCCAACAACGCCGACTACATTGCCACGATCGAGCCCTGGCACGGCGATCAGGTCGTCGTGTACACGCGCCCCACGAAGCCGGGCGAACTTTGGCAGCGGCACGTCATCGACGAGGAACTCAAGTGGGGGCACGCCGTCTGGTGCGCCAACATCGACGCCGACCCCGACGAGGAATTGATCATTGGCGTGCGTGACCACAAGAACGAACAGGTCCGCTGGGGCGTTCGCGTTTACGACCCCATCGACCCGGCGAAGGGCAAATGGCAGCGCACGCATGTCGACCCCGGCGGTGTGAGTGTCGAAGACATGGCGGTGGCCGATTTCAACGGTGATGGCCGCCAGGACCTCGTTGCGGTGGGCCGATTCAGCAAAAATGTCCGCATCTACTGGAACGAAGGTAAGTAGTTTAGAATAGGTGCCCTAGAGCCGGTACGTCTCGGACCGGTCGTTTCCCAGTCGCGTACACAACGCTGTTTGGCGTTGATTTTCATCCATTCGAGGTCACGCTGCATCATGCCAGTACGGGGCGTCCGCGGAGCCACCACCGTCGAGGAAAACACGCGCGAGGAAATTCTCGCCGCGACCCGCCAGTTGCTTGCGCTCATCATTCGCCAGAACAACATCGAACCGCTCGACGTCGCCAGTGCCATCTTTACCGTCACCCACGATCTGACGGCTGAGTTCCCGGCGCTGGCCGCCCGCCAGTTGGGCTGGATCGACGTGCCGCTGCTCTGTACCAACGAGATCAGCGTCCCGGGTTCGCTCCCCAAGTGCATTCGCATCTTGCTGAACTGGAACACCGACAAGACACCGCACGACATTGTGCATGTGTACGTCAAAGGGGCGATGAAGCTGCGACCGGACCTATCGAATCTGCCACCGGTCGATTGGGAAGAACTCGAAAGTTGGATCAAGCGCGAACTCGAAAAGCTCGCGCCCAAGAAGTAGCCGCTCTGCTTCCGCCGTGTCGGCCAGGAAACATGCTTCGCAACAACGAGCTCAATCGAAGTGCCTACGGTTGATTATCTTGATCCCGATACGGACGATCCACGGTTGATACCGTATCGAGCGCTGAAACACTCGAACCTGACACGCTGGTCGGGTCAGTTCATTGCCGAGGGAGATAAAGTCGTCGAGCGAATGTTGCGGAGCGACTACGAGGTTGTGTCGATCGTGATCGGTCGCTCGTGGCTGCCGCAGTTCGAGCCACTGTTTCGCAACGAGATGGATGTGCTCGTGATGGAGGATGACCGGATCGGCGAGTTGGTTGGGTTTGAGTTTCATCGTGGCGTGCTGGGGTGTGGCAAGCGACCGTCACGATTGCCGCTTGAGCAACTCGTGGCTTCTGAGCAGTCGTTTAGAACCTTGGTCGTATGCCCCAATGTGCAGGACTCGGAGAATCTGGGGGCGATCATACGTAATAGCGCGGCATTGGGGGCCGACGGCCTGTTGGTCGGCAGCGAGTCGGCCGATCCGTGGTCGCGCCGCGCGCTGCGGGTGTCGATGGGGACCGCCTTTCAATTACCGATTCGGGCGACGACTACCTTGGACGAGGACCTGCTCGTACTACGCGATCGCTGGGGAGTGGAGCGCGTGGCGGCTGTACTCGACGAAGGAGCCGAGCCACTGGAACACGCGCAGCGAGCCCCCCGACTGGCGATCATGTTCGGCAGCGAAGGGCATGGCTTGGGTACGCGGTGGTTATCGTTATCGGATCGTCAGGTGCGGCTGGCCATGCAACGGGGGGTCGACTCGCTCAACGTCGCCGTGGCCTCGGGGGTGTTTCTCTATCAGTTTTTGAGAAACCGAGGCTCATCCAGTGGATCGACGGCGATCACCCCCCCTGTCTGAGGTGGGGTCAATCTGGACTCGCTCAGGGGTTCGGGCGGTTTCCTAAGCCGCGCAACATTCGCCAGTTAAAAATGTTGCGAGCGGTAACAGCCATGCATAAGATGAAACTACCTGCGCCACCAATCGGTTTGGAGCGTTGCTGGTATTTGCGCGAGCGGACGTTTTTACGCTCCTTTATTTGCTGTAGGTTGTTGGCCAATCTGAGGTTGGGTCATGAAGCATCGCCGCGACCAAGGCCGCCGTTTTCGTCGTCTACCAAAATTCGCTCGACCCTTGCGCTTCGAGCCGTTGGAAGTACGGCATATGTTGGCCGCCACGCTCATTTCAGACATTGTGGCCGGCGGTGGCGACTCGAATCCGCGCAATCTGACAGTCGTTGGGAGCACGATTTACTTTTCGGCGTCCGATGTGACGGGCAACGCCAATCGTGAACTGTGGCGATCGACTGGCGGCACGGCATCGTTGGTCGGCGACCTCAACAGCAACGGTGGATCGAACCCGCAGTATTTGACGAGCGCACAAGGCTTGTTGTATTTCGTCGCCGACGACGGCACGGGCAAGCAGTTGTTCTCGACCGGTGGCGGGACCCCGACCAAGGTTTCTATCAATACGGCGGGAGCGTCGGATCCAAGAAATCTTACCGTCGTGGGTAACGCGCTGTATTTATCAGCCGTGACGCCGGCGAACGGTCGCGAATTGTTCATCATTCCCTCGGCGGGATCGCAGCCGCAGGTGCTCGATGTGGCGTCGGGCTCAAATTCCAGCAGTCCGTCGGACTTGGCGAACTTCAACGGCACGCTTTATTTTGCGGCGGATGACGGCATCCGCGGTCGCGAACTTTGGAAGTCGAACGGCTCGCAAGTTGGCACCGTGGTCGTGCGCGACATCAATACCAATGGCAGTTCGAGTCCGACCGGGATGACCCAGGTCGGCAATCGGCTGTACTTTGCTGCTTCAGATGGTGGCCCATCGTTCACGGAACTTTGGATCAGCGATGGCACTTGCGCGGGTACGCGCTTGCTCGCGGATCTCAATACCAATCCCAATAATCACAGTGGCAACTCCGAGCCCGAGCGGTTCTACAACTTCAACGGCAATGCCGTGTTCTCGGCCATCGATCCGATCGCGCAGCGCGAACCGTGGGTCAGTGATGGCACGGGCGGTGGTACGTCAATCATTTTTGACGGTACGACGTTTTTTGACATCGCCACCCCAAACACCGTGACGACATACTATTACGGTGG
This sequence comes from uncultured Planctomycetaceae bacterium, assembly GCA_964387325.1. GTDB lineage: Bacteria > Planctomycetota > Planctomycetia > Pirellulales > PNKZ01 > CAZZBK01. Next base: position 20,510 of record CAYLYE010000012.1, read on the forward strand.
CTATTACGGCTATGGCGGCTACACGGCCTACGGCGGCGACTCGAACCCCAATGAATTCACCGAGGCGAACGGTGTCCTTTACTTCTCGGCCGATCAGAACGGCGCCGTGGGTACGAACGCGCAGCGACGAAAACTCTACGCGTTGAATCCCGGCTCGAATCTGGCGACCGTCGTGCGAAACCTGAGCGGGGCGGCCGGCAACGACAATCCCCACGATTTGTTCAACGCCCAGGGTACGTTGTATTTCTCGGCCAATAACGGCACCAACGGTCAAGAGCTTTTTCGAACCAACGGTACCAGCGTCGGGACGGTACCCGACACCGACATCAACCCGGGTACAGGGAGTTCTGACCCCGCCTATTTTGCCCAGCTCAATGGTTATCTGTACTTCGCAGCGTCTGGGGCGAATGGACGTGAACTGTACAAGGTCCAGATCACAGGACCGAACACCGCTCCTACACTCAATACGGCAGGCAGTCCATCGTTGACTGTCCAAGATGAGGACAATTTCAATGCCACCGGCACCGCGATCAACACGCTGATCGCCAGTGGCGGAGCGAATTATATCACCGATCCGGACGCCGGCGCTGTCCAAGGCATTGCCATCACGGCGCTCAACGCCGCGAATGGAAGCTGGCAGTACACGACCAATGGTGGCTTCTCTTGGAATAACATCGCCGCCGCGACCGTCAGTACGACCAACGCACTGTTGCTGGGCTCGAATGCGCTGAATCGTTTGCGGTTTGTTCCCAATGCAAATTTCAACGGCACAATCTCGAGCGCGGTCACCTTCCGTGCTTGGGATCAATACCGGGGGACCAACGGCGGCTTTGCCAACACGACCCAAAACGGCGGATTCACCGCCTACAGCTCATTGACCGACACGGCGAGCCTGACCGTGCAAGATGTCCCTGATACGCCTTCGTTCACCAACGCAACGACCAACGAAGATACACAATCGACGACCGGTTTGGTCGTCGTGCGCAACGCCGTTGATGGTGCGTCGATCGACGCCGTTCGGATCACAGCGATTTCCGGTGGCAATCTCTTTTTGAACAATGGCACCACGGCCGTTGCAGTCAATTCGACCGTCTCTTACGCCGTCGCCAGTCAAGGTTTCCGATTCACACCGACACCGGCGAACAGTTTTGGCCCCGCTCGCGGGTCGGTTTCAGTTCAGGTCCTTAACACCACGGCGAACCCGGCGGTCGCGGCGAGTGGCATCGTGACCGCAACCGTCGACGTACTGCCGGTGGCCGATCGCCCGTCGGTGACCAATACCACCACCGTTGAAGATGTTCCCAGCAGCACCGGATTGGTCGTCACACTCAACGCGGTCGACGGTCCCGAGATCGGGTTTTTCAGAATCACGAACATTATCAATGGCAGCGTCTTTTTGAGCGGTGGTGGGCAGATATTCAATAATCAGTACATCTCGGTCGCCCAAGGCAACGCCGGTTTGGTGTTCGTTGGTAGTCAAGATTTCAACGGCACGGCTACGTTCGATATTCAGGGTTCGGTCGACAACATCGGCACTGGATTAGGGGTCGCTACGACCGCCCAAGTTGTGATCACCCCGTTCAACGATGCTCCACAGGGGACGGCGCCGGCGCTGCAAACGACGCTCCAAGGCACCCCATTTCCGTTTATCGGTAATGCATTTCAGATTTCTGATGTCGACGGTGGCGGAGGCAATGAACAAATCACGCTCTCCATCGGCACCGGTTCATGGCAGATCGATACCACGGGGCTGGTCAGCTCCTCGGGCGTTGGTACAGGAACATTATCCATTACGGGCAGTTTGCCGATTCTCAACTCGGCACTGAACTCGCTCCAATATGTCCCGCCGACGGCCACTTTCACCGGTACAACATTCGGCACCATGCTGATGAACGACTTGGGCAACGTGGGACCGAACGGAGCTTTAACCAGCTCACAGCCGATTGGTATTCGCGTCTTGCCTGCTAATCAGCCGCCGGTGAATACGTTGCCCATCTCGCAGAATTTCAATGAAGACACACCCTTGGTGTTTGGTGGGACGGCCGGTCCTGTTATCTCGATCACCGACGCGGATGCGGGGAGTTTGACGATCCAAACCGACCTCCTCGCAGCGCGTGGGACGCTCTCGATCGGCACGCTGGGAGCAGCGACGCTGGCCAGTGCCTCGCCGACATTCTTACGGCTGCTGGGAAGTCAAACGGCCATCACCAATGCGCTGGCTTCGCTCGTCTTCACGCCCGACCCGAACTACACGGGTACCGCTTCGCTCTCCGTGATAACCAACGACCTCGGCAATACAGGCTTCCCCCTGACGGGTCCCTTTGGGATTACGTCCAGCGTGCTGCCGATGTTCGTATTTCCTGTCAACGACCCACCATCGGCTTCTGTACCGCCGACGGCCACAACGAACCAGACCGTCGCGCTCGGGTTCACGACTCCGTCGACCTTCCTCTCGGTCTCCGACATCGACGCCAACGGTGCTGCGGTACAAGTCACTATGTCGGTTTCAAACGGTATCCTCCAGGTCTCGCAACCGGTAACGGGTAACGGCACAAATACGCTCACATTTAATTATCCGGTCGCCACGATCAATAGTTATTTGCAGTCACTCATCTACAGTCCGAATCTCACCTACTCTGGCACAGAGAATTTGGTTGCAACCATTAATGACCTGGGCAACTCGGGGCTCGGCGGCAATCTTATTCGGTCGTACACGACCGCAATTACGGTGGTGAACATCAATCACCCGCCGGTGGTTACGACTCCAGGGGTGCAAACCTTCAACGAAGGAACCGTGTTGACCCTTAGTTCGGGGAATGGCAATCGGATTAACATTGTTGACAATGACCCGAGTTCGACCGGTGCTTCGGCCGTGATGACGATCAGTGCGACCAACGGTATTTTGCACATCCCTAATCCCAATCTGACCGCGGCTCAAAATGATAAGTCGTCGATCACGTTCACCGATTCGATTGTCAATTTTCAGACCTACCTTAATGGGATGACGTACACTCCGAACAAGTACTTTACCGGGGCCGCTTCGATCAATATTGCCGTCAACGATATGGACACCGCAGGCATCGGTGGTCCCAAGTCGACAACGGCCAACGTCGTGCTGAGCGTAGCGCCCGTGAACGACGCCCCCATCATCAGCACGCCAGGACGCATCGACACCGGCATTAATGTGCCGGTCACATTTTCTACGGCGCAGAGCACTCCCATCTCCATCACGGATCCCGACCTGGGCAATGGACTCATGGTCGTCAACCTCACGGCCACCGGAGGCACGCTGAAACTTGGCTCGACGCTCGGACTGCAAGGCCTTGCCGGAGATGGTTCCTCGTCACTCGCCTTCTCGGCAAATAGCACCCTGATGAACAACGCCCTCGAAGGGCTCGTCTTTACCCCCAACATCACGCCCGTCGGTCAAACCGCTGCCACGGCCACGATCCTGCTCTCGGCCAACGATCAGGGGCAAAGTGGCCCCGGCGGTGCCAATGTGTCGCTGTCTTCGATCACGGTCTATGTCCGACCGACGATTAGTTTTGATCCCAGCAATCCTCGGACCGTGTACGTGACGGGCACAAACAACGATGACGTCCTGTCGGCCCAATTCACTTCTCCCACGGCGTATGTCATCTATGCCAATGGCACGGTGTATTTTGATGTTACCTCCGTGCATAATCAAATTCGCTTCCTCGGCTTGGCCGGCAACGATCAACTCAGCGTGATTGCCTCATCCCTGGCTGATAACGCGCAGCTCTCGCCAAAATCACTGGCCTTGACCAGCAGCAACTTTTCTCCGATCAGTACCGTCGGCTACGCCGTTTACAGTTCATCCACCGAAACCGTCAACCTCTACGGGTCGACCGTCAGTGGTGTTCGCAATGACTCGGTCTCCTTCTACGACACAGCGGGCGACGATCTTTTCATCGCCCAGCCGACCACCGCGCTGATGAATGGCTCGGGGTACATGAGTCAGATCTCGAATTTCGGCAAGGTGTACGGTTTCGCTTCGACCGGGAACGATCGCGCCATTTTCGTCAATTCAGTCGAAAACGACACGTTCACCGCCGCGCAAACTTACGCCATCATGCGTGGCACGAACAATCAGAATCAGGAAACCTATTTCAATCAGTCGGTCGGCTTTAAGCAGAACTATGCCTACGGGGGTGGCGGCGGGGTTGACATCGCGAACCTCTACGACTCGCCACTCAACGATAGTTTCTTCGGACTGCCGACCTACTCGATCTTCTCCAATGGCACGTTCTTTAATCAGGCTACGTTCTTCAATCAGGTCTATGCCTACTCGAATACCGGCGGAGTCGACAGCGGCGGAGTCGATAATGCCACGCTCTACGACTCATCCGGGGACGATACCTTCAACGCCTATCCAACGTTCGCCTCCATGCAAAGTGGTAGTGCCTACCTGAACTACGTCTCTCGATTTGCCAGCGTTGGTGCGTTCTCGACCATCGGCAATGACGTCGCGAATTTGTACGACTCGTTCTACACCGATGTCTACATCGCCTCGCCCACGAACGCCAATATGTTCCGTAGCAACGGGTCCGGTCCGTTCAACACCGCAACCGGTGTCGGTAGCTATAACAATCAGGCGATCAACTTCAAACGTACCAATGCCTACTCTTCGAAGGGAAATGACACCGCCTATTTGTTCGACTCTGCCGGCAACGATACCTTCACGGGTCAAAATGGTTCCGGCACCCTGGCCGGAGCCAATTACTCGAACTCCGCGATCGGCTTCATCTTGACTCAAGCCTTCGCTTCCAACGGCGGTACCGACTCGGCCGTGTTCAGCGATAGTTCCTCAAATGACCTGCTGACGGCCAGTGGCTCGATGGTTCGGTTCGCCTACTCGTTCTACGCTCATCAAAACTTCGGCTTTAAGAGGGTAACGGCCAACTCAACCTCGGGCGGTCACGATGTGAAGCAGGTTCAGGCAATCGATTACACGCTGACAACCAACGGCCTGTGGTTCCTGTCGTAGGGTCTCGGCCGCTCAGTTCGCGTAGGTCTTGTAGAAGTAATACGCCGCGAGCACAAAGCCGATGGCGGTGACAAACCACCGCACATGATTGCGATTGAGCCGTCGCGCCACACGCGCCGTGGCATACGCTCCGAGGCTGGCTGAGACGCACATCAACGCCGCTAGCCACCAGTTGACCTGCCCTTGGACGACAAACACGACGACTGCGATGCCGTTGATGCAGCTCCCCAGAATGCTCTTCAGGCCGTTCATCGCATGGATGTCGGTTAGCCCGATCATGGCGAGTGCGCTGAGCATCAGAATGCCAATGCCCGCGCCGAAGTAACCGCCATACACGCCGACACAAAACTGAAACACGAACACACCCAACCGGGTCGAGGCCGCGGGCGTGGCGTGTGCTTGTCCGATGCCCATCCAGCGGCCGATCACCGGTTGCAACGCGAACAATGTAGCCGCGGTGAGAATCAACCAAGGGACAGCCAGGATGAACGTGTGAGGCGAAAGTTCCGTCAACAACAGTGCCCCCGCCAGCCCGCCCGCCAAGCTCGGGGCCATCAACAATCGTAACCAATGCTGATAACGGGCAATGTCTTCGCGGTAACCCCAGATCGCACTCAACGAGCCAGGAAAGAGCGCTACCGTGCTGGTCGCGTTGGCCACGACCCCCTGGGCGGGTCCCAAGATAGCCAGCAACGCCGGAAAGGTGAGCAACGTCCCTCCACCGGCCACCGCATTGATACCTCCGGCCACGGCTGCGCTGCCGACGAGCAACAAGTAATCCATTACTTCCATGTCAATGACGCTCCGGGGGTATGGCGATCATGTTACCTGCCAACCTCGACATGCAAGCCCCGCTCGTCGATCGTGTACGGGATGATGTCGTCTCGACAGGCACTTCCACGGTGCTTGGCCACGTGCAATGCACGGCCCACGCGCTGACCGTCGCGTACTTTGCCCATGTAGATCAGCGTGTTGGCGTTCGAGATCACGTCCCCTTCATCGAGCGGGCGTTCAATCAAGTCATCCAGCATCGACTCGGCCGAGGTCACCAGTACGACGCAGCTCACGTGCTCGGGCATGTAACGATGGGCCGCCGCGGCTGCCGCGTACTCGCGATAGTGTTCGCGGAACAGATCTCTCGCCACCCATTCCGGATCCTTGCGCAACACCTGGTGATAGATGTACTCGAACAACTCGAATTGAATCGATTCGCTGGGACGTTCGACCGGTTCAATGCCATCGATCACCGCGCGGCGCGTCCCGCGCACAAAATTACCATAGAAAAAGGCAATCGAAGTATTGAGCTTGCGAGCGATTTCGACTTGCCATTCTTGCCAAGCCTCGAAGCCCATGTCGCGTTGCGTGACCCGTCGGCCATGGTAGTCGAACACGTGCAGGTAGTCGCCGTGGCTTCGATCGGCTGCGTAAAAATGCTCGAGCCGAGGTGCTTGTGCGGGATCGACGGCATCGAACTGCCAGTCGAACATACGCTGGGCGTAAGAGCCGTGGCTCTGCGTGTCGCCACGACATCCCAAGTCGAACAGGATGCCGCGTCGCCCTTCCTGTGCCAGCCCGGCCTGGGCAAATTGCAGCCCGAGCTGAGTTTTGCCGATCCCCGTCGCGCCGACGACCACCGTGAGCGTGCCGCCCAGCAGTCCGCCGCCGAGCGCCTGATCGAGACCCGCGATGCCGGTTGAAAGTCGTGTCATATCGTTAATTGCCGATCCCGAGCCAGTACCTTCCAGCGCTCGACCGCCCGACCGCCACGGACCACCACCGCCTCGCGATGCAGAGCACACGTGGGACACACATGAAACGGTATCCCGTAGGCCACATCGCCAACGCGATACTGCGATGCGAACTCGGTTTCAATTGCCAGATGTTCTTCACTGTGATTGATGAGCTTGGCGTCCGGAAACGCGAAGAACTCGACACGCGGCCACGGATTGTCTGGCGAGACGGCTTTATAACCCAGATCGAGGCAGAGCCGATTGCCGCCGGGCTTGCTAATCACCCGCACCAGCAACAACGCGGCGGGCTCAAAATCCAATTCCGGAAATTTCGTGCGATAGCTCACGTCCCAAAACACGCTGGTCCCAGGGCTGCACTCGCGGTCCGTGAAGGTCGCATGGATCGGAAAACTTGGCGTCCCGCCGGCAACTATACGCGGCACCGGCCAGCCACTCGCCCGCAACTGGGCGATCATCTCGTCGACACATTCCCAAGCTTTGAGTGCGTGCTCGCGTCGGACTTGGATATTCTGATCGCGAACGTGACCATCGTAGACATGTAAGCCGCCTGCGGCGACGCCGGGTAGCTCGGTTAGCAAGCCATACAACTCGACCGCCGAGGACCCAGGAGCGATACCGCTGCGGTGCATCCCGTTGTCAATGTCGAGCAGCACGTCGATCTTGGTCTGAGCCTGGGCCATCGCCGTCGAAATATGGCGAATCAGAAATGCGTCGTCGGCAATCGTCGAGAAGTGGGTTTGCGGAAACCGCTGCACCAAGGTCACGAGCCGCGCGACATTAGGTCCCACTTGCGGAAAAGCCAGCAACACGTCGGCTGCGCCGCACGAAGCGATCATTTCCGCTTCGGCGATGGTTGCGCACTTGAACTTGCTAATCCCACGAGCCATTTGCAGCCGCACGATCTCGGCCATCTTGTGTGTCTTGACGTGCGGACGGAGTCGTTCAGTGCCACCGGCCCAGCGGATCATGCGCTCGATATTCTGCTCCGCCCGTTCGGCGTACACGATCAGCGCGGGGGAGGGGATTTCGGACTCGTTTTCGATCGTGTACCAAGGGGCCGGTGCGGTCGACATGAGGTGGGTAATCGCTTTAACGGTCTGCGGGTGATGGCTAGAAGCCGTCAGTGTAACCGCCCGTCTGGCATGGGGAAACCGCCTCGTCGACTCCGCGCCAGAAATCGCGAAGCGCATGAAAAATGACCTTGGAATCGGGCCATCGATTCCAAGGTCAACGTTCGATCGAAGGATCGTTTTTGACGACTGCGCGGTTCATGAACCAGGGCGACCATCGGAAGCCCGGTATATTCAGGCTTCGCGTTGCTCGTCTCGACTCATTCACGGCGCATATTTCAATACGTCGCGGTAAAAAAGTTGGAAGCGGCGCGCCTTCCTGCACACCGCGCCCATCCGCGAGGAAACTTAACTAGCGAGCGCCAGCGGGCATCGGAGCTCCGCCACGAGCACTCGGCAACACGCGACGTTGCACATCGGTCTCGAGAATACCAAACGCCGCTTCGTGACGTTGAATGGTCAGGTGCAGAGCCTGCAACATTCGCTTCGCGGTAAAATAGTTGGTCACGATCCGTTGGGTGACCGGAACCGGTTCGTCCGGAATGCCAAACGGCTGCGCGTTGAGACCAAAATCGATAATCAATTCTTCAGGAGTGCCGGTGACGCGGCAGAAATTGGCGTACATCGCCAACAGCTTCGTCTCGTCCACTTGCAATTGAACTTGTTGTCCGCCGGCTGCGGCAGCTTGAGCTGCATCAACGGCAGAAGCTTCTTCTTTATCTTTGGCCACACGAACCTCCTTCAGAACTTAAAAGGAAACCTGAGAAAAGACGAACCACCTTTGCCAAGTTGGCAGCAGTCAGTTCGCGAGTGAAATGTAGCGTTGTGCGTCGCGACAGCTTGCCGAATGGCGACCGATTGAATCGAGCTATCTCGCCGCGTCATGAAGTCAATTGTAGCCACGCTGTGACAAGTCAAAAGCAATTTGTTGATCGGTTGTCAGAGATTTACGCGCTACCGAGGTTTCCTAGTCGCGCAATTCAATTCAATTGCTACAACTTGAACGCTAGCGAAGGCCTCGACAATCGAATCATCTCAAGTTGCCGAACGATTATGACGATAATGCGGGCCGTAACGACACTTGGTTCATCGTCGGCGACACGGAGACAGCAATCCCATGAGACGCACGGTACTGAATACAGCCGGAGCTGTGGCCTTCGGGATCGCTAGTTCTTGGCTCCCCGGCGGAACGTTGCGAGCCAATGAAGCCGATGCACAGGTGCTGCAAGCATTGCAGGCGGCGGTCAAGCGTCGATACGCCGAACCGTATCGCGAACCAATCGCCTGGACGAAGAAGGCGATTATCGAGACGACACAACTTGCCCAGCGTCATCCGAGCTTTATTCAGTCGCCCGTCGCGCAGCCGATCGCCACGGTCGAGCCGCTTATCGCGTCACCGATTGCACAGACCAGTGCCGTGCGTGCCGCTCCGCCACGCAAGGTCGACGCTCCGTTGAGCGTCATGACTCCGGCCCAAGTGGGGACGGTGCAGCTCGAGACTCCCCCGGCGGCCTCAAATACTCCTGCAACGATGGCAACGGCAGAAGTCAAGCCGACGGTTGCAAGCGTTCCGCCATCGACTCAGCGGCTGCCGCCTTTGAACCCCATTCGCGGCACTCATCAGCAGGTGACGAGCCCCGGTAATCCATTGCGGTGATCGTCACACACAGGAGTTAGCCTAGACGCGCAGCGGAGCGCGTCATCCGAGCGGCTCCTTTGATGACGCGATGTCGATGCGCCGCGGCAAACGAATTCCGTCTCGCACCCAATGGTCGCGATTAGAAATCGTATTTTTCAGCATGTTCGACGAGATTCTCGAACCGGGTGTAATTTTTCAGCCAAGCGAGTTTAATTTCGCCGGTCGGGCCGTTACGTTGCTTGGCAATGATGATCTCGGCTTCGCCGGACACTCGGGCCCGTTCTTCTTCGGTCGTTAGGTAGTATTCCTCGCGATGCACGAACATCACGACGTCGGCGTCTTGTTCGATAGCGCCCGATTCGCGCAGGTGCGACAGTCGAGGTCGATTGTCCTTGGTGGCTTCGGCCTGTCGATTCAGCTGCGCCAAGCAAATCACCGGCACGCGAATTTCGCGGGCAATCGCCTTGAGTCGTCGAGCGATTTTGGCCACCTGTTCCTGGCGTGGGTCCTTGGTGTTGTCGGGCTCGATCAACTGCAAGTAATCGATCACGACCATGGCCAGTCCGTTGCGCGATTTGAGTCGTCGGGCTGTGGCGGCGATTTCGGTCACCGTTCGGCTCGGACTATCGTCGATGAAGAGCGGCGCCATGCTAATCTTCGACGAGGTCTCGACGAGTTTTTTCTGATCGCTGGGCGAGATGAAACCGTTGCGCAAGTCGTGGCCATTGATCTTGCCGGACGAGCACAAAATGCGCTCGGCCAATTCAAGCTTCGACATTTCGAGGCTGACGAACAACACAGGACGATTCAATTTGATCGCCACATGCTCGGCGATATTGGTCGAGAAGGCCGTTTTACCCATACTGGGCCGCGCGGCAATGATGATCAGTTCGCTCTCATGTAGCCCGCCGGTGAGTCGATCCAACTCGGCGTAGCCGGTCTCCATGCCACCGATGCCGGCCCCTTTGAGCAACCGCAGGTCGATGCGGCTCATCGCTTCGCTGAGCACATCGTGCATCGGCACCAACTCGTTGCCGCCGTTGGTGTCGAGGATTTTGAAGACCCGTTCTTCGGCGCGGGCGAGCAGTTCGCGGGCATCGCCCGACGGGTCGTAAGCGTCGCGGAGGATTTCGCTGCTGGCGTGGATCATGGCGCGCAGCGTGGCTTTGTCGCGAACGATCTCGGCGTAGTACACGGCATTGGCGGCCGAGGGGACACTGTTGACCACCTCGATCAAGTATTCGATGCCGCCGACGGCCTCGACTTCGCTTTCCTTGCGCAGACGGTCGAGCAGCAGCGTCGTGTCGGCTCGTTTCCCCTCGTTGTGGATCGCCAGAATGTGCTTAAAGAGCAGTTGATTGGCGTAGACGTAAAATTCTTCGCTGCGGCGCAAGACCATCAACACGTCGTCGCACACTTCGGGATTGAGCAGCATGCTGCCGAGCACGCCGAGCTCGGCCTCGACGCTGTGCGGCGGCAGCCGATTGAGCAACGATTCGCCTTCGTTCGAGCCGCCGCGGGAGTCCACTCGCTGATACGTGGCCATGTGTCAACTCCGTGACCGAGGGGCTTGCAAACTGCGCTGCGCAAAACAAACGACGAGTTTATAGAGTCTCAGGTGAAAGGCTTTACAGGCCGAGCAACGCGTGGCCGGTGTGACCGGACTCCCGTTGGTCGTCCTGCAAACGACATTACCTGAACCGCACTAAACTCGTCGTTTGTGGGGGGATGTCATTATAACCGCTGCTCGGCGACGACAAGCGTCGTTGGGAGCGGATTACTTTTTGGCGGCCGCTTCGGCGGCGGGCTTTTTAGTCGCTTCCGGCTTGTCTTCGTTCACGGTCGGCACGACCCAGACCTTGAGTTCGGTTTCGATCTCGTGGCCGAGGTGGACCAACACCGTGTACAAGCCAAGTTCCTTGAGCGGGCCCTTGAGCCGGACCTGATCGTCGGTGATCGTGATTTCGTTTTTCTTCAAGGCGTTGATGATTTCGACCGCGCCGACCGAGCCGTACAAATGCCCTTCGTCGTTGGCATTGGCTTCGATCGTGATGCTTTGCTTCGCGATCTCGTCAGCCAAGCGGCGTAAGCCAGCCAAACGGGCATTGGCGATGTCTTGCAGCCGGGCCTTGTGCTTCTCAACCATTCGCTTGTGATGGTCGGTGGCGAAGGTCGCCAAGCCTTGCGGCAACAAGTAGTTCATCGCGTAGCCGCGCTTGACCGACACGACTTCGCCTTGCTTGCCGAGGTGGTCGACCGATTGGATCAGCAACAACTCGACGCCACCGAGCGGACCACGGGGTAAACGCTTCGGAGCACGCGATTTCTTGTTCGAAACGGATTGCGTCATGAAATTTCAGTCCTGAGCGGAACTCTAAAAAATCGGTTGTGTGTTGGTGTTAAGGCGCCCCTCGCAAGAGGCTCGCCACTTAGAATGGAATATCGTCCGATTGCGGCGCCGGCTGTCGTTCGGAGGGTTCGCGTCGCGCGCCACGCGACGGTTCGGGCGGGGCATCGTAGCCGCCGCCGTCGTCAAAGTCTCCGCCGCCGCTGCTGGAGCGGCTACCGCCACCCCCGCCGCCGCCACCACCAGCACCCGGCTTGCCACCGAGCATCCGTAGGTTCTCGCAGACCACCTTGAGCTTCGAGCGTTTTTGGCCTTCGTTGTTTTCCCACTGGTCGAGCTTCAAGCGACCTTCGATCAGCACGGGCGAACCTTTTCGCAGGTATTCGCCGGCGATCTCGGCCGTGCGGCCGAAGAGGGTCACATCGACGAACGTGGTCTCGTCGACCCATTCACCGCTGGCGCTCTTGCGGCGATCGTTGACGGCCAAGCCGATGTCACAAACGGGCAGGCTGTTAGGCGTGTAGCGCAGATCGACGTCGCGCGTCAAATTGCCCATCAGGATGACACGATTGAAACTGGCCATGGTGACGATTTCTCCGTAGCGTGAGCGCGTCGCTTAGGCGACTAAACGTCGGCCAAATCCGGGGGCACCATCTCGATATCCACATCGACAGGACGGCGCGTGGCATACGTCGGCTCGCTGCGGCGCACACGGTTGGCGTCGGTCGGACCGGCCATCGCATGGTTCACGAGCGCATCGACGATGCGTGGGTCGACCTTGAGGACCAACGAGCGAATGACCAACTCATTGAGTTGAAAATCGCGATTGAGCGTCGTGATGTGCTTGGGGTCGAGCTTGAAGTAAGAGAGCCAATAGGTTCCCTTGCGGTGACCGTTGATGGGGTAGGCCAAGCGGCGTTCTTCCCACAGCCGGTTGACGAGCATCGAGCCCCCCAGCTTTTCAATGGCAGCGCTGATCGAAGCACCCGCCGCGCCTGGATCGCGCGAATAGCGATTCGAGTCGAAAATGAACATGCCTTCGTAGACGTTTTCAGCCAAGTTACAGCTCCTTACCTTTGATCTTCTCAGTTGATCGCAATGATCTTGTACTGGTGTTAATTGTATCGATTCATGCACACCGCGATACCGTCCCGAACCCAGCTTTCAACGGCCTCGGCGGCGGTGACCACGATTTGATCGATGATGGGCCGCTCGGAAGCTTTGAATCGGGCGAGGACGAAATCGGCTGTCTCATAGTGTTCGGCGACCGGTCCGATCCCTACACGCAGCCGGGGGACATCGTCGGCCCCCAAGGTGCGAATAATGTCTGCTAGTCCTTTTTGACCTCCCGAGGAGCCCTTGGCTCGACACCGCAACTGCCCGACGGGCAAGGCGATATCGTCGCTGAGGACGAGTACATCGGAGTTGGTTAGTTTGTAAAAGTCTCGGGCCAGCACGACGCTTGACCCGCTGCGGTTCATGAACGTTTGTGGCGCGAACAGAACGACCCGCTCGTTGCCGATTTTAATATCCAGGGTTTCGGCCTGAAATTCCTGTTTGGGTCGTTGCCCTGCGGCCCAGCGTCGCGTGAGCTCGGCGAGCACTTCCCAACCGATATTATGTCTGGTTTGTTCGTATTTTCGGCCCGGGTTGCCGAGCCCCACCACGAGTTTCATGCCACGCCACTCCCGCGCCGCGAGCTATGGAGCCCCGTCGGCCAACTGAAGACGGGCAACTACTCGGCCTCGTCCTCCTTGGTTGGCTTGCGGATCAATTCGGGCTCGGCTCCACCGGCGGCAGCCTCGGTCGAGGCTTCCTTCGGCTTGGCACAGTGAGCCACAACCACTTCGGGATCGACCAGCAGTTTGGCCCCTGGCGGCAGTTCGATTTGCGCCGCAGTCAGGTTGCCGTTCAGCTTCAGGTCGTTGATCTTCAAAATAACCTTTTCGGGGATGCTGATCGCCGGGCACTCGATCTCCACTTCGTGAAGAATGTGCTCGACGACGCCCCCTTCGGACTGCCCGATCGCCGTGCCGCGGAGTTCAACCGCCACCCGGAGTTCGACCTTTTCGTCGGCCGAAACGCGGGCCATATCGACGTGCAGAATAAACACGCCATACACGTCCCACTGCAGTTCGCGAATAAAGGCTTTGTCTTGTACATCGCCGGCCAGATCGACGACGCGCGCGCCGTGCTTGACGACGTTGAGCAGATTATCTTCGCTCATTTGCAGCGATTCGCTCGCCTGACCGTGGCCATACAAGTTGGCCGGAATAATGCCGCTTTGACGCAGGCGACGGACATTCCGTGAGCCCGTGACGGTTCGTTTCTTGACGTTGAGTACTTCGGACATCGCAACCTCACCCAAATCGCCACACCCGCTCGCGTAGGCCGACATGGCCGCGAGGGTGGAGATACTTTGCCAGAATGGGAAACGAGTCATTGTCCACGATTTTTTGCCATTTGCAACCCCGTGACTACGGAAATTAACTCGAACCGCCTAGGCACCTTAGGGAAATTCGCTCCACCAGCTGAAATGGGCTAAGCTGGAAGCCGCCCGGTTTTTCGGTCCCGCAATCACCCCTGACAACTCGACCCGTTTGAACCATGAATAGGCTGATTCGCGGCATCGCACTCACGTTCGTCATCGCGATCGTTCACCCGGGCCAAGCGGCCGACGAAGCTCCGGCCGACATTTTCCAGCGGCGGATTATGCCCATCTTCAAGTCGCCTAATCCATCGTCATGCGTGGATTGTCATCTCGGAGGGGTGCAGCTCAAGGACTATATCCTCCCCTCGTCGGAGAAAACGTTTCTCTCACTTCGCGATCAAGGGCTCGTCGATCTCAACGACCCCGACAAGTCACGTATCCTGTCTTGGATCAAACGGAGCGACGACGGCGCGGCGCTCGTGGCCGAGTCGGTGCGACAGCAGGAGTTCGAAGCGTTCAGCGCCTGGATCAAAACGTGTGCGTCCGATCCGGCATTGCGCGACGCGCCTCCGTTAAGTGACAAGCAACTTGCGAAGAGCGCCGCGAGCGTCGAGGTGATTCGACATGGCCGCAGCGATCACGTGCTCGAACGGTTCACCCATACCGTTTGGGCCATGCGGTTCCGCTGCATGGACTGCCATATTGAAGGGACCGCTCAGAACAAAAAGCTCGTCGCGCAATACGGCGAACAGGTCGCGTGGATGAAGCGCGACGGGCCCGAGGCGACACTCAACTATCTGCGCTCGACCGACCTGATCGACACGCGACGGCCCGATCAGAGCAAGCTGCTGCTCAAGCCGCTGAACATCAGCAAACACGGCGGCGGCATCAAGTTCATGGTCGGCGACGAAGGGTACAAGGCCTTCCGCGCCTTTGTCGAGGATGTCGCCAAGGTCTCGACGAACCAAGATAAAACGGCCGCGGCTCTCCCCAAGAGCGATGGTATCTTGCGCTACGGGACGGACGTCTGGCTCAAGCTCACCGACTTGCCCAGTGAATGGGGTGATCGACTTGTGCTGGCCCGCGTCTTTGCCTGGGACGAGGCCAAGAGCACGTGGGAGCCCCAGCCCATCGCCTCGACCGATCGGCTCAGCAGCGGCAAGCTCCGCCTCTGGCAACACACGCTCACGCTACAAGCCCCGGACGGTTCGCGCTGGGCCCAGCAATGGTCCTCCGGGGTCAAGCTGCCTGAGGGCCGCTACCTGATCAAGGTCTATGTCGATCGCGCCGGGCGATTGCTGAACGACTGGCGAGCGGAACTCGGCCCCAAGGATTATGTTGGCCAAGCCGAAATTCGCAGCGAATGGCAAGGGGGTTACGGCAAAATGACCGCCCTGTCCGCAAGCCAGATCAAGCCCGCCACCGCCGGTGGCCGATGACAATCCCAGATAGATAAGCATCTATTGATTGACGATCTTGCTCGTGGTAGCTTAAGAGCTGCCAGCCAGGGCTTCTGCTCGCCCCTTGAACCTGCCCAGTTTGTTTCCCTCCCCGGAGAAGTTGAGTCATGCTCACGATTCAAGGTCCGGCGCACCGCGCCAATCGGTTGTGCGACGGCATTTCGCGACGCGATCTGTTGCGGATCGGCGCGCTGGGGATGGGTGGTCTGTCGCTGAGCGAGTTGCTCGCGGCCGAGTCGCGCAGCGGCATTCGCAACTCGAAGAAGGCGGTCATCATGATCTACTTGGTGGGCGGTCCGCCGCACCAAGACATGTACGATCTAAAGCCCGACGCCCCTGCCGAGATCGCCGGTCCGCATCGACCGATCAACACGAAGGTGCCCGGCATCGAGATTTGCGAGCTGTTGCCGCAACTCTCCGGCATCATGGACAAGCTCGTACCGATCCGCTCGATCGTCGACGCCCAGAGCGGACACGACGCTTATCAGTGCTTTACGGGTCGCGTGCCCGGTCGCAATGTGCCCGCCGGTGGTTGGCCTCAGTTCGGCAGCGTGGTGTCGAAGCTTCAAGGCAGTGCCAGTCGTGGTGTGCCGCCGTATGTGAGTATGTGCTACACCTGCACGCATGGCCCGTACAACGAGCCCGGCCCGGGCTTCATGGGCGTGGCCCAGACCCCCTTGCGGCCGATGGGGCCCAGCCGCGACGACATGATCCTGCAAGGTATTACCGCCGATCGTTTGGGTGACCGCCGAGCGTTGCTCTCGAGCGTCGACAAAATTCGTCGCGACATGGACGGCACCGGCAAGATGATCGGCATGGACGCTTTCACCGCCCAGGCGATGGACGTGCTCACCTCGTCGCGCTTGGTCGATGCCCTTGATCTGTCGAAGGAAGACCCTGCCACGGTGGCTCGCTACGGCACGGGCAACGACAAGATCATGATCGATGGCAACGGCGCGCCGCGTGTGCCGCAGAGTCTGCTGGTCGCGCGGCGACTCGTCGAGGCCGGCTGTCGCGTGGTCACGGTCAACTACAGTAAGTGGGACTGGCACGGTGGCCGGAACGCCGAAGGCCGACCTGACAACAATATCTTCGATCGCGAACGGGAAGACTTCCCGATCTTCGACAACGCGATGACCCAGCTCATCACCGACCTGCACGAGCGGGGCATGGATAAGGACGTGACCGTGATTGCCTGGGGCGAGTTTGGTCGCACGCCGGTCATTAGTAAGGCAGTCGGTCGCGATCACTGGCCTCGGGTCTCGGCCGCGCTGCTCGCTGGTGGCGGCATGAAGACCGGACAGGTCATCGGTGCGACCGATCGGCTGGGCGGCGAAGCGGTCGCTCGACCGGTCAAGTTTGCTGAAGTCTTCGCCACGCTCTATCGCAACCTGGGTATCGACTACAAGAACACGACCGTGGCAGACCTGCATGGCCGGCCGCAGTATATCGTCGACGGCAACGTCGATCCCATCGCCGAGTTGATCTAACATTGCCAATATGACTTCGACCGCGTATTTAGCCCTCGGCGATAGGACCGCAGGGCCGTACGCCGGGGGATCGCCTGAGCGTCGCCAAGCCGTGATCCATCGTCTTCTCGTCATGACGTTGCTGCTCGTCACGCCTGCCAGCGCGACTCTACTCGCTGCTGATACCAAGCCGACGATCGTCGCCGAGAAACGCAGCGGTCAAACCGTCCTGCTCGTCGACAACCCGTTGCCGGGCCCGATCACCGCGACGCTCAAGCTTGAGCTGACCAACGCCAAGTCGGATGTCGAGTTGCCGGCGACGCTGGTCATTCCGGCCCAATCGCGACGCCAAGCCTTGGCGATCATTCCCGACCAGGGAGCCTCGTGGAAGTATCATTACGATTGGAACTACCGCGTCGGCGATCGCGCAGCCAAGCACGATGACAAGCATATCTATCGACTACCGTACCCCAGTGGCAAATCCTACTCCGTCATACAAGGCTACGACGGCAAGTTCAGTCATCACGGCGAGCAGCAATTCGCTCTCGACTTCAAGCTTCCACTGGGCTCAAAAGTCTGCGCGGCCCGTAGCGGCACCGTGCTCGTGACTCGCGCCGACTCGGACGAAGGGGGCCGCGATCGTGACAAGTATTTGTATAAGGCAAACTATATTCGCATTCTGCACGACGACGGTTCCATCGGCTCCTATGTTCACTTGCAACACGAGGGGGTGCTCGTCAACGTTGGCGATCAGGTCTCCGCTGGCCAACCGATCGGCCTCTCGGGCGACACGGGCTACGCCACCTCGCCGCATCTGCATTTTCATGTGCAGTTGGCTGTCGATGGCTACACGATCCGCACTGTGCCCGTTCGCTTTCGCACGCATCGCAACACGGCCGAGACACTCGAACAGGGCCACGCCTACTCGGCCCGCTAACGCGTCTTTTCCCAAGTCGTTGGTTCCGTTGGATCTGTCGCCGGAGTCCAACGCAACTCGTTCGAGTCTCACGATCCGCTTTAGCGCGATGAACTCGGACGCAACACGTGCTGCTCGAACCAATCGAGGTTGCGCTGCATGCAATCGAGCAGCAGTCGCGGCTCGTCGATCGAATGGGGCGTGCGCGGATATACAACCATCTGGGTCGTGCAACCCTGTCGCTTGAGCGCGTTGTACAACTCCTGGCCTTGCGACAGCGGGACGCGCTCGTCGCGCTCGCCATGTTGAATCAGCGTCGCCGTCGTGACCCCTCGCACGTGAAACATCGCCGAGTGGTCGCGATACGCCTCGAATTTGTGCCAGAACTCGCCACCAAAGTAGTCGGGCAAAAAGCCGGGGATGTCGGCCGTGCCGGTGAAGCTCATTAAGTTCGTGACCCCTGCGCCGACGCTCGCGGCCCGAAAGCGCTTCGTCTGCGTGATCGTCCACGACGTCATGAAGCCGCCGTAGCTCCATCCCATCACGCCTAAGCGTTCAGGGTCGGCGATGCCCTGCGCAATCACATGATCCACTCCGGTCATCAAGTCGCGATAGTCGCCGCCCCCCCAGTCGCCGTAATTGGCGTAACGAAACTTCTTGCCGTAGCCGCTGCTGCCGCGCGGATTCGCTCGCAACACGGCATAGCCCTGCTCGGCGAAAGCCGCGACCGGATACTGGGTCGCCGTGCCGTCGAATGTCTGCGCGAACACGCCCATCGGCCCGCCATGAACCACGAGCAACAACGGCACCTTCGTGCCGGCTTGGTAGCGCAACGGGTACGTCAACAGCCCTTCAATTTCGAGCCCATCGGTCGATTTCCAGCGGATGAGTTTCGTGGTACCGAGTTGGTCGATCGGCAATTTTGCCTGCACGTGACTCGCTTGTCGCGGCGCGAACGACTCGATCGGACTGCTCCACGCCTCCGGTGGCGATTGCAATCCCTCCCACGAATAGCCCACGTGGCTCCGCGTCGCGTTGAGCGTGAACCCCGCCGAGGACACACCCTCGGTGGTGAAAATATCGACCGCCGCGCCGTTCATGGGCAAGGCTCGCAACTTGGTCGTCGTGCCGTGAGCTTCGCTATACAGCAAGCGACTCCCATCGCGCGTGAAGCCGACGAGTTCCGACGATCGGCCAAAATCGTCATACGTGTCGCTCAACCGCCGGCTCGCGCCCCCTGCCGTGGCGATGATGTGAACCGTTCGGGTACCGGCCCACGTCGGCGGAGTGTCGCTCGCCGTGTAAGCAATCGACTGGCCGTCGGGTGAGTATAACGGCGAGCCTTCCGCGGCGGCCGTTGAGACCAGCGGCGTCACCTTACCACTCGTCACGTCGACGACCGAGATATCGCCGCTCGGCCAATCGTCGCTTTTCGGCGTGCTCGTATGCGAAAAGGCAATCGAGCGATCGTCCGGCGACCAGTCAAAAGCCGACCGTCCCGCCCGACTACCGTCGATCGTCACGCTCCGCTCGGCCAGGGTCAAACAACGCGGGTCGCTCACGATCGCCGGTGGCGACTTGAACGCGATCACATACAGCCGATTGTATTTGAGGTTGGCATCGATCACGCGGGCATCGTTTTTCTCGCGATTCCGCCGCTCTTCATCGCTGCTGAGCGCGTCGGTCGCCGTGAACGCCAACGCCGCGCCGTCGTTCGACCAGCGGAAGCCATTGACGTCGCTCTTCATCTCGGTGAGTTGCTGGGCCTCGCCGCCGTCACTCCGGATGCACCAAAGATTTTTCTTGCCCACTCGATTCGTGATGAACACGATCCACTGCCCGTCGGGGGACCACTGCGGGTCGCTGCACGAAGCGTCCCCTTGAGTCAGTGATCGCGAGGTCTTGCCATCGCCCATGGCCAGATGAATGTGCGAGCGAAATTCGCTTTTATCGGCGAGCATGACGGGGGTCCGCACGCTGTAGGCGACTCGTTGTCCGTCGGGCGACACATGCACGTTAGCCACGCGCAGCACGCCGAGCATGCGTGACGGAGACCAAACGAGCGACTCGGCTGCGCTGATCGGCCTCACTGCAACGATCAAGATGCTTAGCGACAGGCCAATCCATAAGATCGCGCGACTAACAAACTCGCTACGGGCGGGACGAGTCATCTCAAAAACTCCGCAATGGCCACAGAGAACAAATTTAGGCCATTCAATTTACCCGAGCCCTGAACGGCGTGCAAAAAAGGATGAAGGATGAAAACGGAGCGCTGTCGCGTGAGCGTGTCTTCTTTTCATCCTTCATACTTCATCCCTTCTGCGCAGCAGCGAACCGCACCACGCCGCATCGACTCGTGCGACGTATTCGTTGCCCACTTCTCAGGCCACACAGTAATGCGAGGTGATGACGGAGCGCGCGGCCAAAATGAAGAGAAAATGTTGGGCGAGTTTTCGGTTTTCCATTTTCAGTTGAAAGAGCAGTGGTCGTCAGGCCCCCGATTTCCTCACCCAAGCCGGCGGCTTTGCCGCCGTGTGTGTCCGTCGCTCGTCGTGCATCGATCCATGCACGCCCGACGGGCCAGACATCACACATCCGGTCCGAGACGGACCGGCTCTGAACACGGTTGATAACTCCGAAGCACACGTAATCGTAGGGTACGCACCCCGTGCGTACCCTACGGACCGCTGCGGGTGCCATGCCCACGGCTCGGCGTGGGCATGCTGGCTGAACGTCCGCCATCACGTTTCACGCCTCCCTACTCCCCAGCGCGAGTGCGGACCACTCACCCGGTCGTCCCACCCCAACCCATCAGGCCACCGATCGACGCCCCATCTGAATCTCTTGCTCGTTCACATCATGCGAACATCGGGTATGATGTCTTCCGTGGCGAACGATGCGGATGTCGACGCTTGGCGAGTTCCTCGATCATCCCGAGTATGCCGTAACACTCCCGAATTGAATTGCCCATTGTCACAAAGGTTCCTGGCACCTTATCCCCCTCATTGTCACAAAGGTTCCTGGCACCTTATCCCCCCAAAGGTTCCTGGCGCCTTATTCCCCTCGTTAGCTGCAACCAAGCATCCAAAAACTCATGGAACACTATCCCGCATTGGATATTCGCTTTCCGCCGGAGCGTGAAAATGAGCTTCACGCAGCAATGATTGCTAGTGCGCAAGCTCCGTGGTCACCAAAGGACACGGACGCCCTGGATCGTCCCATTGAAGCTGGAAGCTACTACTTTCACCGCAATGTCGTTGACGGTGCAGCGTCATGCACCTTATGTATTCGGCGTGAAAAGCCAGGGCATTGGGTCGTCCAAAACATCGTTCCCGATGAAGGGCAGCCTGCTCAAATACCACTCGATCAATACAAACTACTTCTTCGTGAATTCGATTCCTTAATTGCTGAACCGGCAACGAACGCCGTTAATGGCGTGTCAGCTATTGAGTTCTCTCAATTTAGATTGGAAGACTACTTCTCTCCAAGAACGGTTAAGTTGCTTGAAGCGTTTTGTGGTGCCGCAAATCAAGCTGATCTTGGGTCACATCCATGCGACCAAGAACGTTGGTTACGATTTCTTATTTCGGCATATGACGACGGCCACAGCGTACACTGCGACATTTTTGGCAATTGCCTAAGGACGGCCAACTGGTGGCCCGACCACGGCGTTCCTGTGTTGGTACATGAATACGATTTCGCGATGCGACTATTGCAGCAGTCCGGTCGACGGTCGCCACAACCACGATAGCAGCTTACAAGGCGGTCAACCGGAGCGGCGGGCGGCGTATTTTCCGTATTCCGAGGTTTCTGGTCGCCGCCCGGTTACCTTTGGCGTTAGGGACAGAAAAAGGCGGACAGAAAAGGGGCGCAGCTCGAATGGGATTCGATAATATGACGGTGCCGTAGAAAATTCCACAGCAGACAGCCCACGCGAAGCGCGCCGATGAAGCTATCACGTCAAGCCTGCGTGAGGCTGTTGCGGAGCATGTGCGTTCTGCTGCCGAGGGCTGGTCCCCGGCTCAGACTGCTCAGCAGCGTTCATCGCGCTGCTGTTATGTGCTACGCTAACACGCCCTTGACGACCTGGCCGTGAACGTCGGTTAGACGATAGTCGCGCCCTTGGAAGCGATAACTGAGCTTCGTGTGATCGAAACCCAATAGGTGTAATATCGTCGCCTGCAAATCGTGGACGTGAACCTTGTCACGCGCGATCGAGAAACCGAGTTCGTCGGATTCGCCGTAGGCGAGGCCCCCTCTCACGCCGCCGCCCGCCATCCACATGCTGTATACGTCTGGATAATGATCGCGTCCCAACACCTGAGAGCCGGCTGGGCGCCCCTCGCGGAACGGGGTGCGGCCGAACTCGCCGCCGCAAATAATCAACGTCTCGTCGAGCATGCCGCGCTGTTTGAGATCCTTGATCAAAGCGGCGATGGGCTTGTCCATCGTGGCGCACTTTTTGGTCAATCCGTCGGTGATGCCCGTGTCGGCGCCCGTGCCGTGGAAGTCCCAACCCCAGTCGAACAATTGCACGAACCGGACGCCCTGTTCGACCAACCGTCGCGCGAGCAGGCAGTTGTTCCCGAAGCTCGGCGTACCCGGCGTGACACCATACGCTTCGAGTGTCTCCTTCGATTCGTTGGCGATATTCATCACGTCAGGCACCGAGGTCTGCATGCGAAACGCGAGTTCGTACTGGGCAATGCGCGTGAGTGTCTCGGGATTGCCGAGTTCTTGCGCTTGCTGCTCGTTGAGGTCGCGGAGGGCGTCGAGGCTGGCGCGGCGCGTGTCGCGGGTCATGCCCGAGGGGTCCGATGCGTAGAGAACCGGATCCCCTTTGCTGCGGCACTGGACCCCCTGATACACCGAGGGCAAAAAGCCGCTGCCGAACGAGTTCTTGCCGCCGTTGGGTTGCACGCCACTCGAGATGAGCACGACGTAGCCGGGCAGGTTCTCGTTCTCGCTGCCCAGCCCGTAGGTCGCCCAGGCCCCCATGCTCGGTCGACCCGATCGGGGCGAGCCGGTGTACAAGAGTAACTCGGCGGGCGCATGATTGAATTGGTCGGTGGTCATCGATTTGATGACGCACATCTCGTCGGCGACGCTGTGCAGGTGCGGGATCGCGTCGCTCAGCCACACGCCTCCCTGGCCGTGCTGGGTGAACTTGCGCGGAGTACCCATCAGCTTGGGCACGCCCGAGGTGAAGGCGAATCGCTTCCCCTTGAGGAACGAGTCGGGGGCGTTTTGCCCGTCGAGCTTGACCAGTTCCGGCTTATAGTCGTACAGGTCGAGATGCGGCGGCGAGCCGGTCAGGTGCAGATAGATGACCTGCTTGGCCTTGGCGGCAAAGTGGGGCTTGCGAGGCGCGAGCGGATTGATGGCCTCGCTCGTGGCGGCCGCCGACGACTCGCGTCCCAGCAGCGACGACAGCGCCAACGCACCGATGCCAAGCTGGCTCTGCTGCAAGAAGTGCCGGCGGGTTTGTAGCTGACGATATTCAACACGCGGGTTCATATCGATGCTCTCCTAACGCTTCATGAGCGTTTCGTCCAAATTCAGCAACACATTGCCGACCACGGTCCAGGCGGCCAGCTCGGCCTCGTTGGTCCCCGCGGGGATGGGTCCCAGCGGTTCGGTGGCGAGCTTCTTGGCCTCGACGGCGTCGGCCTGATACTGGGCCAACATCTGCTCGTAAAGCTTCGCCAGTCGAGACGACTCGTCGTCGCGCGGCGGACGAGTAAGACACAGCCGGAAGGCATAACGAATGCGATCGGACAATGACGAGCCGCCGTGAGCTAAGACGCGCCGACCCAGTGCCTGAGCCGCCTCGATATACACCGGATCATTAAGCGTCACCAAGGCTTGTAGCGGCGTGTTCGTGCGGCCTCGACGCAAAGTACAAACCTCGCGATTGGGAGCATCAAACGCGGCCATCGACGGGTAGGGGTTCGAGCGCCGCCAAGTCGTGTAGAGCGCCCGACGATATTTGTCTTCGCCATTGCTGGTTTGCCAATCGATGCCGCTGCCAAAGGCCGCGCTCAAACCCATCGACGGTTGGGGCGGCTTGACGGGTGGCCCGAACTGTTTGGAACTCAGCAGGCCGGCAACGAACAGCGATTGATCGCGAATCACCTCGGCCGATGATCGGAACCGAGGCCCTCGCGCCAGCAGACGGTTGTCCGGATCGCGCTGTTGTAGTTCGGAGGTGACCTTGCTCGACTGCCGATAGACGGCCGACGAGACGAGCAAGCGGATGAACGCTTTCGTATCCCACTTGAGCCGCACGAGTTCGGTGGCCAGCCAGTCAAGCAACTCCGGATGAAACGGCAAATCGCCTTGCGAGCCAAACTCTTCGCTGGTCGCCACGATGCCGACGCCAAAGAGTTGCTCCCAGTAGCGGTTCGCAATCACCCTGGGCGTCAGCGGGTTGTTCTCATCGACCAGCCAACGAGCCAATTCGAGCCGGTTCTGTGGGAGCGAACCGCTCGTCGAGGCGAATACCGCCGGAATGCCCGGGCTGACTTCTTTTCCCTGATCGAGGAAGTTACCTCGATGCTGAATTTTCGTCACGCGATATTTATCCTTGGCCAACTCGCGTTGCACGGGCACCGTAGCCGGCTGCAGATCGGCGAGTTGCTTGCGCAGTAGCGCGGCGCGATCGCGTGACGATTTCAACTCGGGGGTCACCGCGAGAAAATGCGTTTCGATCTGTTTATTCTGTTCGGCGGATCGCTTGTCGGCCTCAACCCCCAGCGCGGCGATGACCCCCAGCGGGGTGCGTCCGTGCTCGGCGGCGCGTGCGTCGGCCGTCGCGCTGAGCCGGAAATGGCCCAAGGTCTGGTTGGCCGCTTGGCCACCGTGCTCGATGGTCACGACCAACTTGCTATTCGGCGGCACAACCACGTCTTCGCCGGCCACCAAGGTCAAAGCATGCGATTGGGTTGCCTGCCCCGACACGCTCCAGCCGTTCTTTTTCGCGTCGGGATTTTTGACCACGTGCTGCGGGTCGAGCCCCGAAGGAATAAAATCGGCAACGGCCGTGGCGATCGGAAACGGCTTTTCGAGCGTGTCGGTCACGACCTTCGCGGCCACGCGGGTCACCAGGAAGTTGCCCTTGTCGTGGCCTGCGCCTTTGCCGGGCAATTTCTCGTGGGGCAATGCCTCGATCCGCAACGCACGCAGTTTTGTCTCGCTCAGCGGCAACTCGATGGTGTACGTGTCGTTCTTGTTCTTGGCCGAGGCGATGAACACGCTCGAGTCGTCGCCGATCGTCGACTCGGCTCCCCCTTGGGTTTTGACCACCGCCGGCTTGAGCACGCGCCACTCGACCTCGCGGGGAAATTTTTTCTCCCAGCTCCTGAGCGACGCGTGCAACTCGGGGGTCATTTTCGACAGCGACTCGTCGAGCGACTTCAACTCGTTCTCCCAAGCGGAGCGCTGCTGCTTTTGTTCACTCGTGTAGTACGAGAGCAGCGGCGACTCGTCTCGCCGGTCGGCGTCTTCGGTCTGATTGAAGATAGCGAACAGCCGGAAAAATTCCTCCTGCGAGATCGGATCGTACTTGTGATTGTGACACTGGGCGCAGGCGACGGTCGTCCCCATCCAGACGGCCAGCGTCGTGTTCACTCGGTCGACGATCGCCACGTTGCGGAACTCTTCGTCGTTCGTGCCCCCCTCGTTGTTCGTGAGTGTGTTGCGGTGAAAGGCCGTGGCCATCAACTGCTCGTCACTCGGCGCGGGGAGCATGTCGCCCGCAACCTGTTCGAGCGTGAACTGATCGAATGGCTTGTTCGCGTTCAACGAGCGGATCACGTAATCACGAAACAGCCAGATCGTTCGAGCCGGGTCGTCCGCGTAACCGGCCGAGTCGGCATATCGGGCCAGATCGAGCCACATGTGAGCCCAATGCTCGCCAAAGGTTGGTTTCTTCAGCAGTCGTGTGACCAACTGGTCGTAAGCCTGCGGATCCTTGTCGGCCACGAACCGATCAACTTCCTCGATCGTCGGCGGCAATCCGGTCAGATCGAGCGAGAGCCGTCGAATGATCGCATAGCGATCGGCTTCTGGCTGAGGCTTGAGCCCTTCCTGATCGAGCCGACGCAGAATGAAGTGATCGACCGGAGTTTTGACCCAGGTGGTGTCGCTGACCTGTGGCGGCTCGACGCGCAGCGGCTTGGAGTACGACCAGTGAGTCGCGTAGTTGGCCCCCTCGTTGATCCAGCGGCGGAGCAGATCGATCTCGCGTGGCGAGAGCCGTTTGCCCGTGTGACGCGGGGGCATGACCTCGTCGGGATCGGCGCTCACGATCCGCATGAGCACCGCGCTCGACTCGGGCTTGCCCGGGACAATCGCCGCGTAGCCACCCAGATCGAGCGTTGCGCCCTCGGACGTGTCGAGCCGCAGGCCATCGCTGCCCCCTTTACGCTCGTCGGCGTCGGGGCCATGACACTGATAGCAGTTGTTGGACAGAATCGGCTTGACGTCGCGATTGAAGTCGAGCGGCGCGGCCGAGACGGTCGCCACGCTCGATAAAATCAAGACCCACGTCAAGCGAAGTCGAAGGCAACGTTTCATCTCGATTTCTTCCTCATCCGTCCTCGCCCCATTCTCTCTCAACGGCCTTCTGCCCACTGTCGACTGCCGACTTCTCTCCACCTACTTCTTCCCCTTCTTCGGCGAGGGCTTGAACATCGGGTCGTTCTTATTCCCACGTGAGAGCAAGTAGGCCATCAGATCGAGTGCCTCGTCCTGATTGAGTGCCTTGAGCAGGTCCTTGGGCATGAGCGACACGCTGGAAGGGACATGCTCCTCGATCTTGTCTTTGCGAAGCGTGACGTTCTTGGTCGCATCCTCGGGATCGGTCACGACGATGATCGAGTCCTTGCTCTCGGAGACAACGCGACCGGTGATGCTCTTGCCATCCGAGGTCTGGATGATCGAGGCTTTGTATTGATCGCTGATCACTTTGCTGGGATCGACAATCGCCTCGCTCATGTCTTTGAAGTTGAAGCGGCCTGCCAGCTGCGTGAGATCAGGTCCGGTCGCGCCACCGTCACCGGCAAAGCGATGACAGATCACGCAGCGAGCCGCGGCGAACATTTTCACGCCGTTGGCAAAGTCTCGGCCCGACATGTTGTCCTTCGATAACTCGACGAGTTCGGCGAGGGTCCAATCCTTGCCGGGCCCCTTGGGCTTGGGCAACGTGGGGAGCTTGAACGGCTGTCGCGCACCGAGAGCCTCGATCGCGAGTCGCTCTTTATCGCTGGCGTTGTCAAACGCCTCGGCGTCGATGTGCTTGAGGAAGTTCATGTAGCTCGCGCCCCCCTTCTTGCTCCGCTGATCGTTGAGCGCCGTGAAGTATGTCTTCCGCTCGTCGAGGGTCCAGCCTTCTTTGACGTTCCGCAGGGCAAAGAGATAGTGGATCTTCTGAGCGTCGGGCGAGTTGGCGAGCACGGCGCGGACCGTACCACCGTAGCCCGGGTTACGCAGCAGCACCTCTTCGACCACCGCTTCCTTGACGACCGACGGCTTGAGCAACTCGGTCGTGACCTTGGCGACAATCGTGGGGCTCTTGAGCGCGACGAGCACGTTGCTCAGTTCGCGATCATGATGCTCACTGCCCGAGGGGAACAACGGATCAAGTTTCGCGATCAGCTTGGCGGCCGCGGCGGGCTCGGGGGTCCCGAGCCGCGTTATGACCAGTTGGTAAACACGGAGCAACTCGAGCTGTTGTCCGTCGCTGAGCGACGCATAGCTGAGGCGGTCGAGCGCGCCGAGCAACGGGGTCTGATTCGGCTTGTCACCGACGCGAGCCACGGCCACGGCGGCTGTGATGAGCGACTGGGGGTCCTTCTCGCCGATCACTCGGTCTTGCCACAGTGCGATGTCTTGATGTTCGAGCGCCACGCGGGCCGCATAACGCAAGTACCGATCGGAACTCCCGAGGTGCTTCCAGATCAAGTCCAGGGCTTGAGACGGATCGGCCGCTTTGCGGTGCAGAGCTTCGAGCTGGTGCCGCAACGCGCGTTGTTCGGCGAACTTACTGTCGTGCAACTCCGCAGGGGCGGTGGGCTCGTTGCCCGTGTACGTGACACGGAATAACTCGGACTGCGTGCCTCGGCCGCCGATGGTGAAGTATAGCGCGCCGTCACGGCCGACGACCGCATCGGTCAACGGCAGAGGTGTGCGGCTGATGAACTCTTCTTTCACCCCTTTATAGCTGGCTCCGTTGGGCTCAAAGTGCAGCGCGTACATGGTGCCAAACGTCCAGTCGCAAATGTACAGTGCCTTTTGGTACTTGGCGGGG
>CAYLYE010000013.1:0-24044 GCA_964387325.1 uncultured Planctomycetaceae bacterium
TGCCAATCGCATACGACTCGACAGGCACATCGTTGGCAACGACTCCTTCAGGTACAAGGCTCGCACGTTGATACGTCTCGCTGAGGGCCAGCTCGCGCAGAAATTTCCGGGTATCGAATTTCATCGCCGCCAAATGCTCGGCCAACACCGTGAGCAGCTCGGGATGCGATGGCCGATTGGCGGCATGATGCATGTCGAGTGGCTGAACCAATCCGATTCCCATCATGTGAGCCCACAATCGATTGGCCAAATTGCGCGCGAAGGCCGTGTTCTCGCCGCGTGGCAACGACTCGGCAAGGGCATGACGCAGGCTGAACTTGGGGACCGCTCGCACCTTGGCCGACGGCTTTTCGACGTATTCCTCCCCAGCCTTGAAATCCGGCATCGCGAGCAATGCCCCGCCCGGCAAACGAGGGCCGGTCTTCTTCGACTTGCTCGGCTCGAAGACCGAAGCAAACGACACCTCGCGTACGACATTCTCTTGCAGCACGGTCGTGCCGTCGGGTTGTTTATAAAGCTTGATCCCCGCGACGAAGGCTTGCAGACCATAGTAATCGGCATGTCGGTAGTCGACGACCGACGGGTGATCGTGACACTGAGCACATTGCAAGTCGACCCCCAACAGCAGTCGACCCAGATCGCGAACCAACACGTCGGTGACAACTTCGCGATCGAGCACAAACTTTGCGGCCGGCCGCAGCGCCGCGTCGACACCATCGCTGTCGAGCAATTCATACACCAGCTTGTCGAGCGGCTTGGATTGGCGAAACGATTCGGCCAGAAATGCTCGCCAGTCGAGCGTCGGCACATACTTGTCCGGTCGACGCTCCATGAGCATCACATCAAACACCACGGCCAAATAGGCCGCGTGCTCGTCGCTGCTGAGCAGGCGGTCGATCGCCCGACTCCGTTTATCCGCGGTCGAATCGGCGACAAACGCGCGCACCTGATCGGCCGTGGGAATGATCCCCGTCAGATCGAGACAGACGCGGCGGAAGAATTCTTCGTCGCTGGCGGTCGAGGCGATCTGCGGAATCTTCTGCTCAACGATTTTAGCGCGAATGAGTCGATCGATCTGGCGATGCAATGGCTCGACCGCCACATCATTCGCAGCCGCTGGGACAGCCGTCGAAATGATTGCCAGCACAAGCCATCGAATGATCGGGCGGGACATGATGCATCGCAGGCGGGAAGGGGGCGTGGCGGGAGCGCGTCGGGAACAGCCCATAGACCGCCCCGACGCATGAACTAATTTTGATGGACGATCCCCCTCAAATCAAGACCAAAGCAGGTGATTGAGGCTCAGGAAATGAAGTTAACAGCACGACCAGCCGAAACCCGTAAATACAGGCCTCGTGTTGCTCGCCGAGGCCCAACGGACGGTGTCAGAACCCGAGCATGGGTCCAAACGCGCGCAGGTTCTGTCCGGCGAATTCGAGGATGCGCATCCGTTGGGGTGGAAAGTAATTTTCGACCCACCACTGCTGAGCCAAGCGATCGTCCAACCCGAGTCGCGCCAATTGCGAATACGCATCCCAGCGCGACAAGCCCGTCGCTCCCTGCGAGTAATACCGATGAGCCCGAACACGCAACTCGGCAATCGTGACGTTCTGCTGATACGTGCCCAAGCTGGGTAACAGTTGCACCGACGTCCCTTCGAGCGCGGCGGCAAATTCGGCCACGTTCAGTTTGTCTTCTTCGACGTACGGATACGGCAACACGGCGTCGATCAGGCCCCGTTGTGCCCAATCGTAAACGTCGAACCCAAATCGCATGTTCCAATCCAGGTCAGGTCCCACGATGACCGACAACTCGCGCCGCTTGACCAACGGGCTCGCGCCGGCCTCGTCGAGCATTTGGCGAATCTCCTTGAGCCAATTCGTGACATACTCGGCCCAAAGCAGCCGCAGCCGCGGATCGCTGTCGGGGAGCTTGCGCATGTCGGTGCCAAATCGTTCGCGGAATCGCTGACGCACAGGCTCTTCGTAACGCACACAGGGATATCCGCGCACGAAAGCAATGTTCAGACCATCGGCTCCGCGCCGCAGTGCATCGCGCAGAATGGTATTGAGGTTCTGACGCACCTCGGGAAAGGCAATACTCAACTTGCTGACCGGCAGGCCGTCGGCCTCGACGCAACGGAACTCCGGATGCGCGGCGAAAAACTCGCTCCGCAAGATATGATCGTAGGGTGGTTCAGACGAATAAGCCTGGGGACGCAGGTACATCCAGAGTTTTTGCTGTTGCGCGTGCGCCTGATCAATCGCTTGCTGCAACGGGTCTTCGCCGGCAGCGATCATCGCGGCAAGATTTTCACTGCAGCGTCGATCGCCCGGCCGGCGAAAATCCCAGCCCCCTTTTCCCGCCAGCGTGCCTGCAGTCGCCGGAAAATTCACCAAATCGCCGCCGATATTGCCAAAGGCACAGATATCCCAATCGCTGTTCGCGAACGGTCGCAAAGCGTTCTTGACGATCTGTGGACCCGGTCGATCGGCATTGTAGAAGATGCCAAATCCATCGTTGATGTAGACCAGCGGAGCATGTCGCTTGCGGGACAACTGCTGAACATGCTCGGCTTGCATGGGCATGAGCCGCACGGAGTACACGCTGGCGACGATCGGCTTCTCGCGAAACGTGGCCACCATCGCCTCCAGGTTTTTCGGGAACCGGATTTCCAAGCTCCGGCCGGTCACGTCAGCAAAGCGCCACGGCTCTTCGTACAGCGGACCTCCCCAGCCCACCCCCGCCGAGTTGCGTAATAACTGCCAGTGTTCGTCACCGGTCAATCGCACCTCGACCACCGCTTGTTCCCATTGCCGCTCCGACATGCCGATCGAAATGGCATGCCAACCCGAGCGGTTGAGTGGAATCGTAATGGGGGTCGAGTCGGCGCGGGTGGTCATCAGCGCCCGGCCATTGTAAAGCTGTGCCTTATAGTCGATCACACGCCACAGCCCTTGCGGCGCTGGCGAAATCGGCTTGTGGACGTTGCTATCGGCGTCCGTCCATGCCTCGCGGGGCAGCGCGCAGCCGAGATCGCTAATCAGGTGCTCGCTGCGGTGCGCGGCATGCGACTCGTGGACGGGCAATGGCTCAGCAGCCGACACGCCCTCGGTCATGAGGCAACTCACGACCATCGCCACAACAAGCGCACGAGCGAATTGAACCAATTTCATGGCGAACACGGCAACACTCCTTAGCGCTGATCGAACCCTCAACCCCAGCCAGCTTGTCATTCGACTTCCTTTATCCCACACATCTCTCAGCGAACTCATCATAATCGAGAAGTCATCGCAGGCCACCGTTTTCGCAAGCGATGGCCATCATGAGCAACGAAAGACGAGGAAAATCAGCCATTTCGAAAATTGCC
Source organism: uncultured Planctomycetaceae bacterium (assembly GCA_964387325.1). Taxonomy (GTDB): domain Bacteria; phylum Planctomycetota; class Planctomycetia; order Pirellulales; family PNKZ01; genus CAZZBK01. The sequence continues at coordinate 3,371 of CAYLYE010000013.1, forward strand.
CCATAGTCTTCCGCAGTCAATTTTCAGACACTACGTTTACTCGGCCGAACAGAATTATTTTTTAGTGCGCACGACCATTCGAGCGCGAGTCCGATCGTGCTGTTCGTGCGACGACGCCGATCAGCTCCTCACTCCGAGATACCCACTCATGCCATATCCGCAGCTACTGCCGTCCATAGTCACCTTACTGGTGGCGCTCGCGCCATTTCAATTACGTGCCGATGGGGCCGAGCGGATGGTCACGATCCGCAGCGACTTTCCGGGCGGCAATGTCATCGTCGAGAAGAACGAGGGAAATCAAATCCAAGTTGCTCCCGACTTGCGCGGCGGGAAGCCCTGGTTCTATTGGCACTTCGAGGCCATCGCCTCACGGCCGGGTGCGGTGACGTTTACCTTTCAAGGCTCACCGCTCCTTTCCGTGCAAGGGCCAGCCTACAGCACCGACGCCGGAAAGACTTGGCAATGGCTGGGTCCCGAGCCGTGCCAATTTGCTCCGTCGACGACGCCGCCCCAAGAGCGGCGCGAATCGTTCACCTACGAGTTTCGACCGAACGCACTGGCGGTTCGCTTTGCCGTGGCGATTCCGTATTTGCCCGAGAATCTTGCCGCGTTCCTGGCCGCTCACCAAGGGAATGCACATCTCCGGGCATCGTATCTCACCAAGACACGCCAGGGGCATCCCGTCGAGCTGTTGCAGATTGGCGAGCCCGGCTCGGACCGCAACGCCGTGTTTGTCTCGGCACGTCATCATGCCTGCGAGTCGTTGGCCAGTTTTGTGCTCGAAGGATTTCTTGCCGAAGCCATGTCCGACTCGGTCGCAGGCCGCCGTTTTCGCCAGCGGTACTATCTGCTCGCGGTGCCGCTGGTCGATCGTGACGGAGTCGCCGCGGGCGATCAAGGCAAGAACCGCGACCCGCACGATCACAATCGCGACTACGGACCAGCGCCCATCTATCCCGAGATTGCCGCGATCCAAGCGTTGGGCGAAGCGCACGACATCCGCTACCAACTCGATTTTCACTGTCCTTTTTTGCGTGGCGACATCCACGAAGCGTTTCACTTTCTGGGGCTCGGTACGCCCCGGATCAAAGAGAATCTCGATGAGCTCAGTGCCTGGATCAAAGAAGAGCGTCCGCAGGTGCTCATGTCGCCGCTCAATTTTCTGACCGATCCGAATAAGCCCGGCGCGGTGAATCCGAAGATCTGCTCACACCACTTTGCCCTGCGCGAGGGGGCCGTCTTGGCGGCCACGCTGGAGATTCCGTACACGCAACTGCGCCCAGCGCTCACCCCCGACTTGGCACGTGCGTATGGACGCGGGCTGCTCCGCGCCTGGGTCCACACGACCTTCGCGACCCGCGATGAAGCGTTGTCGCGCGGAGCGGCCGGAAACGCGCATCTTCAATCGCTCCGTGCGAACTTTCTGAAACTCTATCGCAGCAAGCCAGACGTAGCCGAAGCCATGACGACCGTGTACTTGGCTGACGCCGACAGCCCCGTTGTCTTGCGTCATGAGTCACACAACTTGCTGGCGCTGCTTCGCCTGCACCAAAAGCGCCTGAACGAAGCCAAGCAATTGTTGCAAGACGCGCTCAAGCTCTCGCTGACCGACCAGCAACGATCGGTGGCGTGGATTCAGTTGCTTCAGGTGGTTGCCGCCGAGCCTGACACCAACGGCCCGCAACTCGACGCGCTGCTGAATGAATTTGACTCGTTACCCTATCGCGGATACGAGCATCAAACCAAGGCGCTCGAGATTGTGGCGACCTTTCATGCGTCGCGGAAGGAATACACTCGGGCTATTGAACTCGCACGCCGACAGCAGACTGTGGCCGCACTGCACGAAACGGGCAAGGTGCTCAATCAGATTGCCACGTGGCACGACCTCGATAGCCAACCGCAAAAGGGGATCGCGGCTCGCGAAGAGGCCGTGAAGATTTTGCGTGAACGACTGGGTCCCCAACCGCAGCGGAGTATCTTTGCGGCTAATATGACGTTGGACCTATTTGACGCGCTGCGTGAAATTCCTTCGTCCACACCTGCCGAGTTGCGTGCCGCTGCCCAACTCGTCTTCGATCACGAAGTGGTTGCCGAGACGCACAAAGTTCGTGTTCGGAAACAGCTTGACGAACGAGAAAAGCGTGCTGAATGACGAAGGAAAGAAGGGGTGAGACGGGAGCGGAGGAGTGCTGACCCGTTTCGCGTCAGCGTGCCTTCATCCTTCATCCTTCATCCCTCACTTCACCTTAATCACTCCCCCAGCGTCGCCGGCGTCATCCTTCGGAGGCTCGCTGCCGGTGTCGATGACCATGAACGGCGACCAGAAGAACGGATGATTCGCGAGCGGCGGCTCGTCGATGCCCGTGGGCAGGATGCGCGGCTCGGCCGAGACGTCGATCGGCGTCGCCGAGGTGAGCTTAACGGCTCGTTGCCAGGCGGCCGACGCAGTCGCATGGGGCAATTCCTGGGCAAACTCGCGGACCAGTTCGTAGCTGCTGTGTCCGCCGGGTCGCCAACGACTGATGAGGATGGTTCGCGCGCCGGTCGCCATGAGCCCGCAAGTGGTAACGAATAACTCGGAGCCGTCGCCGGCTTTCTTCAACGCGCCCTCGGCCGGGGTGTGGAAGCCGGGCAGGAATATTTCTTGCGGACCGCCCCAAGGCAGCCGCAGCCAACTCCCCAGCGAACTCGATTGAGCCGCCTTGTCGAGAGGAAACAACTGCACGCCGAACAAGTCGGTCTCGGGTGGTTGCACTTCGCCAAAGACCAGCAGCCGATCCATGAGCGTGGTGTACACGTTCGACCCGGGCAGATGGTGTCCTTGCACGGCAATCGCCCCTTTGATCGAGCGGGCGATCCCTTCGAACGCTTGTCGGGCCACCTCGTCGTCGTCCTGCGGGTAGAGCCGCCCGAGCATAGCGACCGTGTTCCCCTTGACGTTCCGCGGCCGCGAGTCGCTCATCGCCAACCCGACGGTCGGCGCGTAGCGTAACCGCACGCGGCTCAGCAGCGGTGCGGGGGTGTCGCTCCCAGCCACGAGCAACGACTCGAACGGCACATACCAGATGACGTTGTCCGGGATGATGATCAGTTCTTGAAACTGCTTGATGTCGGCTTTCGACCCGCCCCAGAGGGCCGTGAACAACTCTTGCGATGGCTTCTTCCACTTGTCGTCGCGCAGATCGTCGAGCTTGAGCTGCTTGTTCTGATCCCAATTGCCGATGCCCCGCAACATGGGGTCGAGCGACTTGTGCAGCTGAGCGATCGGCGGAACGCCCCAGTAACCGTACTTGTCGTTGGTCATCAGAAAGGCGTGCAACTGCTTGCTCGTGTTAAAGAACGCCCAGAGCGCGTGACCGCTGGGGAGCGACTTCTGCACGTCCTTAATACTGTGCAAGGGCGGAAACACCAGATTGCACGCCTCGCGGCGTGTGGCGATCTCGCGCAGCACAACCTCCTGCGCCGAGCTGGCCACGGCCATCTCGTCACACTTGGCGATCAAGGCGCGTTGCGCGGGTTGCTCGCTCGGCGCGAGCGGCGCGTCCTTTAACTGATCGCGTAGCTTGCGAACCGTGTCTGACGCTTTGGTGTATTGCGGATAGCGGGTCAAAATCTCTTGCCGCTGCAATTGCGTCGCACGATCGAGTGCCTCGACCGGCGATTCGAGCACCCAGCGCAAATTGAGCAGCCGGCCGCCAAACTCGATCGCCGACAAAAATCGATGTCGCCGCGCCATGTCAGCGATCTCGACGGCCCGTTCGTACTCTTGTCGTTCGATCGCCACTTCGAACCAGTTCTCGTAACTGATACCGTGCGGCCAGACGAGCTTGCCCATCGTCTCGAGCGGATCGACGGTCCAGTCGGCCGGCGTCGGGTCGCGCAGCAAGGTCGTATAAGTGTCCATGGCCACGCGGGGCGTGATCTGCTGCGTCTTCGACCAATGGTCGACGAGCGTGATGTGCCAGAGCCACATCGAGCCGCCACGCTGAAAAGCCATCGCCCGCTCGAAGGCCTTGTCGCCGTTGGCGACCTGCCCATCCTTGTAATTCGATTGGGCCACGAGGTACTGATAACGAGCGCCGATCTTGCCGGCGGGCATGCCGCCGCCGGTCATGCGCATCCGCGCCTGATCCAACGACTGCTGCGCAATTTTGTTCTCGCCCAACACAATGGCGTTCTCGGCCGTCATGATGTGCAGCGAGGTGAGCAGGTGCAGGAAGCTATTGCGCTGAGCCCATTGCGTCGCCAGCAGTAGCGGCGGGAAGATGCCCTTGCGCTGCGTAGCCATATGGATCGTGAACCCGAGCCGGAACGCCTCTTCGAGCACCTGCGGATTCGGATACTGGACGGCCGACAGGCTCGCTTCGAGCAATAAATTGAGCGCGCCATCGTAATCGCTGTTGGTGACCGCGATGCGTCCGAGTTCCAAGAGCGCCATGCTGGTGAGGGGGTGATCGAATTGTCCGCCGGCGAGCACGGCCCGTTCGAGTTCTTGCTTGGCCTGGGCGTCTTTGCCGTTGGCCACATAGGCCATGCCGAGTTGCAAGCTGATCCAGCACTCGGACCAGTGGTTGGGTTGTCCCGGCCGAGCCGACAAGGTCGTCAACACCTGTGCGTTGAGCGAATCGTGAGGACTCAAGGGGCCCAGTAACTCAGTGCGTCGTTTGAGCGCGAGCGCGGTACAGCGGACCACCTCGGCGACGTTGAGCGGAAACAAGGTCGGGTTCTGCACGACCCCGCCGCGCAACAGCGCCTGCTGCTGGTTGAGTCGCCCCATCGCCATGAGGAACGTGTCGTCGTAGTTCCCCAACTGTCGCTGACGGCGTGACGGTCCCCACGGCGCGTTGACGACTTGGCCGCCCTGCAAGCCTCGAATGGCCGTGAAGCGGGCGTCGACCATCCAGCGGGAGTGTTGCAGATAGACGTTGAGCGCGGTGGTAAAGGCCGCGAGCGCGTTGCTATGCTCGCCGAGCTGGTACGAGCACTCGCCGATCATGGCGTAGACGCAGATCGAGTCGACCCAATTGCCTTGGAAGCTTTTGATGACCCCCGACTGCGCTTCGCCTTGCAAGTTGGCCAAGGCCGCCTGATAGTTGCCGTCGTAATAGTCTTGCAGATACAGAAAGTAACGGTTCGAGGGAGCGCGCATCGCCTGAGCCGATGCTTCGCGATGGTCGATCAGCAGGCCACTGACGAGCGCCAGCGTGACTCCCCAGAGTTGCCAGCACCGCCGCGACAGCAACCACCGCCAGCTCGCTCGCCGATTCATGTCGTGTTCTCTCGAATGTGAATCGCTCGAAAGTCGGATACGTCGCCGTAAGTCGACAGACCATCCAGGCTTTCAACTTACTATCTTATCCAACCCAGGGCAAAAACATGCACTGATCCACCGAGCCTCGACGGGGTTCATCGACCTCGGGCGGTCATTCTTGACGATTTTGACGATTATTCCACAAGTTCGTTCTGGAGCGGGTCGATATCTAGCCCTGACAACTCGACCGCAGAGAACTTGCCTCAATGGCATAGGGTGATGAGGCGGACCCCCAACAGCGTTGCGGGCGGACGAGTTCACGGCGAACGACGAGCTACGGAGAATCATGATGAATCGCTTGGATGGACGAACTGGGCTGGGGACTCTGCTGGCCTTACTGGGCTGCGTGGTCATGACCGGCTGCCAAGTCGACGTGGCTGGGCAAACACTTCCCAGTCCATACTATCTGAGCGACGACATTCAATACTTTCCGCCGGGTTATGAGTTCAAGCTGACCCGTGAGGCGGCTGCGATGAAGGCCATGCAAACGGGTGCAAGCACCCCGAGCGGCCCGATCATCACGCCCCCGCCTCCCGCTCCGGCCCCAGCGCCTGCTGCTGACGCGCCTCCGCCGGCGGGCGAAGCGATCCCACCAGGCATGTAACGCGCAGCCGACATGTGACTCGCAGACCGTCGCTGGATTACTCCCCGCTCTTGTTCTAAGGCCCATTCTCATGTCGAACCCCGACACATTACAGCAAATTCATGCTTGGGTGCATACGTTCCTGCTGTGGGTCGGCTTCGGCACGGTCGTCGGCCTGACCGCCAAAGCTCTGATGCCCGGCCGCGATCCAGGCGGAGCGCTCACCACGCTGCTGCTGGGCATCGCCGGCAGCGTCATCGGCGGCGGCGTGCTCGCCTTTGCCTGGGAAGGGCATCGCGTCACACCCATCAGCGTGATCGGCTTCTTTACCGCCATGCTGGGTACGTTGTTGCTGCTGGGCATGTACCGGCTACTCGCCGGACCTTGGCTACAACGGCAACAGATGTACGGCGACGCCCCTCAAGCCGCTTCGGTCGCGCGGCGCCCCTTCTATCGTCGCCGCAGCACGCGCTACGAAGACGTCTGATTTTCTTCGTATTGGGTTGTCTCGGACGTCACTCACGCATCGCTCGGACCCATGTGCCAGAGGGTCCTCGCAGCCCAGTCCCGTGCGGCGAAGTAAATCAAGTCAACCGCTGAATCTTTCACGTCACAGTACGTGTCGATGTTGTTCAACTCCCTGGCTAGTGCTCACTTGAGTTTTCCTAAAGTCAGAGCCGAAGACGTCCAACGCTCAGTCTCGGTTCACAGTGGAACCGGCTTGCCGATTGCGCCAGTCAGCGACTTGTAAGCCGGCAATCCACGAAAAGTGCGCCGTATTGCCTGTCACCAACACACGCCCGGCTTCCAACGCCGTGGCGGCAATGATGAGGTCAGTATCGCTTTTCGGATGCCCACCCTGGCGCGCTTCGACCCACAGATCAGCTGCGCGCAACAGCACCGTGCGACTAACGGAAAACACGTCACTCGTGCCGACCGTCTGGAGAAACTCCGTGAGTTGTTGCGCGGCATTCTTGGCACGCATCCCGCGAACGATTTCATAGACCGTAATTTCTGAGAACGCAAACCGCTGGTGCTCGGCTAAATACTGACGTGCCGTCGCCAGAACTTTTGTGTCCTTCCCCTTGAGCACTTCGGACAACAGGTCCGTATCGAGGATCGCCTCATCCATAGCTAGGGAAGATTGCGGGTAAGGTTGGCGCGAGTCTTGGCGATCTTGTCGATCGACTCGATATCCTCATCACTTAGACCCTCATAGACCTTGGTCCAATCGTCCAGCGATTGGACACGGCGCGGCTGCTCGCTCGGCGCCATTTCAACTTCGGTCACGCTGATGATGAGCCGTTGGTTGGCCGCCAATGGTTGGCCAATCACTTCCTCCATCGCGCGACGGTGCGGAGGGTCAAGTGTGGCCACATCGATTTTTAGGTCGTATTCCATAGCGAAATTATACCACAGGGTCCAGACTGAGACAGCGGCAAGAGTGGCTGGCGTTTTGCGCAGCAAAACCCGGCGATAAACGTGTGACACCGCCTCGAAGTAAGCCGGGTTTTGCTGCGCAAAACGCCAGCCACCCACGATGGTAGCGCGCACACAACCCGGCGGCCTTTGCCACAGCCGCTCCGACACCACCCCCTCCGCGTCACCGTCGCCATCGGTCGTTGACTCCCCCCCCCCGTCTTTGCGTCGTTTGGCGTTCTTGGTGGCCAATTCGCTGTTTGGCTTTGGAACCTCAGGCCTGCCACGATTTTTCCGCTCCGCGCTAGACGCTCGTGGGGGGCCCGTTGTTACAATAGCGATCGGTTCAAACCGGCATACGCCTTCCCACTCGCCTACCTTGTGGCAGTCTCGCTCATGCTCCCACAACTCGACACGCGACGCGATTTTCTCCGGCACTCGCTGCAAGGGTTAGGCTCGATCGCCTTGGCCTCGCTCGTGCATGACGAGCGTGTCGCGCGCAGTGCGACCGGCGGCGGAGCGCTACCGCGCACGCATTTCCAACCGCGCGCCAAGCGGGTGATCTTCTTGTTCATGCACGGCGGACCGAGTCATGTCGATCTGTTTGATCCCAAGCCCGATCTGCTGAAATACGCCGGTCAACCGTTGCCCGAGAGTTTCGGCATGGTGATGACGCGCCGCAAGGTGGCCAGCAATCCTCTGCTCGCGCCGGTGCGACCGTTTCGACCGCGGGGCAACTCGGGCACTGAGATCAGCGACTTCCTACCAGAAATTGCCCGACATGCCGACGATCTGTGTGTGCTACGCAGTTGCCACGGCGACAGTGTGAACCATCCACAGTCGGTCTATCAGATGAATACCGGCTCGATCTTGCTGGGTCGGCCGAGCCTGGGCGCTTGGGTCAGCTACGGCCTGGGGAGTGAGAATCAGGACATGCCTGCGTTCCTCGTGTTGCCCGACCCGGGCGGAGGACTCAAGGGCGGACCGCCCGCCTGGGGCAACGGCTATTTACCTGCCGCGCATCAAGGGACCGCGCTGCGAGCGGGTGCGAACCCGATCCTAAATCTCCGGCCGGACGACTCGATCAGCGCCGCACAGCAGCGTGCCGTGCTCGACTTTGTCGCGGCCCGCAATGCCGAACACCTCGCCGAGCGCCGCGGCGACGACGAACTGCTCGCCCGCGCTAAAGCGTATGAACTTGCGTTTCGTATGCAGGTGCGCGCTCCCGAACTGGTCGACTTGTCGCAAGAAACAGCCGAGACGCATCGACTCTACGGAACCGATCAGAAAGAGACCGCCGAGTTCGGCACCCGCTGCCTGCTCGCGCGGCGGGTGATCGAGCAAGGGGTCCGCTTCGTGCAACTCTACTCGGGCGATACCGGCGGCTGGGACGCACACACCGACGTCGATAAAAACCACGCGCTCTACTGTCGCCGCACCGATCGGCCGATCGCCGCGCTGCTACATGATCTGAAGCGACGCGGGCTGTGGGACGATACGCTCGTCATCTGGGGTGGCGAGTTTGGCCGCATGCCCATGAGCGAGAACGGTACTGGCCGCGACCATAATCCCTGGGGCTACACGATGTGGCTCGCTGGCGGAGGCGTGCGCGGCGGCATGACCTACGGCGCGACCGACGCCGTGGGCCTGCGAGCCGAACACAACAAGGTCCACGTTCACGACCTGCACGCCACGATCTTACACCTGTTGGGACTCGATCACGAACGGCTCACGTTCTTTCACAACGGTCGCGACGAACGGTTGACCGAAACCGCCGGCCGAGTTGTTCGCGAGATCCTCGCATGAAGTGGCGCACACGACGACTGATTTCGGTTTTGCTCACGGCGATGATGTTGTCGCTGGGCGCAGTCGTCGAGTCGGCCGAGCCGAAAAAAGCGCCCACGCTCAAGCCCCCCTTGGTCGAGCCCGACGAACCCTTGGCTCCGGAGCCTAAAGCTCCGCGGCCCTCCGAGGGGGTGCAGCACAAGCTCGAAGAGAAACCTTTACGACCGAGCGACCGCGAGCACTGGGCGTATCAACCGCTGACGCGACCCGCGTTGCCGGCGATCGTTGATCCCGCGTGGGGATGGAATCCGATCGATCGCTTCATCCGCGCCAAGTTGGTCGAGCAGCAGCTCGAGCCGCAACCGAACGCCGAGCCGCGCGTGTGGCTGCGTCGCGTCACGTTCGACTTGACTGGTCTGCCACCCACGCCGCACGAGATCGAGGCGTTTGAAAAAGCGTGTGCCGACGAGCTTTCCAATCGCACCTCAGCAAGCGGACAGCCGAGACCCGAGTCATCCGCAGAGGGCTTTCCACGCTCGGCTTTCTCGTCGGTCGTCGACCGACTGCTCTCGTCACGCGCCTACGGCGAGCGTTGGGCTCAGCATTGGCTCGACCTGGCGCGGTTCGCCGAGACCGACGGCTTCGAGCATGACAAAGTCCGCGCGAACGCTTGGCGTTATCGCGATTGGGTCATCGACGCCTTCGCCGATCACATGCCCCTCGATGAGTTCGTTCAACTGCAAATCGCCGGCGATGAGCTGCGAAGCGACGACCCGCTCGCGGCGATTGCGACGGGTTTTTTGCTCGCCGGGCCCGACATGCCCGACATCAATCTGCGGGCCGAGCGGCGTCACATGGTCCTGAACGAGATCACGTCGACCGTCGGCAGCGCGCTACTCGGTTTGCAACTGGGCTGCGCGCAGTGTCACGACCACAAGTATGACCCGATTAGCCAGGCTGATTTTTATCGACTGCGGGCGATTTTCGAGCCGGCCAATTTATTCAGCGGCACATCGGTGGGGCGCGTGGTGCAAGAGAGTGGCGAGCGCGAGCCGAGCTACCTGATGCTGCGTGGCGATTTTCGACTGCCTGGCCCGGTCGTCGAGCCGGCCTTTCCGCGCATTGCCAATTTGAGTCACGCGATCGTTCCCGACGCTGGGGCGAAAGGCAAGGCGCCGAGCGGCCGGCGCGTGGCGCTGGCGCGTTGGTTGACCAGCGGCCAGCAACCGCTCACGCCGCGCGTGCTCGTCAATTGGGTCTGGCAACATCACTTCGGTTTCGGTCTGAGCCGCTCGCCGGGTGATTTCGGCATTATGGGTGACGAGCCGACGCACGGTGAGTTGCTGAACTACTTGGCCATCGCGTTCCTCGACAGCGGTTGGGATTTACCTCAGTTGCATCGACAGATCGTGTTGTCGAGTGTCTATCGGCAAGCGAGCGGCGTCGGCGCGGAGATTCGCTCGGCCGACGAGCGTCGACGTGCGCTGGATAACCTGTCCCGCGCCGCGACCGTCGATCCGCAGAACGTGTGGTTGGCGCGCATGCCTCGTCGCCGGCTCGATGGCGAAGCGATTCGAGACGCGATGCTGTCGAGCGCTGAACGATTGAACGAGCGACGCGGCGGGCCGGGGATCATGCCTCCGCTCCCGAAAGAGTTGCTCGGCACGTTGCTCAAGGGGCAATGGCAAGAGAGTCCTGACAAGGACGACCACTACCGGCGGAGTATCTATCTGTTCGTGCGGCGCAATCTGCGTTATCCGTTGTTCGAGGCGTTTGATCGTCCCGACACGAACGCAAGCTGCCCGCGTCGCAATGAGTCGACCACCGCGCCGCAGGCGTTGTATTTACTCAACAGCGACTTTTCGCTGCAAACCTCGCGTGAGCTGGCCGGACGAATCCTTCGCGGAGAGCGTGTGAGCAACGACACCACGCGCATCGAGTGGCTGTATCGACGCACGCTGGGACGCGCTCCGACGGCAGCGGAGACCAACGCGGCCCAGGCCTTTCTACTGGCCGACGCGCGGCGGATCGAGTCGCAATCGGCCGAGTCGCGATCGACGCCGATACCTTCGCCCCCCGCGAGCGTCGCGCCAGCGCAGGCCGCAGCTTGGGTCGATCTGTGCCTCGCGATGTTCAATCTCAACGAGTTCCTGTATCTCGATTGAGCTGTTCGCTCGGAAACTTATTCGAACTCGGAAAATCATCCATGCGAATCACACGGCTCCTGTTCCTTATCATCGCCATGAGCTACACCGCTCAAGCGGCGGACCCTAACGCCCCGGTCAGTCGTATGCGCGAATTGTTGAGTCGATATCAATCAAAAGAATTGAGCAGCGAGTTCGCGAACGAGGATTTCACCACGTGGCCTTCGAGCGCACAAGCCAAGACGATCGAGGCGCTGCAACTACGCGCCCGGGCCTACATGGTCAATAAGAATGGGCCCCGTGCCGAGGCGGATCTCGCTCCGCGAGCCGACGACGCCATCGATCTGCTGGGCAAGAACCTCACGCCGCACGATCCACTATTTGCCCGCGTCATGGTGCTTTTATTTGCCAACTTGGCCCGGTCGCAAACCGGCTCCGACCCTCAGGACGAAGCGCTCAAAGCGGTGCCGTTCAACACGAAAGCGGGCCCCGAATATCAATCGGCGGCGCGACTCTATCAGGGCGTGCCCGGCATTGCCCGCGATGACAAGTCCGGCCGACTGTGGGCCACTTGGTACAGCGGTGGTCGGGGCGAGAGCAAGGAAAACTACGTGGTCCTGGTCACGAGTCACGACGATGGCGTCACGTGGACCGAGCCGGTCTTGGTGATCGATCCGCCGCATAACGTGCGGACGTCCGACCCGTGCCTCTGGACGTCGCCCGACGGCCGATTGTGGTTCTTCTATTGCCAGAACGATGCGACGAAACAACTACACGACGGCCGCTGGGGCGTCTGGTACACGCTCTGCGAACAGCCCGACAGGGCCGATTCCGCTTGGTCAGCGCCGCGCCGCATCTGCGACGGCCTAATGCTCAACAAACCGACGGTGCTCCGCGACGGGACGTGGCTGCTGCCGGTTGCGAATTGGTACAACCGCGCCCACGGTGCAGGGATCGTCCGTTCGACCGACCAGGGCCTGAGCTTCACTTGGATTGGCGGCGCGCCGGGACGTAATGCCGAATGGAACGGTGCCACGACCGGGGGCGGCATGGAGCACATGATCATCGAACGCCGCGATGGCACCCTCTGGATGCCGATGCGGATCAAAGATGGGCTGGCCGAAACGACGTCCCACGATGGCGGCGTCACTTGGAAAGCGCCCGTGCGATCGAAGCTCGAAGGACCCGGCTCAAGGTTTCACGTTCGTCGCCTCAAGTCGGGTCGCCTGCTGCTCATCAATCACTTGGGGTTCTCGCGCGACGTTCCGATTTTGGCCCAACGCAGTCATCTTACGGCGATGCTCTCCGACGACGAGGGGCTGACCTGGCCTCATCGCTTGCTGCTCGACGACCGTGCCGAGGTTTCGTATCCCGACGCGGTCGAAACGCCCGACGGCAAGTTGTACATCATCTACGATCGGGGTCGGTCGTCGCATCGTGAGATCCTGCTGGCGATCACGAACGAAGCCGACATCCTTGCCGGCCGTCCGAGCGACGCCACGACATTCCGCCGACTCATCAACAAGGCCACCGGTCCGCGTTAAAGTGCTAGGGAGCGCCGGGCGGTGTGTCGACCCTGTTGAACTGGCATCGAAACCGCCTGTATCATGCGCACAGCGCATGACCCACCGTTCCTTTCTGTCACGCTAGCGGAGCGAAACGCATCATGCCCGATCCGAGTATCGAACGTCGCGCATTTCTGAAAGCGGCCGCCGGCGTCACGCTGGTTGGGACCTCGGCAACAGCTGCCGATGACAAGCCGAAACGCGAATCGCTCGTGGGCGAGGTGGGGATCACGACCGGTTCGTTCATGCGCCATCTGACGGTCGAGCCGCGGCCCGGCAAGTTGCGGCTGTTGGATCTGCCCCAGATCATGCGCGACGAGTTGGGCATGCGCGTGATCGATCTGATGACCCGCACGCTCGCCTCGTTTCAGAGTGCGTATCTCGATCAGTTGCGCACTCGGTCGGAGCAGGCTGGCTGCGTGCTGACGAACTTGAAGATCAACCGCGACGATCTGGATTTGGACAGCCGCGACGCGGACAAACGCGCTCACGCGCTGAAAGAATACAAACGGACGATCGACGCCGCAGCCCAACTGGGCGTGCGCTGGGTGCGACCGTTGCCGGGCCAGCGTCGGCCCGATCTGGCTCTACATGTTGCCAGCTACCGTGAGCTGATTGACTATGCGGCCCCCAAGGGGATCCAACTGCTGATTGAGAACAACGGATGGATGCGCGGCGACCCGCAGGCTATCCCCGAGGTGATTCGTGCCGTCGCCCGCAATCTGGCTGCCTCGCCCGACACGGGCAACTGGAGCAACAACGAGACGCGCTACCAGGGGCTCGCCCGTGCCTTTCCCTTGGCCGTTACATGCGACTTCAAGGCATTGACGTTAGGCCCCGATGGCCAGCATGCCGCTTACGATCTGAGGCGATGTTTCGACATTGCCTGGGACGCCGGATTTCGCGGCCCCTGGTGCCTTGAACACTTCCACGACGACCTCGCCACGCTGTGGCGCGAAATGAGGCAGCTGCGCGACTTGATTAAAAAATGGACCGCCCAGCGGACTCAAGACGCTGTAGAAAAGCATTCATGAATGCGCAGTTCATAGGCCCCGGCCAGGCGCTGCGTGTCTGAAGAACACCGGTTCACTCACAAGCCCACATCGTCGAGCCTCGCGCACTTCCCGCAGCCGTGCTCCGCTCGTGCGTGTGATGGCACGGCAAGCCCCTATGGAAGTATGCCCAGCAAAAGAGCTTAGGCGAGCAACGCGAAGCCGGGAAATTCCGCTCCTTCCGCTGGTCGCCCCGGTTCATGAACCACGCAGTCGTCAAAATATACTTCTTGGTCGCAGTAACAACAGCCTCTCCAGTTGCGGCGTGATTGAACCCAGCTCACGAACAGTACTGACCTAAGCAAGCGTAACAGCCATCGAAGGGGTCCGCTTTTTTGCTTGCCTTGGCATGTCCCCACTACTAACCTAACAGGCATTCCTTCGGGGGGCGAGCAGAAGCGGTCGCCCGGTCAGAGATGGGATCTCTGTGAAGTTCCGTCGCAGGAGCAGCGTGTTGTGCTCGGCAGGTCGGGGTTGTCCGTGCGCCCGTCTGGCGTCGCGATGATCCAGTTCAGAATTGTAATCAAGCATCGCAGGAGTGTTGATATGCAACGGTCGCTATGGTCGCGATTTCGGGCTTGGTTCAATCACACACTACCGAAGCCGATTCGAAAACCCACTCCGTATCGCCGACAGCAATTGCGGTTAGAGCCACTCGAAATTCGCGCCATGCTGACCGTGTCGATCTCCGACACGTTCAATCGTGTCGACGCAACCCATACGGCTGCGGCCAACAACGCGCTGGGGGGCAGCGGGTCGCATTACTATATCAACATTTTCCCGACCGGCGGTGGCGCGACGATCACATCGAACCAGCTGCGCAACGCGGGCGTTGATTACGGTGGCGTGCAATTCGCCGCCTCGACCGTCAGCAACGGCGAGAACATTGGCCAAGATTTAAACATGGAAGCCGATCTGACGGCCCCCAAAGATGCGTCCGGCAATGCGTCCTGGTCGGCACTCTATTTTCGCAGTCGGGCTGCTGCTCCCAACGACGGAATCAACGGCGGCTCCAACTCCGGATATTGGGTCAGGCTGCATAGCACCGGTGAAGTCTCCGTTCGTCCGCTCAATACGGTCAGCGGTGGATTCTCGGCCTGGACCGCACGGCCTACGTCGTTTGATAGTACGGTTGCACACAACATGGAAGTCGCCTTCACCGGAACGACTCTGCAGGTCGCCGTCGATGGACAACTGCAAACGTTCCTCTCCGGCCACCAGAGCAACATTCAAACCACCTCGCTTTCCATTCCGACGGTCTCCGGCTCAAACAACGGCACCGGCGGCGTCGCGTTCGGCGCCGAAGCGAATCGCGGCGTCGGTCTCGGCGGACAAATCGCCGACAACCTGATCGTGTCCACGTACTCCTCGCTCACCGGTCTGCCCGTCTCGAACAATTTCACCGCCAGCTTGGACTACGGCGACGCGCCCGACACAGGCGATGGCCGTGCCTCGGGCAACTACAGCACCACGGGCGTCGACAACGGGCCCAGCCACGTCATCACACCCGGCTTGCGTATCGGAGCGACGATCGACGGCGAGAACGACGCCTCGCCCAACTCCTCGGCCACGGGCGACGACACCGCAGGCGTCGACGATGAAGATGGCATCAGCGGAGCCATCAACGTCTACAAGTCGACCAATCCGTCGATCAACGTCAACGTGACGAACACCACCGGCACGGCGGCAACGCTCGCCGGCTGGATCGACTGGAACAGCGACGGCGTGTTTCACGCCAGCGAGGCCGCCACGGTCAGTGTCCCCAGCGGTGTCAGCGGCGCGGTCACGCTCGTGTTTCCAACGATCCCGACAACAGCGGTCGCCAACACCTTCGCCCGTTTCCGACTGAGCACCGACGCAGCTGGCTTGAATCCCGTCGGCGCGGCCAGCGACGGCGAAGTCGAAGATTATCCGGTCACGATCGCCACGCCAACCGTGGTCACCACCACGTCCGACGTCATCAACGCCGGCGACGGCGTGCTCTCCTTGCGCGAAGCGATCATCCAAGCCAACGCCTCGCCCGGCGCCGACATCATCGCGCTCCCCGCCGGCACCTACACGCTCAGCATCACCGGCAAATATGAAGACGCCGCCGCCACAGGCGACCTCGACATCACGGGCACCGTCACGATCATCGGTGCCGGCCAGGGGGCCACGATCATCCAAGCCGGCGCCTCGGCCGCCGCGGGCATCGATCGCGTGTTCGATCTGCTCTCCGGCGCGAATGTCACCTTCAACACCCTCACCATCCAGAACGGCAACCCAGGCACCACCGACAGCGACAACGGCGGCGGCATTCGCAGCAGCGACGCCACGCTGTCACTCGCCAATGTGACCGTCCAGAACAACATCGGCGAGCGCGGCGCGGGCATCACGGCCGATGGCTTCGGCGGCGGCAACCTCACCATCACCGACAGCATCATCACCGGCAACTCGGCCGACAATCGCGGCGGCGGTATCAATGTCACAGGCACGCGCACGCTGTTCCTCACCCGCAGCACCGTGAGTAACAACACCACGACTGAAAACGCGGGCGGCATTGCCATTCACAACACGGGCACCAGCGCCGTCATCACCAGCAGCACCATCAGCGGCAACTTTGCCGCCAACGTCGGCGGCGGGCTGTTGACCTTCTCTCCCATCACCATCACCAACAGCACCATCAGCGGCAACTCGGCCAATAGCTCGGGCGGAGGACTCGCCGGCGACATGACCGTCTTCAACAGCACCATCACCGGCAACCGGGCCGACGCCGATGGCTCCAGCGAAGGCACCGGTGGCGGCTACTCCGCGGGCGGAACGGGCGATATTTTCTACAACTCGATCATCGCCGGCAACTTCATCGGCACCGGCTCAACCCCCAACGACATTGACCTCCCGATCACCACCGCCAACAACAACCTGATCGGCGACGCCGGCAGCGCCGGCGGCATCACCCACGGCGTCAACGGTAACATCGTCGGCAACGCCGGCTCGGGCACAATCACCACCAGCACCATCCTCAACACCACACTGGCCAACAACGGCGGCACGACACTGACCCACGCACTGGTCGCCGGCAGCCCCGCCATCAACGCGGGCAGTAGTAGTTGGTTGTTCTCCGACTCGCGCGACCTCGACGGCGACGGCGACACCGGCGAGACTCTGCCCGTCGATCAGCGCGGCGTGGGGTATCCGCGCGTGCAAGGCACGTCCGTCGACATGGGCGCTGTAGAAGTAAACACCGCGCCGACCACTTCCGGCCTTGCCAACGTGACGGTCGACGAAGACGCTGCCGACACACTGGTCAATCTGCTCACCGCCTTCGCCGACGCCGAAAGCGGCGCGGCCGGCCTAACCTACACCGTCCAAGTCAACACCAACCCCAGTCTCTTCACCGCCGCCTCGATCTCGGGCAGTCAGCTCACGCTCGATTACGCCCCCGACGCCAACGGCAGCGCTTCGATTACGATCCGCGCCACCGACAGCAGCAACCTGTTCGTCGACAGTAGCTTCAGCGTGACCGTCAACTCAGTCAATGACGTGTCAAGTTTCGTGGTCGGCAGCAACCAATCCGTGCTGGAGGACGCGATCTCGCAGAACGCCTCAAATTATATCACGAGCATTTCGAGTGGTCCGAGTAATGAAAGCGGACAGTCGCTGAACTTTATCGTTAGTAACAACAACAGCGGGTTGTTCAGCGTGCAGCCGGTGATTGCCAGCAACGGCCAGTTGACCTACACCCCGGCGTCGAACGCCAACGGCTCGGCGATTGTCACAGTGCAATTGCACGACGATGGCGGGACAGCCAATGGTGGCGTCGATACCTCAGCAGTCCAGACGTTTTCGGTCAATGTCACGGCCGTGAACGACGTGCCGAGCACAGTCGTGGTCGGGCCGGTGGTCACCAGTGTCGCCCTTATTCGCGATATCCGGGCCGGTTCCAGCGGTGCCAACCCGCAGGTTTTCGCAGAAGTCAATGGGATTTTGTACTTCAACGCCGATAACGGCACTAATGGCACCGAACTTTGGAAGAGTGACGGCAGCAGTGCGGGGACGGTCCTGGTCAAGGACATCCAGCCCGGTGCGAGTGGTGCCAACCCGCTGTCGCTCACGAACATCAACGGGACACTGTACTTCCAAGCCAATAACGGCACAAATGGCGAAGAGCTGTGGAAGAGCGACGGCACCAGTTCGGGGACCGTACTCGTCAAGGATATTCGCCCCGGTCCTGGCGATGCCGGTCCGCGGTTATTCACGGAAGTGAACGGGACGTTGTTCTTCCGCGCCTTTAACGACGGTCACGGCTACGAGCTGTGGAAGAGCGACGGCACGAGCGAGGGGACCCTACTCGTCACGGATATCCGCGCCGGCGTTGGTGGCGCTACCCCGCGGTATCTGACGAACGTCAATGGGACGTTGTTTTTCCATGCCACGGACGACATCAATGGCATCGAGCTGTGGAAGAGTGATGGCACGGCTTCGGGGACTGTCCTCGTCAAGGATATCAATCCCGGTGCTGGCAACGCCAGCCCGCAGTATCTCACAAACGTCAACGGAACGTTGTACTTCCGCGCCAATGACGGCTCGAATGGCTACGAACTCTGGAGGAGTGACGGTTCAAGCACGGGAACTTTTCTCGTCACAAACATTAAGCCTGGTTCTGTCGACGGTAACGTGATGTACCTCACGAACGTCAACGGGACGTTGTTCTTTCAGGCCAACGGCTTCTCCAGTAACGACGAACTCTGGAAGAGCGACGGAACGAGTTCGGGAACTGTCCTAATCAAAGAGATTCAGCCAAGTTTAACGGACGGTAGTAATCCTCAGTTTCTCACAAACGTCAATGGTGTCTTATTTTTCCGGGCCTATACCAACGCCAATGGCATTGAACTCTGGAAGAGCGACGGCAGTAGCGCGGGAACCTTGCTCGTCAAGGATATTAGTGGTAGCAGTAACCCGCAGTCTCTCACAAACGTCAATGGGGCGTTGTACTTCAGCGCCAATGATGGTACGAATGGCATTGAACTGTGGAAGACTACGACATCTATAGAGTTCTCGACCAACGAAGACGCGGGTGCGCAGAGTGTGACGGGTTTCGCCTCAGCGATCAGTGTCGGTCCCAGCGACGAGAGCAACCAGACACTGAATTTCATTGTCACGAACAGCAACTCCAGTTTCTTCAGTGTGCAACCATCGCTCGACAGTACAGGCCAGTTGACCTACACCCCGGCGACCAACGCCAATGGCTCAGCGGTCGTGTCCGTGCAGTTGCACGACAACGGTGGCACCGCCAGCGGCGGTCTCGATACGTCGGTTGCCCAGACGTACGCGATCAACGTCACGGCTGTGAACGACGCGCCCAGCTTCGTGGTCGGGAGTACACAGTCGATTCTGGAAGACGCCGGAACTCAGAGCGTGAGTGGCTTTGCCACGAGCATTTCGCGAGGCCCGAGCAACGAGAACACGCAGAGCGTGTCGTTCGCGGTTACCAACGACAACACGACCCTATTCAGTGTCCAACCAGCCATTGACGCGTTTGGGAATTTGACCTACACGACGACCGGATCCGGTTCGGCGACCGTGTCGGTCGTGTTGAGCGACGACGGCGGAACGGCCAACGGCGGCGTCGATACCTCGACAGCCCAGACGTTTGCGATCACGGTCAATCCGGTGAGCAATAATCAAGCCCCATCGTTCGTGGTGGGCGGTGCCCAAACGGTGAACGAAGACGCGGGCGCCCAGAGCGTGAGTGGGTTCGCGACCAGTATCTTGGCTGGTCCGAGCGATGAGTCAGCCCAGGCGTTGAACTTTATCGTCGCCAACAGCAACAGCGGCTTGTTCAGCGTGCAACCGAGCATCACGAGTGCGGGTCAGTTGACCTACACCCCGGCGGCCAATGCGAATGGTTCAGCGATCGTCACCGTGCAGTTACACGATGATGGCGGCACCGCTAACGGCGGAGCGGATACCTCGGCCGCCCAGACATTCGCGATCAACGTGACGGCCGTCAACGACGTGCCAAGCTTCGTGGTCGGTGGTGACCAGACGGTCAACGAAGACGCTGGCGCGCAGTCGGTGAACATGTTTGCGACAAGCATCCTGACCGGCCCCAGTGACGAGAGCGCCCAGACGCTGTCGTTCACGGTCAGCAACAGCAACTCCAGCCTATTCAGCGTACAACCGAGCATCTCGAGCGATGGCCAGCTGACCTACACCCCGGCCGCGAACGCCAACGGCTCGGCAATTGTGTCGGTGACGCTGAGCGACGACGGCTCTACAGCAAACAGTGGCGTCGATACCTCAGCGGCTCAGACATTCGCGATCAACGTGACGGCTGTGAACGACGCGCCGAGCTTCTCGGTGGGCGCGAGTCAGACGGTGAACGAAGATGCTGGCGCGCAGAGTGCAACCAGCTTTGCGACGAGCATTTCGCGCGGCCCGAACGATGAGTCGAACCAGACGTTGAACCTTATCGTCGCCAACAGCAACAGCGGCCTGTTCAGCGTGCAGCCAACGATCAACAGCAACGGTCAGTTGACCTACACCCCGGCGGCCAACGCGAATGGCTCGGCGATTGTCAGCGTGCAGTTACACGACGACGGTGGCACGGATAACGGCGGAGCGGATACCTCGGCCACGCAGACATTCTCGATCAACGTGACCGCCGTCAACGACGCGCCAAGCTTCGTGGTCGGCGCAAACCAGACGGTACTGGAAGACGCGGGCGCGCAGACCGTGAACATGTTTGCGACCAGCATCCTGACCGGCCCGAGCGACGAGAGCAATCAGGCGTTGAACTCTATTGTCAGCAACAGCAACAGTGGCTTGTTCAG
>CAYLYE010000013.1:24144-46258 GCA_964387325.1 uncultured Planctomycetaceae bacterium
CGTACAGCCCTCGATTGACAGCACGGGCCAGTTGACCTACACCCCCGCAGCGAACACCAACGGCTCGGCGATCGTCACCGTGCAGTTACACGATGATGGCGGCACGGCCAACGGTGGCAGCGATTCCTCGGCCACGCAGACGTTCGCAATCAACGTGACGGCCGTGAATGATGCGCCAAGCTTCGTGGTCGGTGGTGCCCAGACGGTCGACGAAGACGCGGGCGCCCAGACTGTAAACGGCTTTGCCACGAGCATCTTGGCGGGTCCAAGCGACGAGAGCACCCAAACGCTGTCGTTCAGCGTGAGCAACAGCAACAGCGGGTTGTTCAGCGTACAGCCCTCGATTGACAGCACGGGCCAGTTGACCTACACCCCCGCAGCGAACGCCAACGGCTCGGCCATCGTCACGGTGCAGTTGCACGACAACGGCGGGACGGCCAACGGCGGAGCGGATACCTCGGCGGCACAGACCTTCGCGATCAATGTGACCGCCGTGAATGACGCGCCTAGCTTCGTGGTGGGTGCGAACCAGACGGTCAACGAAGACGCGGGCGCTCGGACGGTGAATGGTTTCGCCACGAGCATCTCGGCCGGCCCAAGCAACGAGTCGACACAGGCACTGAACTTCCTGGTGAGCAACTCCAACAGCGGGTTGTTCAGCGTGCAGCCCTCGGTCAGCTCCAACGGCACACTAACCTACACACCTGCGGCGAACGCCAATGGCTCGGCGATCGTCACCGTGCTCTTACACGACAACGGTGGCACGGCCAACGGCGGAGCGGATACCTCGGCGGCCCAAACGTTCTCGATCAACGTGACTGCGGTCAATGATGCGCCAAGTTTTGTGGGCGGCGGCAATCAGTCGATTCTGGCAACTGCGGGTGCGCAGAGTGTCAACGGCTTCGCCACCAGTCTCTCGGCCGGCCCGAGCAACGAGTCAACACAAGCGTTGAACTTTATCGTCAGCAACAGCAACAGCGGCCTGTTCAGTGTGCAGCCAACGATCGACAGCACGGGCAAGTTGACCTACACGCCGTCGACCAGTGGTAACGGCTCCGCGATCGTCACGGTGCAGTTGCACGACAACGGTGGCACGACTAACGGCGGGCTCGACACCTCAGCGGCCCAATCGTTTCAGATCACCGTGACCGCGGTCAATCAACCGCCGGTGGTGACGACCAGCGGCGTGGCAAGCAGCTACACCGAGCAAGTCGGTTCGGTCGTGGTGGACTCGCTGCTGCAACTCAATGATGCGGACAGCAACGTGCAAAGCGTGAGCTTGACGATTGCCTCGGCGACCCCTACCGAAACGCTACTGTTTACCAACCAAGGTGGCTTTACGGGCAGCTACAACGCCAGCACCGGGACGTTCACGCTGACACCCACGGCCGGTTCAGCGGCGGCGAGTGCGTTCGTGCCGCTGTTGCGAACGATTCGCTACCAGAACACAGGGGACAATCCAGCAGCGCAACGTACGATCTTGATCTCGGCGACCGACGTCGGGGCCAATACGAGCAACACCGCCAGCCAGACCATCAATATCACCACCATCAATGATGCTCCGGTCAACACGGTTTCCGGATCACGTTCGGCGATCCAAGTCGCATCGATTTCTCTGACGGGGCTCTCTGTCAGCGACGTCGACGCCAATAACGCCATCGAGCGGGTCACGTTCAGTGTCACGAAAGGCTCACTTAGTCTGAACAGCACCGTTGCCGGGGGCGTGGCCGCAGGGGCTATTTCAGGCAACAACACGGGTACCGTGACGCTGTCGGGAACGCTCACCGCGATCAACCTGACGCTCGACGCGGTCAATGGCTTGCTCTACACGCCTAAGTTTGGCTACACCGGTCCCGATAATTTGATGATGGTCACCAACGACCTCGGTAACACCGGAAACGTCATCAATCCGCTGACCGACACGGATTATGTCGCACTGACGGTATCCGCACTCAAGGCCCCGCCTCCGCCCAATGTCTTGCCCCCGGTGGTCACCATGTCGTCGACCGGCAACACCTATACCGAAAACGTCGGTACCACGGTCGTCGATGGTGGTCTGTTGATGAATGACAAGGATAGCAATGTTCAAAACGCCACGGTCAAAATCCTCTCGCCGTTAGCCACAGATCTCTTGCTGTTCACGAATCAGAATGGCGCGACGGGGAGCTACAACGCACTCACAGGCAGTTTGAGCATTGGCCCCGCAACCGTCGGCACCACATTTACACCGGCCATCATGCAATCCCTGTTGCGTTCGGTTCGTTTCCAAAACTCGGGCGATAACCCCACGCAACTCTCCCCCAATCGCACGATCACCTTTGCCGTTACCGACACGGCCAGTAACGTCAGCAATGTCGGCTCTCAGACCGTAACGATTGCTGCGGTGAACGATGCACCGGTTAACACGATTCCTAAGCAGAACACGGCGCACAAAAACACCCCCATGTCGATCACGGGGGTCTCCATCAACGATGCCGACAACAATGGCTTCAATGAAGCGGTGACCTTGGCGGTTAATTCTGGCTCATTGACCATCAGCACCTCCATTAGCGGTGGTGTTGGGCTGGGTGACGTCGGAGTCAATGCGGCGGGACAGGTTCGCATCACGGCAAGTCTCGCCAAAATTAACGCGACGTTGGCCAATCCCGCGGGATTGACCTTCACCCCCAAGGCCAACACCACCGGCTATGTTCAGTTCCAGGTCATCACCAACGACTTAGGCAATACGGGCAGCGGCGGCGCGAAGACCACCTCGACCTACTTGGCCTCGAACATCGCGGTCGTGTCACCCCAAACACTTGCGGCCGGATTCGCGGGCACAGTCAACACGCTCCTCACACCAAGCGACTTAGCCCCGGTCGTCGCACAAGCCATCGGAATTTGGAGTGAGCTGGGATTAAATTCACAGCAACAGCAGTTGCTCTCGAGCGTGGCCTTCGTGATCGGCAACTACGATGACGCACGCATGTTAGGGTACGTACAGGACTCCTCCACGGTTCACATCGATGACAACGCGGTCGGCATGGGCTGGTACATTAATCGCTCGACGATGAGCCCTGACCCGGCGATCGGGCAGCCGAAGTCGAACGTTGACCTCTTAACCGTCGTACTTCATGAACTGGGGCATGTCATTGGCTTGGATGACAACGACTCGGCCGACGATTTGATGGCGTGGGACTTGGGAAGTGCCGTCGCACGACGGCCAACCCTGGCTGATGTGCGTGCGAGCGATGCGGCACTGGCTAAGGACGATACACCCTGGGCAATTGCCACTGCCCCGGCATCCGTTGGCCCCGGGGCTTCATCCGTTGCCGTCCGCGAGGCCATTTTATCTCAGGTGACCATTGCCGGGGTTCCTGTGGATGATTGGTTGTCACAAAGCATCGCCATGTACCTCAGTCAGCAGTCGGCCTCATACAAATCTTCGGCAGATGCGGATTCGATGAAGAAACGTTGAAATTGTGTCCGTGTGCTGAGTCTGCAAGTCTATTAACGACTGCGCGGTAAATGTACCAGGGCGACCATCGGAAGCCCGGTATTTCTCGTCTTCGCGTTGCTCGCCTACGGCTCAATAGCTGCGCACACTTCAATAATCTCCGGAGCGTGGCACGCCGCTTGCATCAGCTAATGCTACGAAGCGAATTCGGCTAGAGATGTACAACCTGGATGCATCTTTCGCTTGAACCGATCCCGCTGAAATGCACGCATTTGACACACTCCGTGCGAATTCGCTCGCTTTTGGTGTGTCCTATCCGTGTAACGTTCCTTTGGAATGATGATTCTGCATTGCCGTCCATGATTCACTTTAACAACTCGAGAAAAATATGATCCATGAAGTCACGGGAGACATTTTACTCACCAAAGCTCAAGCCATTGCTCATGGGATAGCTCCGAACGACCACTTTGATCAAGGCTTGGCACTGGCGTTGCGAGAAAAGTGGCCGATGCTCGCCAAAGATTTTCGCCATTACGCTCAGCAATGTCATCCCAAGCCGGGTGAGGTGTGGATGTGGGGCGCCTCGGGTGTCCGCATCTTCAATCTACTCACACAGGAGGGGGAACACACGCATGGCTCGAAACCCGACAAGGCGACCGTGGCGAATGTGAATCACTGCCTCAAGCGTCTGCGACACAGCCTGGAACAGGAAAGTATCAAGAGTGTTGCTTTGCCCAAGTTGGCCAATGGCGTCGGGGGCTTGAGCTGGGAACAAGTCAAACCGTTGATTCATTCCCATCTCGGCGACTTGAAAATTCCGGTGATCGTCTACACGCAGTACCAAAAGCATGTGGCGGCCGTAGAGCCAGGATGCGAATAACTTATTGACGACTGCGCGGTTCATACACCAGAGCGACCATCGGAAGCCCAGTATTTCGCGGGTTCGCGTTGCTTGTTTAGGCTCTTTTGCTGCGCATACCTCAATAATCAACCTCAACTCGAAGTGCTCGAATCTCTCCATGTCGAAAGGTGTTTGTTCGCATGGGCCAGGAAATCACCAACACTCGGTTCCGCTATTACGATTTCCATCGCTACGAACGACATCTTAAAGCAGAGATGGAGTTGCTGTACGATTGGTTCCGCACCGCTCGCTTCTCACGAAGGCGGGCCGTCGCGGGATTGGAACTGGAGGCGTGGTTGGTCGATGCCGACGGCCACCCCACGCCCTGGAATCAGCAAGTCATTGCCGCCACGCGATCAGCAGATGTTGTTCCTGAATTGTCTCGTTACAACGTCGAATTTAATGTCGCGCCGCGAGCGATTGCCGGCGCCGGGTTGTCTGAACTTGCGGCCGAGTTGGGTACGACTTGGGATCGATGCGACGCCTCGGCTCGTGAACTCGGCACGTCGTTGGTCGCCATCGGCGTGCTGCCCACGCTTTCCGATGCACAACTGTCGCTCAAGAACATGTCGAAGCTGCATCGGTATCATGCGCTGAATGAGCAGGTGTTAAGGCTTCGGCAAGGACGGCCCATTCGGTTGTCGCTTGCGGGTCGAGATCGACTGGAGAGTGAGCATCGCGATGTCATGCTCGAGGCGGCCACGACCTCGTTCCAGCTTCATCTCCAGGTTCCTTTGGATGCGTCGGTTCGCAACTACAACGCGGCGATGATCGCCTCGGCGCCATTGGTTGCCGTGGCGAGCAATTCTCCGTTTCTCTTTGGTCGTCAGCTGTGGGAGGAAACTCGCATCCCGCTCTTCGAGCAAGCAGTCGATGTCGGTGGCCAGCGACTACCACGCGTGTCGTTTGGCTCCGGATACGCGAGTGAAAGTTTGGCTGAAGTGTTCGCCGAGAATGTCGAGCATTTCCCCGTTCTACTCCCCTTGGCATTAGACAACCCTTCGGATCGGTTGGCACACCTTCGATTATTAAATGGAACCATCTGGCGCTGGAATCGGCCGTTGATCGGATTCGATGAAGACGGCACGCCTCACTTGCGCATCGAACATCGGGTGATGGCGGCTGGACCGACGCTCAGAGATATGACGGCCAACATGGCCTTATTTTACGGACTGTGCGAAAGTCTAGCCGTGGCGCAAGTGGCGCCGGAATCTCGGCTTCCCTTTGCTGCAACTCGCGACAACTTCTACCGTGCCGCTCGCGATGGATTGAATTGCGAGGTGCAATGGCTCCAAGGTCGCATGGTTCCGTTGCGATCGTTATTGCTCGACGAGTTGCTCGGTTTAGCTGCCGAAGGATTGCAGCGCCTGCAAGTTTCTCCCACGCTCATTGCAGAATGGCTTGCCCTGATTGAAGCTCGCACTCGATCAGGCCAGACCGGAGCCGTCTGGCAGCGCAGATTTGTTGAACGGCACGGCAACGACTTTGCCGCATTAACCATCGCCTACCGCGAGCGGCAGCGATCGGGCGACCCGGTCCATACTTGGTCTTTGAGCCACGAAAACCATCGTACTCACTCCGGTGATCGACGTTCAGAGCTTCGGATCATGGATCATCTTCCGGATGACGTGCTCGCGGCTGACGCTCAAGAATTGTTTGCCAGCTTGGGTGGTCCGACCCTATTTCACTTAGCAGGACGGCGTCAGCCAGCCTTGTTTGTCTCGGTACTGTTGCATGGCAACGAAGATGTCGGCTGGCGGGCGATACAATCATTGCTGCACAAGCATCAAGGTCGACCGTTACCGAGGGCGTTATCACTGTTGATTGGCAATGTCGAAGCTGCCCAATCCAATGTTCGACATCGACCCGACCAGCCAGACTTTAATCGTGTCTGGCCCGGCTCGGAACTCGATGACACGCCCACGCATGCCGTGATGCGTCACGTCGTAGACCAACTGCGAGAGCGAGGTGTCTTTGCCAGCGTCGACTTACACAATAATACGGGCTGGAATCCGCATTACGCGTGTGTCACTCGACTCGATCCTCAGCATCTGCAGTTGGCAGCTCTGTTCAGCCGCACGGCTGTCTACTTTCAGCGTCCACGCGGAGTGCAAACGATGGCGTTCGCAGACTTTACTCCTGCCGTGACGTGCGAGTGCGGCAAGGTTGGCGATGAATCGGGTGTCCGTCGGGCGGCCGAGTTTCTCGAAGCCTGCCTGCATTTGTCCGAATTCCCATCACACCCGCCCGAACTGAACGATCTACACCTATTTCAATCGATTGCCACGCTCACGATTCCAACTCGTGTGAAGTTCCAGTTTGCTGGAAGTAACCACGCAGGGAACGATATGGAAAGTCATTTGACCCTGCGTGGCGATCTCGAGCAGCTCAACTTTCAGGAGCTTGCGGTGGGCACGTGCTTGGGATGGACAAACAATCAGACTTCGACGCCCATTCATGTGACGGATGAGGTGGGGCGACTGGTCACCGACGAGTATTTGCAAGTCGACAATGGAGAAGTTCGTTTAAGACAAGGGGTGATCCCCGCAATGCTCACGCAGAATTGCGAGGTCATTCGCCAGGACTGCCTGGGTTATCTAATGAACAGATGGGGTACTTAATGAAGCGTGCGCAACGCATGGGCCTAGGCGAGCAACGGGAAGCCGGGTTCAATCGGGCTTCCACTGGTCGCCCCGGTTCATTAACCGCGCAGTCGTCGATAAGAGTACTGCAAATAGCCTTCAAAGATGAGCGAGGCTTGATCTTGTTTCGGCCCGAGCGAGAGGCGGGCGGTCACTCATCCACGAGCCGGTAACCAACCCCCAATTCGGTCAATAAATACCTTGGTCGCGCGGGGTCGAGCTCGATCTTGCGCCGCAATTGCCCCAAATAGACTCGCAAATACTGATTCTCAGCGGCACAGTCGGGGCCCCAGACCTCGTTGAGCAGTTGTCGATGCGTAATCACCTTACCGGCATGTTGGATCAGTGTTGTCAGCAACCGGTACTCCGTGGGGGTGAGGTGAATTTCCGCGTCGCCGACATGCACTCGCCGATGCGCTAGGTCGACGCTTAGCTCGCCGACGGTGAACACCGGCTCGCCTCGGCTTGAGCCCGAGGTGGCGGCATGTCGCAAGGCCACGCGAACCCGTGCGAGCAATTCGCCGATGCCAAATGGTTTCGTAAGATAATCGTCGGCCCCATAGTCAAGCGCCGCAATTTTGTCAGCCTCACGGCCTCGCGCCGACAAGACAATGATTGGCACATGCGACCACTCACGCAACTGACGAATGACTTGCAAGCCATCGATGTCGGGCAACCCAAGATCAAGAATCAACAGGTCGGGCGGTTCCTTGACCGCCATTTGCACGCCCTCCTGGGCGGTCCCCGCTTCGCTCAGTCGATAGCCGTGCGACTCGAGCGAGATGCGGAGAAACTTCCGGATCGGCAGCTCATCTTCGATGACCAGAATATGTGCCGCGGTGGATGTCATACGGTCGATGCATGGGTGACGGGAAAGGCTTGGCGTTCTTCGACCGACAACGGCAGCGAAAAGCGAAACACGGCGCCACCATTGTGACGATTCTCGGCCCAGATTTTGCCGCCATGTAGACTAACAACGCCACGACAAATGGCCAACCCAATGCCACTGCCGGCTCGGCTATGTCCTTCGGCCCGATAAAACTTCTCGAAGATGCGTTGTTCGGCTCCTGCGGGAATACCGATTCCGCAGTCAGCAATGGCGACGACCAGGGCGTCTCCTTGCTGCGTGACACTCAATTCGATCGGTGAGTCAGCCGGGGAGAATTTGAGTGCATTGTCGAGTAAGTTAACCAGCACTTGCTGGATCAATAGGCTATCGATTGGCACCGGCGGAAGGTCGCCGGGAAGATGAGTCTGTACCGGATGATCGCGCGACTGACGCTCGAGTCGTTTCAGCACGACACCGATCACCTCGTCGATCGGTTGCAATTCACGTTTGAGCACGATCGAGCCTGCTTCGAGCCGCGAGAGATCGAGCAGGTTGGCCACGAGACGATGCAAGCGGTCCGCTTCGTCGAGAATCGATTCGGATAAATCTTGGCGCGCCGAGGCCGCGAGTTGGCCGCTCCCCGTGACGAGCATGCTCGCCGCGCCGGTGATGGTTGCCAGCGGCGTGCGCAAGTCGTGCGAGACGGCGCTCAGCAGCGAGTTGCGTAACCGCTCGGTTTCCATCTGCAAGCGAATGTGCTCGGCTTGCAAGGCGAGCGAGCAGCGTTCGATCGCGCCGGCAATTTGGCTGGCAAAGGCTTCGAGCAATTGAATCTGATCGGTGAGCAGTCGCGTTTCATCATGCAAGGAGCGGGCCCCGAGCACTCCCACGACACCGCCGATGACGAGCAGCGGCAGATAGGTCCCTTCGCCGCCTGGAAGCGTGTCGGTGCCTCGCCCCGCGCTGTGACGATGTTCATATACCCACCGGATGACCCCATCGTCTTTCGCCGGCGGCTGCGAATCGGGGGCGGGATCGGCGCTCACGAAGCGGCCATCTGCGGTCGGCACAACGACCCAAATCTCCGACTCGATCGCCGCGCGGACAATCCGCCGCGCGGACTGCGCTATCGCTTCGCGCGTCGGCAGCGAAGTCAGCTCGCGACTCAACTCATAAAGGGCCGCGGTGCGGCGCTCGCGACGGCGAATCGCCTCGGTTTGCCAATGAATACGGCTGGCAAGCTCGCTCACGACGAGCCCTGTGACGAGCATCACCACAAAGGTGAACAAGTATTGCGTGTCTGAAACGGCAAACGATCCATACGGAGGGATGAACAGAAAATCGAACACCGCCACGCTAAGCAGCGAGGCCAGCACGGACGGTCCGCGCCCCAGGCACAAAGCCACGGCCACGACGCAAGCCAAATAGATCATGACCAAATTCGGGGCGGTCAGGAATTGGAACAAGACGAACGCGAACAAGCTCGCGAGTCCCACGGCCAGGCAGGCCCACAAGTAGGGTGGATATGACCACTCAACAGCTTGCTCCTGGCTTTGTGGCCGGCATGGTTCCTTATCATCGCCGCTGATCACGTAGATGTCGATGTCTCCGCATCGTCGAATGAGCTCGTAAACGTACGCGCCGCGCAGCCAGTCTTGCCACCGGCCATGCTGAGGCTTCCCGACGACGATCTTGGTGATGTTATGATCGACGCCGAACTGCAAGACCGCGTCGGCAAACGAGGGGCCCGCGACCGTTGTTACAGTGGCACCCAGCTCTTCGGCCAAGCGTAGATTCTGTTCGAGACGCTCGATCTCGGCCTGACTGGCAGGTCGCGCATGCTCGATTTCAACATGCAACGCCACCCACGGTGCTCGCAAGCCTGAAGCCAGCCGTTTGGCGGCGCGCACCAATCGAGCCGACAACGGACTCGCCCCCACACACACAAGCAGTCGCTCGGTCGTGGGCCAAATCTTGAGAACGTCGTTTTCTTTGCGATAGTCGAGGGCTTGTTCACCGACACGCTCGGCCGTTTTACGCAACGATAGCTCGCGTAGCGCGATCAGATTTCCTTTACGAAAGAAATTCTCAATCGCGCGACGGGCTTGGTCCGGCAGGTAGACCTTGCCTTCGCTGAGCCGTTCGATCAAGTCATCTGGAGCGATGTCGACCAACTCGACTTCGTCGGCCTGCTCGAAGACTTGATCCGGTACTGTCTCGCGAACCGGAATTGTCGTCACCTGCGCGACGACATCATTCAGGCTGTCGAGATGTTGCACGTTGAGCGTCGTGTAAACGTCGATGCCCGCGAGGCAAAGCTGCTCGACGTCTTGCCAACGCTTTGCGTGAGTTGAGCCCGGCGCATTGGTATGCGCCAGTTCGTCGACTAACAGCAGCTGGGGTTTACGCGCCAAGGCCGCTTCGAGATCAAACTCGAGCAGTGTGTGCCCATGATACTGGACTTCGCGCCGCGGTAACACGTCGAGCCCCAACACCAAGGCCTGCGTGTCGGGTCGGACATGCGGCTCGACATAGCCGACGACGACATCAATTCCTTCCTTGGCTTGGTGTCGGCCGGCTTCGAGCATGGCGTAGGTCTTACCCACCCCGGGCGCCATACCGAAGAAGATCTTCAGCTTGCCGCGCGCCGCTTTGGCTTCTTCCGCTTGAACACGGGCAAGCAATTCATCGGGATTCGGACGATCATCGGTCATGCCAAACGCCTGCGAGGGGCTACGATCACTTCATCTTATCCAGTTCCAGGTTGAGTTGCAGCACGTGGACGCGTGCCGCGCCGAACAACCCAAGATACGGAGGCTCGGTGTGCTTGGCGATCAATTCGCGCACCTTAGCTTCGCTCAACTGGCGAACGTGGGCAACACGCCGTGCTTGATAATACGCCGCAGCTGGGCTGATATGCGGGTCGAGACCGCTGGCCGAAGTGGTCACCCAATCGATCGGCACGGCATCCGTCTGTTGTGGATCTGCGGCGCGCAATGCCTCAACGCGTACGCGCACGGCATCGAACAACGCGGGGTTGGTCGGCGCGAGATTCGAGCCACTCCCGCCCAGTGCATTATACGGGACCGGAGCGGTTGACGAAGGCCGCCCCCAGAAATGCCCGGGCTCGCTGAACGGCTGCCCAATCAGGCTCGACGCGATCGCATGACCGTCGCGTTCGATGATGCTGCCATGGGCTGCTTGTGGAAACAACAGCTGCGCAGTCAACGTGACCACGTAAGGGTAAATGACTCCGGTCACGGCGCTAAGCAACAGAAAGAGAATACAAGCCGGACGCAAAATGCTGAGCATGATTGGTTCCTTATGTCAGATGCAGCGCATCCAGGGCGAGATCGATTAGTTTGATGCCGATAAACGGCACGACGAGACCGCCAAGCCCATAGACGAGCAAATTATTTCGCAGCAACGCCGCTGCGCCGACCGAGCGATACCGCACTCCACGCAAGGCCAGCGGAATCAGGCACACGATAATGAGCGCGTTAAAGATCACGGCCGAAAGAATGGCGCTATTGGGCGAGGCCAGACGCATCAGATTGAGGCGGCTCAGCTCCGGATACATCGACACGAACGCGGCCGGAATGATCGCAAAATATTTCGACACATCATTGGCGATGCTGAAGGTGGTCAGCGCGCCGCGTGTCATCAGCAGTTGCTTGCCGATCTCGACAATCTCGATCAGCTTGGTGGGATTAGAGTCGAGGTCGACCATATTGCCCGCCTCTTTGGCGGCTTGGGTGCCGCTGTTCATGGCGACCGCCACATCGGCTTGAGCAAGCGCGGGCGAATCGTTCGTGCCATCGCCGGCCATCGCGACGAGCCGGCCGCTCGATTGATACTCGCGAATCAACTTGAGCTTCGCCTCGGGGGTTGCCTGGGCAAGAAAGTCGTCGACGCCGGCTTCCGCCGAGATCGCCGCGGCCGTGAGCGGGTTGTCCCCCGTGATCATCACGGTTTTAATGCCCATCTGTCGCAGTTGGGCGAACCGTTCACGAATGCCACCTTTGACAATATCCTTCAGATAGATTGCCCCCAGGGGTCGATTCCCTTCGGCGACCACCAGCGGCGTACCCCCTTGCTTTGCAATCTGATCCACCGTTTCACGCAGCGCGTTGGGGAACTCGCCTTGCCGCTCGCGAACGTAAGCCGCGACGGCATCCACGGCCCCTTTGCGATACTGTCGCCCCTCTAAGTTGACGCCGCTCATGCGCGTTTGTGCCGTGAAGGGAATGAACTCGGCCCGTAAATCATGCAGGTCGCGGCCGCGCAATGCGTACTTCTCTTTAGCCAACACGACAATACTTCGCCCCTCGGGCGTTTCGTCCGCCAGCGACGACAGTTGCGCCGCGTTCACAAGCTGTTCGATCGAGACGTTGGGAGCCGTGATGAACTCGACGGCTTGGCGGTTCCCCAGCGTGATCGTGCCGGTCTTGTCGAGCAACAACACATCGACATCGCCCGCCGCCTCGACGGCCCGGCCTGAGGTCGCGATCACGTTGGCTTGAATCATCCGATCCATGCCGGCGATGCCGATGGCCGAGAGCAGCCCACCGATCGTGGTGGGAATCAGACACACCAACAGTGCCACGACAACCACCAACGTGATCGGCTCGCCACGCCCGGCCGCGGTGATGCTGAAATGAGAAAAAGGGACGAGCGTGGCACACGCCAGCAGAAAGACGATCGTCATGGCCGCAAGCAGAATATCCAGGGCGATCTCGTTTGGAGTTTTCTGTCGCTTAGAGCCCTCGACAAGTGCAATCATCCGATCGAGAAACGTCTCGCCCGGATTGGCTGCAATTCGCACAATTAGCCAATCCGAGAGGACAAGCGTGCCGCCGGTCACGCTGCTGCGATCGCCGCCGCTCTCGCGAATCACGGGTGCGCTCTCGCCCGTGATAGCGCTCTCGTTGACCGAGGCGATCCCTTCGAGCACTTCGCCGTCGGCAGGAATGTAATCGCCCGCCTCGACGATCACGACATCTCCTTTGCGCAACTGTAAGGCTGCGACCTTGGAATGCGGCGCATCACGGCGTGGTTCGGCGAGACGCTTTGCAATGATATCGCGCCGCGCCTGTCGAAGCGAGTCGGCTTGCGCCTTGCCACGTCCCTCGGCCATCGCCTCGGCAAAGTTGGCGAACAACACCGTGAACCACAGCCAAAGCGCGATCGCCGAGATGAACGCGACCGACTCGCCGGTCGGATTCACGGCAGCCCGCACCGCCAATAATGTCGTCAGCGCGCTGCCGATGTACACGGTGAACATGACCGGATTGCGCAATTGATGGCGAAAGCTGAGTTTTCTCAAGGCGTCGATGATCGCGCGACGTATCATTTGCGTATCAAACAAAGGGCGCGGTTTGTTACTAGCCATCGGTGATGCTCCTGATCGCGCGATTCACTAACCGGCGACGAGTTGTAGATGTTCGACAATCGGCCCCAACACGAGCGCCGGCACAAAGGTGAGCGCCCCCACGAGGATGACAATCCCCACGACCAACACGACGAATAACGGTGTATGGGTCGGCAGGGTGCCGGCGGTTTGCGGCGCAATCTTTTTGCGAGCCAGCGACCCCGCCAGTGCTAAAACAGGAATCATCAGCCAATAGCGGGCTACGAGCATAATCACCCCCAGCAGGGTGTTGTAAAACGGCGTATTGACCCCTAGCCCGCCAAAGGCGCTGCCGTTGTTGTTACCGGCCGAAGAGAATGCGTACAACACTTGACTGAAACCGTGTGGACCTGGGTTGCTGATGGGAGTTCGGCCGAGGTCGAGCGCGACGGCCACTGCGGTCCCCAACAACACGAGCAACGGCGGAATCAGGATCACGAGCGAGGCCATTTTCATTTCGTAAGCCTCGATCTTTTTCCCCAAGTACTCGGGGGTGCGGCCAACCATCAGCCCGGCGACAAACACGGCAACGAGCGCGAACACGAGCAATCCATACAACCCGCTGCCAACACCGCCGAAGATCACCTCGCCGAGTTGCATCAGCCACAAGGGGACGAGGCCCCCCAGCGGCGTGAACGAGTCATGCATCGCATTCACGCTACCGTTCGAAGCGGCCGTCGTTGCCGCCGACCAGAGCACCGAGCTGCCAATACCAAAGCGGACCTCCTTGCCTTCCATGTTGCCGCCGCTTTGCAGAGCCGTCGCAAGCTGGTCGACCGGCAGCCTCGCCAGTCGCGGGTTCCCCTCGCCCTCGGCCCACACACCAACCCCAACGAGCGGCATGAACACGACGAGCATAACGGCGAGCAGAGCCCAGCCTTGGCGCGTATCGCCGACCATCTCGCCAAACGTATAGCATAGCGCGGCCGGTATCAGCAGGATCGCGAGCAGTTCCAGAAAATTGCTCAGCGGCGTCGGGTTTTCCAGCGGATGGGCCGAGTTCACGCCGAAGAACCCGCCGCCGTTCGTTCCCAGTTGTTTGATGGCTATCTGTGACGCGGCTGGGCCAAGCGGTACGGTCTGCTCGGTGACCAGCGCGTTGTCAGGTCCCGCCACCGGTTCGACGAGTGTCACCGTGCGCGCGGACGCAAACGACTGCACGACCCCCTGCGACACAAGCACCAGCGCGAGCACCAAGCTGAGCGGCAGTAAGATGTAGAGCGTGCTACGGGTCAGGTCGACCCAAAAGTTGCCGATCGTCGCCGCGTTGCGCCGTACTAAGCCTCGAATCAATGCCACGAGCACCGCCATGCCGGTCGCCGCCGAGAAAAAGTTCTGCACACCCAGCCCAAGCATCTGGGTCAAATAACTCAGCGTCGATTCTCCGCTGTACGCTTGCCAATTTGTGTTCGTGGCAAAACTCACCGCTGTATTAAAAGCCAAATCAGGTGCCACGCCCGGCAGTTGCTGTGGATTGAATGGCAGCCAACCTTGCGCGCGCTGCAGCGTATAGACCATGAGCGCCCCGAGCAGATTGAAAACCAGTGCGGCGACAGCGTAGTGCTGCCAGGACATTTCTTGCCGCGCGTCGACACCGCCGACGCGATACATCCAACGCTCGCAACCGCCCAGCAGCAGGTCGAGCCCGCACGATCGCTCGCTATAGACGCGGGCCATATACAACCCCAGCGGTTTAACGAGCGCGACGAGTACGACGAGATAGACGACAATTTCCAACCAAGGTGAGTTATTCATGCGAAGCGCTCCGGAAAGAGCATGGCGTAGATCAGATACACGAACAGTCCGCAGGTGACGACCAACGCAACCGTTTGCATAGCATCCATAATGAGGAAGACTCCTAGTTCAAGACCGCGCGTTGAGTGAGCCCAAAAAAGCCCTGGGGTATCCGGCCTCGCGTTGCGCGCCGGAGCTCAGCCACTGAGCGGGGGTTCATTAGATTCGTTCGCAACCCTTGACCAGCAGGCCGCTGAGCAAAAAGAAACTGACGATCATGACGCAAAACACGACGTCCATAACGCAGACTCCTACGAACAAGCATGGTCACCCAGGTGTAACTTCGACCTGATTGTACGCTTTGCGATGTAAAATCGGGGTAAGGGGGTGCATCGGCCGTATAAATTCGGCGCAAAGACACAACGCCCGCATCACGTAGCAACCATGATTGACGGCTGTGCGGTTCATAAACCAGGGCGACCATCGGAAGCCCCGTATTTCGCGGTGTCGCGTTGCTCGCCTACCGTGCGTCAACTCGAGCGGGTGAAGTTGTTCACGGGTGGTTCGCCGAATCGCGACGTCGGCGTTCAATGTCACACTTCGCTTCAGGAAACAAATGCCCGAATGACTTGGGCAGCGGAGACGTGAGCATCAAGGCCTGACCCGTCAGCGGATGCGCGAACGCGAGTTCGCAGGCATGGAGCGCGATCCGACGACAGGGATCCGACTGAGCATCGTAGCAACTGTCGCCGGCAACCGGATGCCCTAACCCTGATAAATGGACACGAATTTGATGCTTTCGACCGGTTTCCAAATGGACCTCGAGTAACGATAAACCCTGACGCGACTGGAGCGTGCGATAATGGGTCGTCGCGCGCCGAGCAACCTCACTGGGAAAACGGCTCGCAAAGACCTTGTATGAATTGCTTTCCGTGAGGTAGTTCGTAATCGTGCCGTGCTTATCGAGTGGCTCTCCTTCGACGATGGCCCAATAGGTTTTACGCACCGCAGACCAATGCTCTTGCAGCCGTTCTCGAACAGCCGTGCTCTTGGCGAACAGTACCAAGCCCGAGGTCCCACGATCGAGCCGATGCACGACAATCGGGCGGTCAGCGGGGTTTGCTTTTCGACCCGCAAAGTATTCGTTTAAGCGATAAAAAAGCGTGTCGGTCTTGTCATGCTCGGTGGCAACGGTCAGGAGCCCCGCGGGCTTGTCGAGAACGATCATCGCGTGGTCTTCATAGACGACCTGAATTCGCGCATCTTCTAAACGACGGATTGCCGCGGTCGATTGCAGATCGCTAATGATGAGCTCGTCCCCCGGCGCCAGCCAATGATCGAACTGTCGAACCGCTTTGCCGTTGACTGCCACGGCACCGTGTTTCAGCAGATTCTTGATGGCTTTGTGCTTGAGATCGAGCGAATTAAACAAATGCTCCAGTAGTGGCACGCGATGCGTGATCGTGATGCGGCTTAGAACGGCAATGGGTGTTCAGCTCAAACGAAAAGGAATTTTGATTTTTGAGTTTACGACAGCTGCAATATACCAATCGTAGCAGATGAACCGTAACGTGACGCTTTCCTCGACCGTGTCGGTCTGGAGTGGTTTCGGGTCACATCCAAATTGCACCACGGAGTTCCCCGGCGAAGCCGACTCCCAACTAACCACGATCTTGCTCGGGTCGTTCGTGCGGTGGTTCAACCAGATGCGGGTGATCTCGGCCTGGGCGACCACGGGGAGCAAAACCAGGGTTAGCAGGATGAGCAGCTTCGTTTTCATGGCATCAGTCTGGTAGAACCTTGACCTTGATGTTCCGGTAGTAGACCGTGCTGTTAGGATCATGTGCTTGGAGAGCAATCTGGCCGTGAGAGAGAACTCGCCGCTCCCGGCCTTTGGGTCGTTCAGGATTCTCGGGCTCCGTGTAATCCACGGTCGTCTGCCCGTTGATCTTGAGAACGATCCGTTTGCCTAACACGAGAATGTGGTACTCGAACCACTCGTCGTCCTTCACGGGGGACGTGTCCATGATGTCTTTGATGACGAGCAGGCTGCCGGTTCGCCGCTTGTCGGTATGCGTGTTGTCGATCTGCGCCTCGTAGCCCTTTTTCAAAAACCCGCTCTGTGGTTCCGTGTGGAAGAAGATGCCACCGTTGGAACCGGGGGTGGTCTTGACCTCGATTTTCAACTCGAAGTTCTTGAAGTCGTGGTTGGAAATTGGACCGACGTAGAACAGATGAGCCATTGGCCCGCCACCAGCAACAAGATTTCCATCCTGTACCTTGAAGCATTCGTCATGGTCAGCAGCTTTCCAGCCGTCCAATGACTTGCCGTCGAAGAGGCTTTGCCATTGACCATCGTCGGCGAGAGATGCCGAGATGAGCAGCAAGAAGGCTAAGGTCGATCGGATTGCCATCGTTCATCTCCTGGTTTCGAGTCAGATTAGGCCGCGGGGCGGGAAGTTGCAAGCGGCCACCGATTGCTTACCCTTACGGTCTGTCAATCAGGCCACAAATCAATGCACCTTTGCAGTCCTCAAGATGGATCACGCTGTTTGGCCAATTCTTTGGCTCTCCGCCCAAGTGTCAGGATGTGCAGTTCTGATTGCTTCGGTTATTGGTTTGCCCTTGGGAGGATGGCTCGGCAGTTCGCACTTCAAAGGGCGAAACGTGGTTTGGGCGATGATTTACACCGGAATGGCGATGCCTCCGGTCGTCGTTGGGCTGCTCGCCTACCTTAGTGACGGTTTCGGGCGACGGCTTGATTCTACTCTCGGCCCTTTGACGAAGGTAGAATGCGACTTACCGCCACGGAGTTTTCCCAATGCCTCAAACCATCCATCAATTGAGCCGTCGGGCCTTCGTTTGCAACGGCTCACTGTTCCTACTCGCTAGTGCAACGAGACTTCGTGCTGCCGAAGCTCAAGCACGTAAAGTTCGAGTCGGCCTTGTCACCGATCTCCACCATGCCGACAAACCGCCCCGAGGATCACGTCACTATCGGGATACGCTAACCAAGTTGGGCGAAGCCGCCCATCAATTCAAAATAGACAAGCCGGACTTTGTCGTTGAATTGGGAGACTTCATCGACTCCGCCGATTCGGTCGAAACTGAGCAAGGCTATCTCCAGCAGGTCAGCCAAGTCTTCAACACAATCCCTGGCCCCAAGCACTACGTGTTGGGTAACCACTGCGTCGATACGCTGACCAAGGAGGAGTTCCTGGGCGGTGTCGGCAAGAAGGAGTCATTCTACTCGTTTGATGGCGGCGGTTTTCACTTCATCGTTCTCGACTCATGCTTTCGATCTGACGGTAAACCCTACGGACGCAAGAATTCGACCTGGGCCGACGCCAACATCCCAGCCCATGAATTGAAGTGGCTCCAAACCGATCTAAAAGCGAGCGACAAGAAAGTGATCGTCTTCGCCCACCAGCGTCTCGACGATGCCGGGCAACATGCCGTCAAGAACGCCGCCGAAGTGCGGACGGTCCTTGAATCATCAGGCAAAGCGTTGGCCGTCTTTCAGGGTCACAGTCACAAGAACGATCACCAAGAAATCGCAGGCATCCACTACACGACGCTCGTTGCAATGGTCGAGGGGGCCGGGCCGGACAACAACGGTTATTCAATGATGGACGTGTTCGATGACGGTACGATCCGTCTGACCGGCTTTCGGAAGCAGTCAGACTACACCTGGAAACTATGATGACGGTCTGAGGTGGAATTTATTCCGCCTCGGCCCAGACCCGCACATCGCCGTCATCCCCAATCTCGACATGGATGACATTCGGTCGGCAGCACACCGGACAATCTTCGACGTACTCCTGACTCTCACCTGCTGATAGGTCGAGCGGGATCACGATCTCCTCGCCGCAGGCATCGCAGACATAGCTGGCTTCATTCTTGGGCGGTCTTCGCTTCTTCTTACGTTTCAATTCGACTCCTTATCTCTTGTAAAAATACCTGGCGGGTCGAAGATTATTCCCCCGATGGTCAAGAGGGATGAAATAGTGCTCTCCGCAATCCTCCTCCGCTCCTTCATCACCCAACTCAACGACACGCAGACGACGAGCAACACCAGCATCAGCCTTCGCAAGCTGAATTGATACCAGCGGCGTCTTCTAGGCTGGGCAACTTCGCTCATGACGACATTCTACCGACCAATAAAAAAGCCCACCAGATTTTCATCTGATGGGCATAACGTCGGCTTACTGAGAAACGGCAATCTACGATACCGCTTTGATGATGTCACCAATCCGCTCAAGCTCATTGATGGCCGTGAGGACGTTGCCGCCACAGACTCGCAGCAAGGCACAAGCCGCTTTGGTAATTTCACCGCTTCCCTTGCCAGTCTTCGGTCCCACCTTCTTTTTCTTCAACGATGAAGACTTGATGATCGAGACGTAATTGGGAGAGACCTTCACCTTCAGGACAGCAGATACCGCTTCGGCAACTGCCTTGGGCTTGGCCTCTGGGTGCTTGGCCATGTAATCACGAACCGCCGCTGACTTATTCACACTTCGTTTCGCCATCTTTTAGATCCAATTATTGTTGGGCTACACCCCACGTGATCCCCGGATGAAGTTTAATCTCCATTTTATGATTCGCAATCGAAAATGAACCTCAACATTTGGGATCAATCAGAACCTTGAACACCTCTTGGTTGCGATAGATTCGGGCACGGGGTTGGCCCTATTCAGCAAAGCCAGATTCTTTGACTGTGAAACGCTTGCCGTTAACTTCGACAACATCACCCTTGCTCAGCTTTCGTCGTCGTCGAGTTTCGATCTCGCCGTTCACTTTGACCTCGCCGCTCTGAATCATCAGCTTGGCTTGGCCTCCCGATTCCGACATCGCATTCAGCTTCAAGAAATGATCGAGTCGCAAGGGACTCGATTCAAGATTGGCGTCATCACCAGTCACAATTATTCCTCACTAATTCGTGCTCTCTCGAATGGCTCTGGCGAACCACCACGCCCAAAGAATAAACACGGCTTGCAGCGGTAGTCGCAGTAGATGAACGACCGGTGATGCAGGCAGCAACTCCTGGTGCTGGTAAAGATAGATGTTCGCAGGAAAAACGGCAATCAGCAGGGCAACGATGCCCCAGGCAGCCAATCTTGAAAACCGTGGGACGATGAGCAGCAGGCCCAACGTAATTTCAAAGAGCCCGCTCAGGTAGACCAACTGCAGGTGCCACGGCAGGTATGGCGGCATGATCTTGAGGAAGAAGTTGGGCTGTATGAAGTGCAGCGTACCTGCAACGACCATGAAGATCGCCATCAGATACTTGAAGGCCGTTTTTGCTTGAGTCATACGTTCCTCTTTTGTGGTCGGCTTGCGGAATCAATGGCATTGGCAAGTGAATTCAACGCTTGATGGATGATATTCGAGCGAATTGTCCTCTTTACCCAACTCAGATCGCATAGAATGGTCAATTATCAAGCAGGATTATGAGGCCATAACAAAGGACTAGACGATGGCTCTTAAAGAACGGGAGTCGATCATCCAACAAATCGTGGATGAGTCCAGACTGAACCTCAAGCCAGCGGGTAGGCAGCAAATCTTGGTGAAGTGGCGATCCATGTTGGAAAAAGATCCACCCTATTTGAAACCGTACCAGATTGACGAAATCGTGCGAGCGGTAAGAGGTAGACTCGACCCAGCCAGTTCATAAAACCAGAGGGCGTCTGCTCACGCCGAGCGTTCAAGATTCCCAAGCGTGGTTCACCACCGACCTCGGCCCCTGGCCCCAGAACGGAAATCATGGCGAAAATCCCGTCACGGAAATTCTCGAAGCAGATCAAGAAGATTCCTTCCAGGCCATTTGCGAAAGGGACAGCCATAATTCCTTCTCGCAAGTTCCCCAAGGGGACGTGATGAGCATGGGGCTTGAGTCAATTTGCCAATCATCGATGATCTGGTACGGTTGAATGCGTCGATGCTCAATCATTGCGATCTTTGATCGATGGAGATGTTCCGGAATGGACCCGAGTAGCCCATTCAGTCTGCTGACGTTTATTGTCGCACCGGCGATCATGACCAATGCTTCGTCCGTCATGGCCCTGGGTACATCCAATCGATTTGCCAGGGCAATTGATCGGGTCAGAGAGTTGTCTACGCAGGTGGAAGGCAAAGAGCACGACCCGAGTCCGGCAGTTGCTCTGCGGGTACGACAATTACGCTACACCGAACGACGGGCACTGCTGCTTGTTCGAGCACTCTCGGCCTTTTATTTGTCCGTGGGATCATTTGCCGCAGCTAGTCTCGTCTCCCTTCTCGGGGCAGCCTTTGATCTCACCCACCAACAGCCGCTCCAGCTTGTTACCTTGGTCGTTGCTTTTTGTGCAGGATTCTGTGGCGTCGATGGGCTTGTTGCTGGCTCGGGGCTGTTGGTCTGGGAAACACGCATGGCACTGCGTATTTTGAGCGAAGAAACCGAATTCATGTTGAGTCGTTCACGACAAAGCCAGCCTGATACGAGTTCGGGGCCCACCATCTAAATCAGACCGTGGAGGAAACTTACTTAGCACGATCAATTCCAACACGGGATTGCCGGCGGACAAGCCGTCTAAAGTCTTGCCGCAATTCTTGGATGGCGTGTTGAAAGTGAAAATTGTGAGCTAGACTTCGACTGCCACTTTGTTCCCGTTTCACCTGATTAGGCCTAGCATGTTCGCCGCCCTTGTGGTTTCCAATATCGTGCAAACGCCCCGTTGGATTACCGAACACGTGACCTTCAAATCCAAGGCGCATGCTCAACCGTTTTTGGACGGCATCGCCTTGGACGATTTGCCGGATGGGCATGTTCTTCGATCGGCCACGATTTATCCACCAGATGGTCAGCCGCTCGATGCTTTTTTATCTGCCCCCGACAGGCCATTCACGAGTCAATCCGAGGCGCAGGCGATTGCTGTAGCAGAAGCAGTTCGCAAGACCCCGCCAAAGGACTTGGAGATTCAAGTGGGCCACTCGACGCCGATCTACGTCGTCAATCCGCGTACCCAATGCGTAAACGCCGTAAGCTGCTAACTCGATTGAACGTTCAAAGCAGTCTAACCGAGTGACGAAGGGGCGTTTTGCATTTCCAGATGACTCGTTGATTAACCACATCACTTTACGGGGATGTAAGCGTTGACACCAACGACCACTTTCTTGCCCTGCA
>CAYLYE010000014.1:0-46151 GCA_964387325.1 uncultured Planctomycetaceae bacterium
AAAAATGAGCAGCGCCAGACGTGCTGAACGCAGCGAGGCCAGCAGCAGCATGAAGATCAACAGCAAGGCCAGCGGCGTGATGATCGACAGCCGCAGCGAGGCCGACTGCAAGTTTTCGAAATCGCCTCCCCAGGCGATCGAATACCCCGCCGGTAATGTTAACTGCGTCGCCAGTGCGTGCTTGGCGTCGTGTACAAAGCTGGCCACGTCCCGCTCACGCACGTTGACTTGCACGAACGTCCGTCGCCGAGTCGCTTCGTGCTCGATGCTCGGCGGCGTCTCTTCGAGCTTGATGTCGGCGAGTTCGCCAAGCGGGACTTGCTCGGTGCCGCTACGGGCGACCGGAAGTTGCTCGAGCTGATACACGCTCTCGCGCCAGCTTTTCGGATACCGCACCATGATCGGGTAGCGAGCGCGGCCTTCGAGCACCTCACCGACCTGTGTGCCTCCCAGGGCCTCGACCGTTTGCATCACCTCGTCGGCTTCAATGCCGTAGCGGGCCAGCCGATCGGACCGCGCCTGCACACGCACCGTGGGGATATTCGCCTGATAATCGGCCTTCACGTCGGCGGCTCCAGGAATGCCGCGCAGGATGCGCTCGATTTCTTTCCCCTTGCGGTTCAGCACTTCCAAGTCGTCGCCGTAGAGCAACACGGCCACGTCCGCCTTGACGCCGGCGACCAATTCGTCGACGCGCATTTCGATTGGCTGCGAGAACCCAAACGCGATGCCGCTCACATGCTCGCGCAAGATCGCACTCATTTCGTCAATCAGTTCGTTGCGCGTTTTGTTCGCATCGGGCCAGTCCTCGTGATGCTTGAGCATCACCCAGACGTCGGTCTGATGCACCCCCATCACGTCGTTGGCGATCTCGGGTCGGCCGGTCTTGCAGAAGATCGTTTTCACCTCGGGGAGTTTTTTGAGCATTTTCTCGATTTGCGTGGTGATCGGTAGCGAGTCTTCGAGCGTGGCGCTGGGGAGCCGCACGACCTCGATGAGAATATCCCCCTCGTCGAGCCGCGGCATGAATTCCGCTCCCAAGCGGAGCGCCAGCGGCACGCTGAGTGCAAACACGCCGACCGCGATCGTCGCGGTGAGCACGGGATGAGCCACGGCCCGCAGCATAACGGGTCGATAGAACCACTTCACGAGCCGAATCAGCCAGACATCTTTCTCTTCCATTTTCTTGGGCAGACCCAGCGACGCGAGCACCGGCATGAGCGTAAGCGAGAACACGAGCGAGCCGGCCAAGGCAAACAGCACGGTCAGCGCCATCGGCCGGAACAGTTTCCCCTCGGTTCCTTGCAGTGCGAGGATTGGCAAATAGACCACGGCAATGATCAGCTCGCCGAACATCGTGGGTTTGCGGACCTCGATCGCCGCGTCGCGAATAATCTGCGCGTGGGTCATTTCGCCGTGCGGATGCGAGAGCCGCCGGATACAGTTCTCGACCATGATCACCGAGCTGTCGACGATCAGCCCGAAATCGATGGCACCCAAGCTCATCAAGCTCGCGGTGACACCGGTGACAAACATGAGCTGCGTGGCACAGAGCATCGAGAGCGGGATCGCCACCGCGACGATTAGCCCCGCCCGCACACTTCCCAGCGT
The DNA here is from genome assembly GCA_964387325.1 of uncultured Planctomycetaceae bacterium. Lineage (GTDB taxonomy): Bacteria > Planctomycetota > Planctomycetia > Pirellulales > PNKZ01 > CAZZBK01. The sequence continues at coordinate 1,612 of CAYLYE010000014.1, forward strand.
GAGCAGCAAGATCACGATCACGAGCGTGCCCCCTTCGAGCAAGTTCTTGACGACCGTGTGCAGCGTGCGATCGATCAGGTGCGCCCGATCGTAAATCACCTCCAGACGTATCCCTGCGGGAAGCGTGGTTTCGATTTCGTGCAATCGTTCTTTGACGGCCTGGACGACCGTGCGTGAGTTTCCTCCGAGCTGCATCATGGCCATGCCGGTGACAATTTCTCCGCGGCCGTCGCGGGTCGCGGCCCCCTGGCGAGTGAGCGGCGCGGTTGCGACCTTGCCGAGGTCGCGTAGGAGCAATGGCACGCCGTCGTTGCGGCTGCGGACCACCACCTGCTCGATGTCGCTCACGTGTGCGAGCAGCGCCTGGCCGCGAATAAACCGTTGCTCGCCATGATGCACGATATACCCGCCGCCGACGGCCGCGTTGTTCCGCCGCAGGGCGTCGAGCACTTCGCTAAGCGTGACCTTTTGGCTGTCGAGCACATTGGGATCGATCTGCAACTCGTAGCTCTTGTAGAACCCCCCCATCGCATTGACATCGGTGACACCCGGTGTCTGCCGCAGCATGGGGGCCACATGCCAATCGAGCAGCGACCGCAATTCCATCGGCGAGTAGCCCTCGCCGCGGACCTCGAACTGCAACACCTCGCCGAGCGCCGTCGTGAGCGCGCCCAGTTGTGGGTCGGCATTCTTCGCTCCGACTTTCGAGCGCACGTCGTTCAGCCGTTCGTTGACCAACTGTCGTGCCCAGTAGACGTCGGTCCCCTCGTGAAACACGATCGTCACGAGCGAGAGTCCGAACCGCGAGATGCTGCGAATCCGCTCGACGCGCGGCAGCCCGCTCATGCTGGCCTCGACCGGATAGGTGACGTAGCGTTCGACCTCGATCGGCGAAAGCGAACCGGCCTGGGTCACGACCTGGACCTGAATGTTGGTCATGTCAGGCACGGCATCGATCGGCACATGCAGTGCCGCGTAGACGCCTCCCAAGGCGAGCAAGCCGACCATCACCAACACAAAAAACCGATTTTGCAACGAGAGGTCGATAAGCGAGCTAAGCATGGCGGGAGCCGATTCGAGTGAAGATTCTTAACACCTTCCGAGCAACAGCAACGAGGACAGTCATTCGACCTCGCGCTCGAGCAACAGCTCCGACTTGAGCACGAACGCGCCTTGGCCAACGACTCGATCTCCCGCGGCAAGGCCGTGCAGAATTTCGATCCGTTCAGGCGTTTCGAGTCCGGTGCCTACGTCGACGCGGCGATACTCGCCCGGCTGCTGCTCGACGAAGACGAAGGCGAGCCCATCGTGATGCATGACCGCGCCGCTGGGCACGGCGAGCGCCTCACGGGCCTGGCCGACGGGAATCGAGACCCGCACGAACATGCCGGGCTTGAATTGATGTTGCGTGTTGGGTAACTCGGCCACGATCGGCACGGTGCGGCTCTCGGACGACACACTCAGACCGACGAACTGCACCTTGAGTTTAAACTCGGCGCCATCGAGGGCCGTTGGGCGTACCAGCACCTCCTGCTGGGGCGCGTTTTCCAAAGCGAGCCAGTCGTGTTCGTAAATCTCGGCCGACACCCAGAGCCGATCCGTGTTGGTCAGCGTCAACAAATGCTGTCCGACGACGACTCGGCCGGCTTCGACGATGAGCCGCTGTTCGACGATCGCCGCCGAAGGGGCATAGAGCGTCAGCTCGCAGAGTTGGCCTGACTCGCCCGTGAGTTGGGCAAAAGGCCCCAGCAGCGAGGCCAGTTTCTGCTGTGTCACGGCGAGCACACGCGCGGCATGTTCGACGGCCAGCCGGTGCTTATGGAGTTGCCGTTGATCGGTGATCTGGGCCTGCTCGCAGACGCTGGCAAAATTGGTGCGCGCGATTTGCCGCTCGCTCAACCGCTCTTCGATCAACCGCACGCTGAGTGTTCCCTGATCGGCCAGCGGCTGAGCGACAGCCGCGCGCCGCTCGGCGAGCAGTAACTTCGAGTAAGCCGAGAGCACGCTCTCGCGATGTTCGCCCAACAGTTGATCGCGATATTTTTGCTCCGCGTCGTCAACGCTCATCCGAGCCTGCAAATCAACCAGCAGGGCGGCGAGGTTCTTGTGGATTTGTTGCGTCCAGTCGAGTTCCTTTTCCGCTTGTCGCAGTTCGCTCTGTCGTGTGGCCACGTCGTCGCGGACCGTGCCCAGTTCGTCACTCACCAACACGGCCAGTGGCGCGCCGGCCTTGACAACATCTCCCGGGGCGACCAGCACGCGCTTGATCACGGCCGCGACCGGGGTGCTGAGTTGCAGTCGGCCGCCGGGATGGTAGCCAATTTTTCCCGCCACGGTTCGAATGTCTTGAATCGTCTGGAGACGGACCGGTTCGACCGTGAGCGTGATCGTCGCGCGTCGTTCGCTCGACAAGTGTACGGTGTCACGAAGTTCGACCGACTCGTTGTCTGTCGCCGCATTTGCCCCCGCGGTGGGATTGCGTCCCGCGCTGCGCCACACGCTCAGAGCGTATAGGCCGATCCCGAGCGTCATCATCGCGATCACTGCGAAGAGCAGCGGGCGCGCGTAGTGGCCAAACTTGGATGTCGCGGCGGACTTGTTGAGTTGAAGCGGCTGTAACACGGAAAGAACTCCTCGCCAAGATCACAGTGCAAAGCATGCGCCAAGTGAGTCGCGAATGGGTGCGCGTCACTGGCGGAACGAGCATCGCGCGCGGGGCAACACTAGTTCAGCAACGAGACCAGCCGAGTGCGCAGCAGTCGACCACTGCGCGCAGTGTCCCCTTGAGAGTCGACCGATGAGCCGTAGTCGGTCGAGGCGAGCGGAGAAATAAATGTCGCCAGCGTTGATGCCCCCAGCAGATGGTGGGGCGTCCAGAAATTGACGAGCGCCGATAGGTCCGTGGCCCGAACGATCGAGACCACCACCGCGCCGCGGCAGAAGCATCCCGACTCGTCATGCCCGCACTGCGTGAGTGGCGTGTGAACCGTCGCTCCGTCCAGCGAGCGGCGAATCTCCGCGCTATGCTCGTAGAGGCAGTTGAGGTAACTGCCCACGATGAGCACAATCATCCCATAGCGGAGTGCGCGAAGGTTCATTGGACGTCGCAAGTGGAGCAACGGGACACTTAAATTTGCTGGTTCAAGTGTACCCTGAAAATACCTGCCGCACCAACAATCAAGTCTCGAAACGGCCTTTCGCGCCGCATCGCACACCTTGGGTGCGATTCCGCACACTCGTCCAACGGCTATTTCAGGCCCGGCAGCATGGGAATCTTTTCCAGCAGCTTGTCCAGCCCGCGATTGACTTCCTGTCGGGCGGCATTTTTCGCCGCGGCGGCGGTGACCTCGGTCAAGGCGCGGCCCACGGCGCTACCATCGACCACCGGTCGCTGGAGCGTCCCCGCCACCGGGATCCGGATCACTTGATCCTTGAACAGTTGCGCCTGCGGATGATTTGCGAGCCACGGCTGGGGGAAGGGCATCTCGACCATCAAGGCCAACGACTGATCGAAGCCGACCGAGCCTTGAGTACGAATCGTCACCTCAGGAAACGAGAGTTCTAAATTCTGATGGTAGACCCGACCTTGCACGATCCTAAAGGGGACCGTTGACTCGCGACTGAGCTTGGCTGCCGAGCCGCCGCCGAGTAATTGAGCGATCTGCTGCATGATCCATCCGCCCGGACCGATCTCGACTTGATGAATGGTCAACCGCCCGGCAATGTCTCCCTGTTGCCAATTGGCCAGCGGAATGCGTGCCGCGTCGATGTGCAGCGAGAAACGTCCTTGGGCCTGCGTCACTCCGGCGAGCAGTGGCGCGATGTGTCCGAGCCATTGATTGCACATCTCGGGCGTGAGTTCGATCTGCTCGAGCATGGTGATGGGGCCTTGCACGAACTCGACCTGCTGGGGGCCGAGTCGCACCTCGGGGCTCAGCCGCGCGCGCCCCTGTCCCACGGCCAGTTCGGTGGGCTTGACGCGGAACAGCCCGCCCCCCAATTCGCCTTCGAGCGTGGTCGCGCCCAAGTTAAATCCCAACACGTTCGCCCATTGCCAGCCGAGTTGCGCTTTCCCCTTGAGCTGTTGGGCCATGACAAACCCAGCTTGTTCGGGAGCGACGCCTGGCGGCGGAGCCAGTGGCCCGGCGAGCGAGAACGGCCGCGACTCACGTCCCGAGAGTTGAATGGCGTTGCCCCAGTAAGCGGTCAGCAAACGCGAGACCTTGGCCAGATCGTAATTCAACTGGCCGGTCAGTTGTGCGTCGCGCGTGGTGCTCAGATTGCGAATGTCGCCGGCCAACTGCACGGCCACGGCATCACTGAGGAGTTCGCACTGCTTGATGTCGAGCGTCTGTTGCGGCGCCTGATAGCTTCCCTTGACGGTCAACTTTACGGCGGGCTCCATAATCTGCCGCCCCTGGCGCGGCGTTGCGGACAAATTCTGCGCCGTCGTGTCCAACTCGAAACTGGTCACTCCGGCAGCGAGCGCCAATTGCCCCTCGCCTTGCAACGTGCCCGAGTATTGCCAGTTGGCTGGCGTCACCAGATTCGAGCCGTAACGGCTCAGCGCGGCGATATCCCCATTGAAACGGATTCGGCCTGAGGCGCCTTCGCTGCCCTTCGCCCAGATCATGAGCCCGTTCTGCACATGGAGTGCGGCGCTGCCGGTTTCGAGTGTGGCCTGGGGGACCTCGATGCGTTGCGTGAGGCGCTGCCAGTTCGCGCCCCCAACAAGTCGCAGGAGCGGCTCCTGCACGACGAGCCCCGCCAGTCGCGCGACCAATGGTTGAATCTGTAGCTGCGTCTGCGATAGCTCGACAGCAGCGCTGCTCACCAAGGCCGAGGTCGTGCCTTGTAATTGACCGTTGAAATCCCAACCCAGCGGCAGGGTAAACAGCGGCGACAGGCGTCGCAGCCACGAGACGGTCGTCCCCTGGAGTTGCAAAGTCAGCGGCCATTTGGCCGTCAGATCGAGTGCGTCGACCGGCTGAGTGAGTGTGGCCAGCAAGCGATCGCCGCCGGCGTCGAGTGTCAACTGACCGGTTTGCATCCCCTTGGGCCAACCCTTTTGCTGCGTGAGCGCGGCCGTGACGTTGAGCGTGAGTTGCTCTTCACTCAGCGGCGCAAAACTGGGGAGCGCGAGTTGAAATCGCTGCACGCTCAGGTGACCGGCCGCGTCGAGCAAGCCCGTTGGCTGATTGCGTAGCGTGACGTTGCCCGTCCCTTGACCTTCGAGGCGGATGCCTCCCAAGTCGACAAAACGACCCAGTTCGCCGGTCAGTCGGTTGAGATCGCAACTGCCACTGAGCCGCAGATCGTCGGCTGAGCCGGCCAGATCGATTTGCAAGAAATCGGAGACACACTGCACGTTGTTAATCGATAGCCGGCCCGACTCGTCCTGGATCGAGAAGTTGAACTTCAATGGCTTGTCCCAGGCCAGTTCTTTGCCGGCGTGCAGCGCGACCAGCCGCGAGGCCTGGGCCACGCCGAACCAAACGGTCTTGTTCGGCTCGGTCGTCGTGCTCACCTGCAAGGTCACGCTGCCGCTGGTGATCTTCGTGTCGTCACGCACGCGCAGGGTGCGCGACAACATCGGGGCGAGCTTGGCCAGATCGAGCGTCGTCGCCAATTGCGTTTTACAGCGCGCGAGTTGATCCACGAATACCTGAGCCGACGCGGCTTGACGCAGCGCGGTCAGGCTGGGGATCGTGGCTTGCAGAGCCATCTCGCCCACGTCGCAGAAGACGTTCACCTGATCGATCGTGAGCGCGTCCCCCTGCCATTGCAGCTTGTGCGGGACATGGATTCGGTTCAGTCGCAACTGATCCCCTGAGAGCATGCCGCCGCCGAACACCAATTGCTCGATGGTCGACTCGCCAGCTAGGCGACACGAACTGGCGCCGTCTTGGTTCGTGCCCCACTCCAGCTCGAGCGCGGTGGTCAAATCGCCGGCGATGACTAGGTCTCCAACAAAGCGTCGTGCGACCGCCTGGACCGCTGAGAGCGGAAAGTGATCTGTCTTGGCAACGACTTTGCCCGTCGAGACCAACGGTCCATCGGTGGTTTGTACGTCCTGCGCCGAGACGCTCAACTGCAAGGGGCGTCGCACGCCCTGTTGTTCGAGTTGCGCGACGATCGTTGCCTCGGTGGGCCAGGTCGACTCGGCCGGAATCGAGAGCACGCTGTTCAACTCTTTGATGTTCCATTGTCCGCCGCTGCTCGTGTCGCGCAAGGTCAGGCTGCCGTCGATCACTTCCAGCGAAACGGCTGTACGTTTCGTACTCGTCGAGCTGTCACCATTCAATAGCTTGCCGAGCAGCCCCTCGACGTTGCTACTGTTGTCGCTCAAGACGAGTTCTAACGCCGGCTGTTCCACCCGCAGCTTGCCGAGGTCGCGCGCATTGAGTAACAACGCAAGCAAACTCTTTTCGGTACGTGCGCCTTTGATCTGCAACAGGCTCTTGCCCGAGCTGTCGGCTACGGTCACGTCTTGGACCACGATCGGCGAGAGCCAGCCGAGCGAGGCTTGGCCGACGGTCACCGATCCGTTCAGGCCGCCGACGGCGCGTGACACCAGAGCACCGAGCAGGGGTGTGCTGGCGATGACCCATGGCGCCGCCCAGACCAATGCCAACGCCGCCAGCATGCCGATCGCAAACAGGGTGAGCCACGGGCGACCCTCGTTTGCCGCGCCAGCGTCGTGCTGCGCGAACGACATCTTGATCCGGCGACCTTTGCGTTGTGTTGTAGCCATACGATCCTCGTGCTAATGAGACCACGACGTAGTCGGGAGCCGTCTATCGACCTTGTCGAACGCAGCCTTGAGTCAAAGTCGTGATTGCCGAGCGAGAATGGTCCAGATGGGCATGAAATACCCGATGGTCGGCTCATAGGACCAGAGCAATTGCCGGAAACCCCTGTCGCTAGCTACACTAGTGTGGGTCCACTTGTCGTTCGCTTCTCTTCGATCTCGTTCGCGCTGGCCTGATAGCAGCGCTCGTTTTGCTAGCAAATGTGCTCTTTGGCGATGGCTGCGCGATTTAATCCGGCGCGAAAGCGAATCCTGCTCACGGCGCATGCGCCGCTTGAGGAGCTGTCGGCTGGTCACTACACACGTGAGCTCATGTCGGCGCTGCAACGCGCGGGACATCAGGTGCGTGTGTTGACGGTCGACCGCGCCTCGCACGACGACTCACCTCAAGTGCGGCGGATTATCTGTCACCCGCAACGCAGCGACGCGCAGCTATCGTTCGAGTTGCCCAGGTTCGTCACACAGGAAGGGGCCACAACCTTCACGGGACTCAACGACCAACGGCTCGTCGAGTACTTGGAAGTCTTGCGGCAGACGCTCGATGACGAGGTCGAGCACTTCGACCCGCATCTGATCCATGCCCAACATCTGTGGTTGTTCGCACATCTCGCCCTCGAAGCGGGTGTGCCCTACGTAGCGACCGTTTGGCGCGAGGAGTTGCTGTCGCTCCGCCACGATGGTCGTTGCCGGCGGATGGTGCAAGAGGCGGCTGAAAATGCCGGTCGGCTGTTGGTCTCGGACGCCGCAGTGCAAGCCACCGCTCAAGCAACACTGAGCGACTTGGGCGACGAGCGCTTCAACAGGACGCCGACAGATCCTCTCGATGGCGCGGCGGTGGAACAACTCGACGATATTTATCGCGACGTGCTTGAAGCTCGTTTTGGGCCCCTGTCGCATGAAGAATAAGGTGCCATCACGATGAGCGAACGACCGGAAGATATTTGCCCTCGGCCCGACTTTGTCCGCCCGTTCGCCACGCGCCCGCTGGCGCCACCGCTTTACACCTCGGCCGTGTATCAGTGCGAGAGTCCCGCTCAGGCCGACGCCATGCTTGCCCGGCAGGAATATGGCTATGTGTATAGCCGCGACGCGCACCCGAATCGCGATCTGCTGGCCGACAAGTGTCGTGAACTGCACGAGGCGCAGGAGGCGACGATCGGCGCTTCAGGTATGTCGGTGCTGGCGGCCGCGGCTCTGGCCGTACTCGCTCCCGGCGACGAAACGATCGTCAGCGACCAGCTATACGGCCGCAGCATACACCTGTTCGCCTCCGAGCTGCCCCGCTACGGTGTCACGAGCCAAGTGCTCGACACGTGCGACTTGGACCGGGTGCGTCAATCGCTCACGCCGCGCACCAAACTCATCGTGGTCGAGACGATCACGAATCCGCTGCTCAAGGTGAGCGATTTAAGTGCTCTGGCCGATGTGGCGCACTCGGTCGGGGCGCTGCTGTTGGTCGACAACACCTTTGCGGGGCCGACGATCTGCCGCCCCTTGACGCTCGGCGCCGACCTCGTGATCGAGAGCCTTACCAAGATCATGAACGGCCATAGTGACGTGCTGCTCGGCTTGCTCTGCGGCCACTCGAAACACTGGGAACGCGTTCCGCAGGTGATGTCGACTTGGGGGCTCGCCGGGGCACCGTTCGACTGCTGGCTCGCTCTCCGCGGGCTCAGCACGCTGGCGCTGCGTGCCGAGCGAGCCAGCGTCAATGCCCTCGCGGCGGCTGAACACCTACGCACCAAAAAATACGTGTCGCACGTTTACTATCCGGGGCTCGTCGATCACCCCGATCACGCGCTCGCCCAGCGGCAATTCGCCGGCGGCTTCGGGAGCATCGTTACCTTCGATCTCGCCGGAGGTCGTGCCGCCGCGGAGCAGTTTATCCGCGCGGCCCAGCGAATCCCGTTCTGCCCTTCGCTCGGTGACTTAAGCACCACGCTCAGTCATCCCGAGTCGACCAGTCATCGGAGCATGACCGCCGAGCGTCGCGCGCAATTGGGCATCACCGGCGGCACGATCCGCGTGTCGGTCGGCATCGAGTCGGCCGAGGCCATCCGCGCCGCGATCGACGAGGGGCTCCACGGAATTATGGCGTAGGGGGGGTGACTCACGCTTCGCTAACAGCCCGCTCGCGAAACGCAAATGCCGATTGGTCTCGTGAGCTAGGCGGCGTATGATGGCTAGACTTGACAGGGGATCATTACAGCTCAGAGCAGCGCACGACTCGTGTTAGCCGGACCGATATTTTCTCGCGAACTGGCCACCTCGCCGCGCCGAGTACGGTGCTACGGCAGCCGCGCCGTCTACGTCTCGGCCATGCTCGTCTTTCTGGCCACCGCCTGGCAGCTGCTCACCGGTACGCAGATCGTCAAGCACGTTGGGGCGCTGGCCCAATTCTCGATCAGTGCCTTTCAAGTGCTCGCCCTATTGCAAGGGGCGGTGCTGTTGTTCCTGGGCATGTCGGCCGCGGTCATCGCCGTGGGGCAGGAAAAAGAACGCCGCACGATCGATCTGCTGTTGCTGACCGAGTTGACGAGCGCCGAACTGGTGTGGGGCAAATTACTCGCCAGCTTGTGGAGCGTGCTGATGATGCTGCTCGCCGGCGCTCCGGTCTTTATGCTGCTCGTCGTGCTCGGCGGCGTCTCGCTCGATCAACTGCTGCGCATGTGGAGCGTCACGCTCGTCGCGATCTTCGCTTGCGGTAGCCTCGGCTCGACGCTGGCTTTTTGGCGCGAAAAGTCCTTTCAGTCGTTGTCTCTCGCGGCCGTGGCGATCATTGCCCTGACGCTGTTCGCCGAAGCCGTGCTCCGTTACGATCTGACCGACTCGCTGACGCGGTCCGAGGTTGATCGCTGGATCACCGCGCTCAGCCCCTGGCATGCGTTGCTCGAAGCGATTCGACCGCGCGAGAGCGACGTCGAGCAACTCAGCGCCGCTTGGCTGTTCGTATGGCTCGCCGCGCTCGCGACCGTGTTGCTTAACACGCTGAGCGTCTACCGTCTGCGCCGCTGGGTGCTCGCGCAGGAGCCTGCTCGAACGGTCAGCAAACCCAACGACGGAGCCAGTGTGCATCGTGACAGCGTTCGTCGACATACGCGCACGATGTGGGCCAACCCCATCCTCTGGCGAGAAATTCGCACCTGGGCCTATGGCTCGCGGACGTTGCTCGTGCGCGTGGCGTATGGAGCGCTCGTGGCGTGCATCGCCGTGGCCATTTATCACCTGGCCCAGCGTGGCGCGCCGGTCGGGTCATTCGACTTGGTATTGCCACTCGCTCCACTGCTGGTCGTCAGTCTGTTGTTGATCAACGCTCAGGCCGTGACCAGCTTGACCAGCGAGCGTGACTCAAAAACCCTCGATTTGCTACTGGTCACCGATCTGTCGCCAGCCGAGTTCGTGTTCGGCAAATTGGGAGGCATCCTCTACAACACGCGCGAAATGGTCCTCGCGCCGCTCATCTTGGGCGGATATTTAGGGTACGAGCAGCTCATTCGTGGCGAGAATCTTGCCTACATGTTGATCGGTTGGCTCGTTCTCGTCGCGTTCACGGCGATGCTTGGCGTTCATGCGGGGATCCACTACGTCCACTCACCGTCGGCGATCGCAGTCAGCCTTGGCACGCTATTCTTTCTCGTGATCGGCATCGCCGTGGCCATGCGGATGATGATCGCGTTCAGCGGCTCGTTCCGGTTTCAGTTGCAGCCTTTTTTAGCCGCGATGGTCGGTGGCGGCATCGCGCTGCATGTGGCGCTGGGAGGTCGCAACCCCTCGGCCGCGATTCGACTGGCGGCGCTGAGTTGCCCCTTTGCGACCTTTTACGCATTGACCAGCTTTATGCTGAATTACCCGTTGGCGGCCGCGCTGAGCTTGGGAGTCGCCTACAGCTTTACCACCGCCGCGATGCTCGTGCCGGCGCTCTATGAGTTCGACGTGGCCACGGGTCGCTCGGGTGATTACGATGGCTGACGACAGTAATCGTGCCACAGTTGTCGGATCGTCGCGGCGAAGTCTTGCACGAACTGCGGCGCGTCGCAGTACGGCGAGGCGAGCACGCGCTGGCGCAGATCGCCGCGTAAGGTGTTGAGCCTCTTGGGCTCCGAGGCCAACTGCGCGGCGATACTCAGATATTGTTCGCTGGAGTGGGCGACGGTGTCGAGGTGGTTCATCCCAGCGAGCACGGCGAGCGATTGCCGGCCGGCCATGGTTTCGCCCGCCAGGGTGACGACCGGCACGCCCATCGTCAGCGCCATCATGGTGGTCGCGCCGCCCGTGAAGGGAAAGGGGTCAAGTGCCACGTCCAACTCGGCGTACTCGGCGAGCATTTTCTCCAGCGGCGTGTGTCCGCGAAACTCGACCCGATTCAGGTCGATGCCGCAGCGCGCGAAGCCGTCGATCAGTCGTTGTTGTGTGCGCCGCTCTTCGAGCCCGCGGTACTTGAGCAGCAATCGAGCGTTGGGCACACGCCGCAACAATTCGCTCCATACCTCAAGCACTTCCGTGGTGATCTTGGCCGGGTTGTTAAAGCTGCCGAAGGTCGGGTATCCGCGCCGTAACAGTGGCGGCGCGGCGAGCGGCGGCAGCTCGCGTGGCAATTGGAAGCACCAACCCGCTCGCGGCAATCGCACCACGCGCTCGGCATAGTACGAGTCATAGCCCGGCGGCACTTTGGTCGCGTCGGTAAGCAAGTAGTCAATCGCCTTCATGCCGGTTGTGCCGACATAGCCAAGCCACGAGATTTGAATCGGGGCGGGCTTGTAGGCCATCGCAATCAAGCGATGACCAAAGGTATGTCCGGCAAGATCAAAGAGGATGTCGATGCGGTCGTTACGGATTTGCTCGACCAGCGCCAGGTCGTCCAGTGCGCGGGCGTCGCGCCACTGCCAGGCTGCCTTGCGCAGTCGCACGAGCACCGCATCGTCGGTCAGCCGCGTCGAGTAACAGACCGTCTCGAAGGCCGTACGGTCGAGTTGCTCAAGGATCGGAAGCATCAAGAACCCGACCGGGTGTTCGCCTAGATCGCCCGAGACGAACCCGATGCGCAACGCTCGATCGGGCTCACGCGCGTTGGGCCAGTGAGGCGTGCGAGGGAAAAATTTCTGCGCGTGACGCTCGTCCCATTCGCGAGCTTGTTGCAGCATCTCGGCCGGTGACCAAGCGTGGCGATATTGCTCGCAGAATAACAAATTCGTGTGCGCCTCCATAAACGAGGGCTTCAACTCAAGCGCGCGGCGAAAGCCGGCCGCGGCTAGATCGTGGTGCCCTTGCGCCAAGTGGAGCGAGCCGAGGTTGTTGTGCGCCGATGCTAATTGCGGATTGAATCGCAAGGTCTGCACGTAGCAGCGTTCGGCGGCCTCGTATTTGCCAAACGCCTCGTGCAGCACGCCGAGGCCTAAATACGCCTCGGGATAGTCAGGCCGAATCTGGATGGCCAGTTCGTAGGCGTCGCGCGAGGCCTTATAGCGGCGCCGCTGCGAGTGCGCCACGCCGACATTTTTGAGCGCGTCGGCATATTGGGGCCGCAATCGCAAGGCCTCGTCGTAGTACGGTAGCGCGCGCTCGCAGTCGCCCAAGTTCAGCCAAGAGTCGCCGACATATTTTTGCGTATCGGGGTCGTCCGGGCGCAGATCGACGGCCGTCTGCCAGAGGCGAAGCCCCTCGCGAAAAAAACCTTCGTACAACAAATGTTGGCCAAAGTGCTTGAGGAACTTCCAGAGCCGTTCGTCGTAGGGATGCCCTTTCAGCGCCTGCAACAGCAGGTGCGTCGCCTCGTTCCAACGCCTCGACTGGAAGAGTTGCTGCAAAGTTCTCAGTTGAGGTTCAATATCGTCCGTCGTGGATGCCATCGTTTCATGATACCAAGGCCGCCGAAGTTGGCTACGTGGGGATTCATGATTGGCGATGGACAGAGAATCGCGTCAGTCGTTGTGACCCGTCACGGCTCGGGCTACGATAGTGAGTCTACCGACGTCCGTCTTTCGTGGAGTGATCGTGATGCGATCGTGGTGCTGGAAATATCTCGGCGGGTTCATGCTGCTCGCCATCGGTTTACTTGTGCCGACGGTCTGCTCGGCCCAGCTACTCGATCTGAAAGACGGCGACCGAGTCGTCTGGATTGGCTCGACTGTTATAGAACGCGAACAGGCGCACGGTTACTGGGAGCTGCTGCTTACCAGTCGCTTTCCTCGACGCAAGATCGTCTTCCGCAATCTCGCTTGGAGTGGCGATACGGTTTGGGGCGAGTCTCGGGCCGGGTTCGCTACGTCCGCCGAGGGCTACAAGGATCTGGTCAAGCACGTCACGGCACTTGAGCCGACCGTGATCATCATGCAGTACGGCAGTAACGAGGCGTTCGCGGGCGAGGCCAAGTTGGCCGACTTCGTCGCGCAAGTCAAAACGTTGCTCAAGGACCTGTCCGTCGCCAAGGCGCGTTTCGTGTTGCTCGCGCCGTTCTTTCAAGAGAATCTTGGCCCGCCGCTTCCCAACCCCGAGGCGTACAACAAGCAACTGTGGCACTACAACCACGCGCTGCATGAGATTGCGGCCTCACGCGATCTGCTTTGGGTCGATCTGGAGAGCTGGATCCGCCGTCATCGCGACAGTGACGAGCCAATTCGACTTACGGACAACGGCATGCACCCGACTCCGTTGGGTTACTGGATCACGGCCGGCATGCTCGAAAACGAGTTGCGATTCACGCCGTCCGGCTGGCAGGTCCAGTTCAACGACTCAGGCAAAGTCGCCGATCGCAAAGGGACCACGGTGAGCGAGATCGAGTGGACCGGCGAGAAAAAGCAGTTCCGGCTCACGAGCGACGTGCTTCCGGTGACCGCCGCGCTCCGACATCCCGGCCGAGCCGGTCAGTTGAAGATCGCCGGCCTCGCGTCGGGCAAGTACGAGTTGCTGATTGATGGCCAGCGTATGAACGCCTTCTCGCACGAAGATTTGGCCCAGGGCGTGATGCTCGACGACCCATTCGAGACGCAGCAGATCGGCCAGTTGCGCACGGCCATCGTGCAGAAGAACGAATTGTATTTTCATCGTTGGAGGCCGCAGAACGTCACGTATCTGTTCGGGTTCCGCCAGCGCGAACAAGGTAACAATGCCGTCGAGATACCGCAGTTCGATCCGCTTGTCGCCGAGCAGGAAGAAAAGATCGCCGAACTGTGTGTGCCTCGTCCTCACACGTTTGAAATCCGTCGGGTGACCACGCCATGAAAAAATATCTTCCGCTGCTCGTTTGGTCGCTGTTGATCGTGCCTGTCGGGGCGCAGCGCAATCTGACCGACATACCGGTTCCCGATCCGGAACTCGAACGGCAAACCTTTCAAGTCGCCGACGGCTTTGAAGTCAATCTGTATGCGGCTGACCCGCTGCTGGCCAAGCCGATCCAGATGAATTTCGATCCGCAGGGACGACTCTGGGTTGCCAGTTCAGAGACCTACCCGCAGATCATGCCGGGGCAGAAAGCCAACGATAAGATCATCATCCTCGAAGACCTCGACGGCGATGGCCGCGCCGAGAAGACGCGCGTCTTTGCCGACGGGCTGCTCATTCCCACGGGGATCGAGCCCGGCGACGGGGGCGCGTATGTCGGCGCGAGCACCGAACTGCTGCATCTCAAAGACACCGATGGCGATGGCAAAGCCGACGAGCGTCGCGTGCTGCTCAGCGGTTTCGGGACCGAGGACACGCACCACATCATCCACACGCTCCGCTGGGGCTACGATGGCTGCCTGTACTTCTGTCAGTCGATCTATATCCACAGTCATATCGAGACACCGCACGGCGTGCGACGACTCAACGGCGGCGGCATCTGGCGCTTTCGGCCTGAGACGATGCAGTTGGACGTGCTCGCCAAGGGGCTCATTAATCCCTGGGGCTTCCATTTCGACCGCTGGGGGCAACTGTTCGCCACCGATGGTGCCGGCGGTGAGGGGATCAATTACATCTTTCCTGGGGCGGTCTTTCCGACCTCGCCCGGGGCGCAACGCGTGTTGCATGGCATGAACCCTGGCAGCCCGAAATTCTGCGGGCTCGAGATTGTCAGCGGCCGGCATCTGCCCGACGACTGGCAAGGCGATTGCATCACGCACGACTTTCGCGGCCATCGCGTGTGTCGCTTCAAGCTCTCTGAGGCCGGGAGCAGTTACACGGCGCGCGAAATGCCCGAGCTGATCAAAAGTTCGCACGTGGCGTTTCGTCCGATCGATGTGAAGATGGGCCCCGACGGCGCGATCTACATTGCCGATTGGTACAACCCGATCATTCAGCACGGCGAGGTCGACTTTCGCGATCCGCGGCGCGATCATACGCACGGCCGCATTTGGCGTGTGAGTCGCAAGGACCGCCCGCTCGTTAAGCGGCCGCAGCTCGTGGGAGCGAGCGTCGACACGTTGCTGGAAGCACTGAAGGCTCCGGAGCAATGGACTCGTCAGCAGGCCAAGCGGGTGTTGCAAGAACAGCATCGTGATGCGATCGTCGAGCGGCTCGGCAACGCCCCGTTCGCGAACGCCGACCTTGATACGCTCGAACAGGCCTGGGCAGTCGAGTCGGCAACGGGTCTTGCCTCCGCACAACTGGCCGTCTTGCAGAAGGCCGACGAGCCACGGTTGCGTGCCGCCACGGTGCGGCTCGATGAACAAGCGGCGCTCGTGGCCGTGCAGGACAAACATCCGCGGGTTCGGTTGTCGGCGTTGCATGCCATCCGCCGCTCACCGTCGCTCACCGGACTCAAAGCGGCGCTGCAGGTCCTCGATCAACCACGGGATGAAAGTCTCGACTTCGCTTTGTGGTCGCTGCTACGCGAGAACAAAGAGCTATGGTTGCCGACCCTCTCACAGCAAGAGAATGTCTCGCACATGGCCTATGCCCTGGGGGTGGTCGATGGAGCCGAAGCGGCCCAAGCAGCCGGATTGCTCATCTCGCAGCGACAGGTCTCGCTTGAAGCGTTGCAAGCTCTGGCGCGAATTATGGGCAACTCGGCATCGCCTGAATTGTTGGCAACTTATTTAACTGCGGTGCTCAAATATCGCGAGCAAGATGCAGAGGGGACGGCGCGTGTGCTCGATGCGTTGGGAGAGTCTCTGGCGGCGCGACGAACTCGCCCTGCAGGTGATTTAAAAGGGGTGATCGATTTGATTCCTGCGTCACATGAACAACTCGCGGGCGCAGCCTTAAGGTTGGCACGTGTGTGGCGATTGGAAGAAGCCGCTACGTCGACCATAACCCTTGCGCAGTCGACGAGTGTTTCGCGCGAATTACGATCAGCAGCAATTGCTGCCTTGTCGCAGTTGCGCTCTTCGTCTGTGAACGAGGCGATACAAAAATTAGCGGCAAACGACTCGGATACGATAGTGCAGGTGCAAGCCTTGGCCGCGTTGGTCGAGCTGGATCCTCAACGAGCTGCTCAGACCTTGGTCGCCGTCGCCGAACAACTCGGCACGACAGATGTCTCGCCAGTTATCGAAAAGTTTCTTGAACGGAAAGATGCCCCGGCCAAGCTCGTCGCCGAGTTGGCGAGTGCCAAGTTGCCGACCGATTTTGCCAAACGGGCAATCCGTACCGCGAACAGCAGCGCTAAGCCGCTTCCGGATTTGATCGCCGCGCTCCGCAAGGCGGGCGGCATCAGCGGTCAGCCTTTGGCACTCACGCCCGAGCAGATGACGCAACTCGTCGCGGCTATCAAGGAGCGTGGCGATGCGGCGCGCGGCGAGCAGGTGTTCCGCCGCGCCGACAATGTCTGCTTCAAGTGCCATGCCATCGGCGGAGCCGGTGGACAGGTGGGGCCGGACTTGACCAGCCTCGGCGGCAGCGCGCAGGTCGACTATCTCGTCGAATCGATGCTCGAACCGAGCAAGAAGATCAAAGAAAATTACCATAGTGTGGTCGTGCAAACGACCGACGGCCGACTGTTGACGGGCGTCAAAGTGCGTCAGACCGATCGCGACTTGATCCTTCGTAACGCCGAAGATCTGGAAGTGATCGTCCCTCTCAAATCGATCGAAGAGCAAGCGCCAGGCCAATCGCTCATGCCGGTCGGGTTGGTCGACAACCTGACGCGCGGCGAATTGATTGACGTGGTCCGCTTTTTGAGCGAGTTGGGCAAAGTCGGCGGTAACTACACGGTCGGCCGCGATCGTGTGGTGCGGCGCTGGCAAGCGCTCGAAGCGACCAAAGAGGCCAGCGAGCGCCTGCGCCGCGATCGCATCGGCTCGGCCACTCAAGACCATGCGGCGTTCACGTGGTCGCCTCGATACAGCACTGTGGCGGGTGAATTGCCGCTCGGCGAGTTACCCTCGATGGAGCAAAAATGGATGGGCTACGTGACGCTCCCCAAGATCAGTGTCGTGCGCTGCGAGTTACAGATTCTATCGAGCGGCAAGTTTGCGCTAGCTCTCAACTCGCCCGAGGGTTTATCTTTATGGGTCGACGGTCAGCCGATCGAACTCGCCAACTCGATCGAACTCGATTTGAGCGTCGGCCGACACCGTCTCACCTGGGCTATTAACCGCAACGAGCGCAATGACACCCTCAGGGTCGAGGTCCGCGACGTCGCCGGTTCGACCGCTCAGGTGCAGGTCGTGACGGGTAAATAATTCACCGAGGGAAGAGACCGGAGACTAGAGACTAGAGTGGAGGAGTAAAGGGGTGGAGGAGTCGAGGAGAGTTCGCTGTCGCGTGAGCGGTACCCCTCTGCTCCTCCACTCCTTCATCTGTCTGTGTTCATCCGTGGTTCCATCACTTTCCTCGGTTCCTTCCCCATTTCATCATTAACTACAGGTGCCGCCATGAATCGCCGGACATTTTTAATGCAGACCGGTGGGCTGATCGCCGCCAGTCATTTGACGTTACCGCGGGCCGAGTCGAACAATCTGGTCAACGATCGGATCGTGATTTCGATGGTCGGTGTTCGCGGTCGTGGTAATAGCGTCATGACCACGTTCGCCGCGCTTCCCACGGTTGAACTGCGATACATCTGCGATATCGACTCGGCGGTGCTCACGCAACGTGTCGAACAGATGACCAGCAAGTTGGGAAAAAAGGTCGAAGGGCACAAGGATGTGCGTAAGTCGCTCGACGACAAGAACGTCGACGCGGTGGTGCTCGGCACGCCCGATCACTGGCACGCTCTGCCGACGATTTGGGCCTGCCAGGCAGGTAAAGACGTGTACACCGAAAAGCCCGACGGTCACAACATGATCGAAGGGCGCACGATGGTCGCGGCGGCCAAAAAGTACGAACGCATCGTGCAGATGGGGACCCAATCACGCAGCGGATCGCACTTTCTCAAGGCGATCGAGTTCCTGCGGCAGGGGAACCTCGGCAAAGTCGCCTTCGCCCGGGCTTGGGAGAGCTCGCGGCAAAAGTCGCTCGGACGACCGGCCGATACCGAGGCGCCTGAGACGGTCGACTACGATATGTGGCTCGGTTCGGCTCCCAAGCGGGCGTTTAATCCCCTGCGGTTTCATGGCAACTGGCGCTGGTTCTTTGACTACGGCACAGGCGACCTGGGGAACGACGGCGTGCATCGGTTGGACGTCGCTCGCTGGGCGCTCGACACGGCCGTGCAGGCCGCTGGCGGCAAGGCGATCGGCTGGCCATCGCGCGTGTCGGCCGGCGGAGGCAAGTACTATTTTGACGATGCCCAGGAGTGGCCCGACACGCTGCAAGTGAATTACGATTTCCCTGGCGGACAGTTAATGTGCTACGAAATGCGCATCTGGAGCGCGTATCACTTCGAGGGAGAAGAGGAAGGGGCGGCCGTCTACGGCGATCAGGGCTATCTGGTCATGGGCAACAAGCGGTTTCGTGTGTTTGATCCCAAGGGGAAGCAAGTCCTCGAAGAGACGGGGACCTACACGAACGACGTGGCCCACGCGCAGAATTTCCTCGACTGTATGCGTTCGCGCAAACGTCCCAACGCCGACTTGGAAACCGTCGGGCATCCGTCGAGCGCGTTGTGCCACATAGGCAACTGCGCCTGGCGTGCCGGTCGCACCTTGCGTTTCGATCCCGACACGTACACCTTTACCGGCGACAACGACGCGAATCAGTACCTGACCCGTGCCGAGTACCGTAAGCCCTACGAGTTGCCGAAGATCAGCGCGTTGTAAAGTTTTTACAGGGCGACGATCGTCGATCACATTTTTTGTTAGCCGCGACGCGACAGCGGCTAATTCACTTTTTTTGCGAGCGAGATCAGCCGATGCTTGGACGAATTTGTCTGATTGTGGTCTTGCTGTGGACAACCGTTTCGATCGCGGCCGAAAAAATACCGCTGCAGATCGACGACCTGTACCGACTCGACAGTGCGACGGATCTCACGGTCGCCCCCAACTTGCAACAGGCGGTTTACGTACGCGACTGGTCGGTGCGACACACGCGCTGGAAGCTCAACGCCCTGTGGCGCGTCGATGCGGCGACGAATGAGCGTCGGCCCCTCGAGGTGGGCGAGCCCGACGGTCGCAAGCCGGTCATTTCGCCCAACGGTCGTTGGGTGGCGTTCGTGTCGACCCGACCACGGGCCGATCACACGCTGCCGTATGCCGCGGTGCCCGTGTGGACCGAGCCCGTCGGCGACGTGTGGCTGATCTCGATCGACGGCGGCCGGGCCATTCCGCTGCTGGGCGCGGATCGAACGTATGGTCGCGTGCTGACCGACCCTTTTTACGGGCGGCTCAGTTTCTCGCCCGATGGCAAGCGACTGGCGTTTGTTGCCGACGACGGGAAGAATCCGCGCAGTGCCGAAGAAATTGCCCGCGACATCACGGTCGTTCGTGAAGATCAGGGCGAGGGTTACGAGGGCTGCACGGCCGCACAAATTTGGATTGCCGACTTGCTCGACCAGCCGACCACGCAAGCCGCTTGGCGAGTGCAACGGCTGACTCAAGATGACGCGTGGTACGGTGACCCGCAGTGGTCGCCCGATGGCAAGAGCCTCGTCGTTCACGCGAATCGCACGACCGATCGCGAGAGCGTGCGGTTCAGCATCAACAAGAATTTCGATCTCTGGCAGCTCGACGTCGCCTCGGGCGAGAGCCGGCAACTCACGACGAACCCGGGACCGGATGTGTCGCCCCGTTGGTCTCCTGACGGCCAAAAGCTCGCCTATCTCAGTGTGCCGCGCAAGGGCCCTCACGCGGACGTTTACAATCTGGCCGTGATCGAGTGGAAAGGCGGCATCGCAACTCCCCGCGTGCTGCACGATCATCACAGCTCAGCGAGCAGCCCGCCGCCGCATGGCTCGCCAACGTTTCCTCTGCCCGACGAGACGTGGCTCGACTCGCGATATGTGCTTACCAATACGTTCGCGGGGATCGAAGGGCGGCGGCAGATCGTCGATCTGGATTCGGGCGACGGTCAACTTCGCACCGAGCCGCACGAGGTCGATCAACGGCGTCTTGCGGCGCGTAAGGCGTTGAGTGTGCCGAGCCATACGTTTTTGAGCGAGCGTGTGTTGGCCGAGGATCAGATCGTTCGCTGGAAGAGCCGCGACGGTTTGGAAATCGACGGCGTGTTGACGATCCCGCCGGCGAGCGTGGCCCAGAAGCCGTACAAGCTGCTCGTGCATCCGCACGGCGGGCCGCACGGTCGATCCACGCCGGGCTTTAACTTCACGACGCACATTTTCGCCGCGCACGGTTATGCCGTGTTTCAGCCCAATTTTCGCGGCTCGACCGGCTACGGCCGGGCGTTACTCGATGCCGATCGACGTGATCTGGGCGGCGGCGACATGCACGATATTCTCACCGGCATCGAGCACCTCATCCGCGAAGGGATCGTCGATCGTGATCGACAATTCGTACACGGCACGAGCTATGGCGGCTTTATGACCAGCTGGCTGATCGGTCAGACGCAGCAGTTTCGTGCCGCCGCACCGCAAAATGCCGTGACCGACCTCAACGCCATGTGGGGACTGAGTGATATTCAGAGTTGGACCCATTGGGAGTTCGGCGGTCAACCGTGGGAAGTGCCCGACTTGATGCGCAAGCACAGCCCTCTCACCTATGCCCATCAAGTTAAGACGCCGACACTGATTCTGCACGCCGATCATGATCGCCGCTGTCCACTGCCGATGGGGATCATGTATCACCGCGCGCTCAAGACCGCCGGCGTCGAGACCGAGATGGTGATCTACCACAACGAGCGTCATGGCATCGTGCAGTTGCCGCATCAGGAGGATATTTATCGCCGCGTGCTCGACTGGTTCGCGAAACACGATCGGAAATGAGTTTTCAGTTTTCTGTTCTCGGTTTATTTGTATGATCGTTAGCCGCTGGCGCGCAGCAGAGCGCGTGTCGATGGCACATCGGTGGACCATGTCACGTCGACTCGCTCCGCGTCCCGGCTAACTGCGGAACACGGATCAACCGAAAACTGTTAACTGAAAACCGAAAACTCTCCCCCATGCAACTCAACTTAAATCACAACATTGCGGTGATCGTCGGCGGAGCGCAAGGCATTGGTTTGGCGATTGGTCGGGAGTTTGCCGCGGAAGGGGCTCGCGTTGTGCTCGTCGATCGCAATGCACGTGTCGAGGCGGCGGCACAAGAACTCCCGGGGAAGGCGTTGGGGCTCGTGGCCGACGTGACCGATCGTGAGGCCATCGAGCGCGCGGCGGCAACCGTCGCGGCGCAGTACGGTCGTTGCGAGCATCTGGTGTATGCCGCCGGAGTCGGGTCGGGCAAGTTTGGCTTTCCGTTTTGGAATGTCCCTTCGGACGACTGGCCGCGCGTGCTCGCCGTTAATTTGACCGGTGCCGTCATCACGGCCCAAGCGTTTGTGAAGCCGATGGTCGAGGCGCGGCGCGGGACGCTGCTGTTTATCTCCTCGGTCGCGGGGCAGATCGGGTCGCAAACCGACCCACCTTACAGCGCGGCCAAGGCGGGCCTCATTAACTTTTCTCAATGCGCGGCTAAGGACCTCGCGCCGCACCAAGTCCGCGTGAACACGATTTGCCCGGGCATGATCCAGACTGCTCTGAACCGATCGGTCTGGGAAGCTTGGAATCAGCAGCAGCCCCCAGACCAACGACAGTCCTACGACGATTGGGCAGGAGATAAGGTCCGCCGGGTATCGCCATTGGGTCGCTGGCAGACCCCTGAAGAGGTGGCTGCCTTGGCTGTGTTTTTGGCCTCCGATCGAGCCAGGAATATCACGGGTCAGACGATGAACGTGGATGGCGGGCAGGTGATGCACTGGTGAAGGTCGATATAACTAGCACTGCTAGCATAATTTACGACTATTTTAGGTTTTTGCCCCTGAATTGGGTAGCAGGGCGTAACGAAAACGGAGTCAAGGTCAATTTATTGGCGATGAGCGAATAGTGGCTTGCCGCTTGTCGGTGCCCTGCCGGATGATCGACTCGCGTGCCGCTGAAAATGCTCAAGTACTTATTTACAAAGCCAGTTAAATCGATCAATATAGCGTTGCGCATTTGCCCACCGTTAAATTTTTCCTGCCGTAGAAAACACTCAGGAGTTCCAGACGTGTCACACGTTGGTTCAAAATTGGCCCGCTGCTTTGGGTTGCTCGTCTGCGCATTGACCGTCACGACGGTTGGTGTATCGCAGGGGGCAACGGAACTGGATCAATTTCTCTCCCAAGAGAATGCTGAGCGGAAAGTCGATACGGCGCCGCTGATCGACGACTTGGCGTATCTGCGTCGCGTGTCGCTCGACTTGATTGGTCGCATTCCGACGTTGGAAGAAATTCAAGCCTACGAATCGCTGCCCAAGGGTGAGCGTCGCAAGCTCGTCGTCGAGGGTTTGCTCAAGAAGGAAGAGTTTGGCGATCGCTGGACGGTCTTCATGGCCGACTTGCTGCGAATTCGTGCCAATGCGGACGGCGGTTCGGCGTTGTTGGCCTGGGTCCACAAGTCAGTTCAGGACGGATTGCCTTACGATATTCTTTGCCGTCAGTTGATTGTGGCGACCGGCAAGGCCGGCAAGATCCCCGAGGCAGGTTATGTGTTGGGTGATGGTGCCGATGCGATGGCGCTCACCGCGACGACCTCGCAAGTTTTCATGGGGGTGCGAATCGCCTGTGCTCAGTGTCACGACCATCCGTTCGATGTGTGGAAGCGTGAAGAGTTCTACGGCATGGCGTCGTTCTTTGGCAAAACTGCTCGTCGTGAGAGTGAGTTGACCAAGGCGATCTATATTATTGAGAATCAGAATTCGACGATTAAGTGGCCTCCCGAAGGGACGGCTCCTGAATCGGAGCGGAAGGCCATGGCTCCGGCGTTCCCATTTCAACTCGAAGAAGATTCGCCTTCACTCAAGCACGTGAATCGCTTGGTCAGTTTGCGTCGCGAGCAGCAGGAGTTGTTGGCTCGGCAGCAGGCTGAGAAGTCGAGTTCGCTCGACTCGTTGTTGGGTGCGGTCGAGAAGGGGAAGAAGAAGGACGCCAAGGACCCGCTCGATGTGGCGAATCAGGCTGTCAGCGAAGCTCGTGCTCTGCGAGTCGAGCAGGATCTGTATAAGATGAGCGATTTGCGCTCGCGGTTGGCCGATTTGGTGACCAATCCGCGTAATCGTTACTTTAGTCGGGCGTTTGTGAATCGCGTTTGGGCTAATTTGCTCGGACGTGGTTTTGTCGAGCCGGTTGACGATTTCAGTGAGAATAACGCCCCGAGTCATGTGAAGACCCTAGACTACTTGGCCGACGAATTCGTGGCAGGTGGTTACGATCTGCGAAGCATTATCAAGATTGTCGTGGCATCGGACGCTTATCAGCGTGCCCATGTCTATCAATTGGACGATCAGCGTCGCAAGGCGGCAGAGAACGCGTTTACCGTTGCTCCAGTTCGCCGGATGCTCGCTGAGAGCATGTTCGACAGTGTGGTGCTTGCCGGTCACTTGTTCACCCCGAAGCATGCCTCGGGTGAAAACCTGAAGACCGTTCGTGAGATTGTTCAAGTGCCGGTCGATCTCGACGGCAATGCCGCTAAGACGACGAAGTCAGTTATTCAAGCGCTCAATCAGCAAGGTGGAGCCGCTATGGGGGGCGCGATGATGGCCTCGGCTGGTGGCGCGTCGGGTGGCGGGTCGTATGACCTGGAGTCGGCGATTGAGGTCGACTTCAAGCAAGTCTTGGCCATGGCCAAGAAGGACGAGCCGCAAGTTGAATTGATGAAGGTCTCGAACGAAGAACTCGAAGCTCAGCGCATGATGATGGACCGTGCCACTCGTCGCAAGTTTGTCGACAAGGTGGTCGAGAAGGTCGTGGACGACAATCCGAAGTACAACAGTGCGATGCGGATGCCGTCGCCGGCTCCCCCGGCGCACTTCCTACGCGTGTTTGGTCAGCCCGCCCGCGATCTGCTCGGAGATCACCGCGATCACAGCCCGTCGATGCGTCAGGCTTTGATGATGCTCAACGGGAAGGTTACTCACGAAGCGTCGCGTGTTGGTAAGTTGGAGCCCATTTATCCGCTGTTGGTTGGCAAGAAGGCTGACTTGGTGGCTGCGGTTAAGATGGCTTACCGTGAAATTTTGACCCGCGAGCCGTCGACTGATGAGTTGGTCGACGCTCAAGCGGTAATTAAGGAAGCGGCCAGCGAGGTTGATGGCATGGCCGACCTGCGTTGGGTGTTGTTCAATAGTCACGAGTTCCGTTTCATTCCGTAAAGCGACCGACCTCGTTGGGTTGGTTCCATGAGCTGTTTGAGTACAGGTTTCATTTTTTGCACGGCCGGCTGCGACGACACCGGCGACCAATTTTACTAGTCACTACGAAGGAGTTCTTCATGTCATCTGGTTGCTTGGGATATCGCCTCAGTCGCCGCACTATGCTCGGTGCAAGCGCTGGTACGTTCCTTGGAATGAGCGTTCGTAACTTGATGGCCTTTGCTGGCACAAACGGCAAGCAAACGGCCGAGCATGTCATTATGTTCTGGAACGGTGGTGGCATGAGCCACATCGACACGTTCGATCCCAAGCCGGGCCGCCCGACTCAGGGTGACTTCGAGCCGATCAGCACCTCGGTCGCCGGCATTCAGATCTCGCAGATCCTGCCGCAATTGGCCAAGCAGATGCACAATTTCTCGATCATCCGATCGATTGCCGGCACCAACGGCGATCACGGTCGAGGCACATACCAACTGCAAACCAGCTACAACACGTTCCCGAACCTGACTCACCCGGGCTTGGGAAACATTGTGGTCAGCGAATTGCAGCAGAAGGGTGATCTGCCGGCGTTTGTGTCGGTCAGCGGCAATGGCACCCGTGCGGGCTACTTGGGCCAGCGCTGTGAGGCGTTCTTTGTCGGTCGTCCTGGCGAAAAGGATCCGTATCTGGCCTTCCCGGAAGGGATTGCCCAGCTCCGCGGCATGAAGCGCCTCGAAGCGCTCGAGCGGATCAACTCGAAGTTTGCCACGCAAGCTCCGAGCGATCAGTTTGCCGCGACCAGCACGGCGACCAAAGACGCGGTTCGTCTGATGCAGAGCCCGGCCTTGGAGGCATTCGAGCTGGACAAGGTCGACGATGCGACGCGTGATCGCTACGGCCGCACTGAGTTTGGCCGCAGCTGTTTGTTGGCCAAGCGTTTGGTCGAGCAAGGTGTACGCTTCGTTCAGGTTAATCGTGGTGGCTTCGACGTGCACCAAAACGCCTTCCCGGCGATGGAAGCTCACGGCGAAGTGATGGATCCGGCCTTAGCATCGTTGATCGCCGACTTGGCGAGCACCGGTATGCTTGAGAAGACCTTGATCATCACGCTCAGCGAGTTCGGCCGCACGCCGAAGATCAACAAGGATGCTGGTCGTGATCACCACGCATCGGTGTTCAGCTGCTTGATCGCTGGTGGCGGTATCAAGGGTGGTCAGGTCATCGGCTCTTCGGACGAAGACGGTTACAAGCCCAAGGATCGTCCGGTCCAAGTGCCCGACATCCATGCGACCGTTTGCCAGGCGCTCGGTATCGACCATAACAAGGAAGTGCCGACCCCGCTGCAACGGCCGCTCAAGTTGGTCGACAATGGGACACCGGTCAAGGAACTGTTCGCTTAGTTTGAGCGAAGGTTACTGACCTTGTCCTGACGGTAATACTTCCCACGGTCCGCGCTTCGGCGCGGACCGTGGATTTTGTACGGAGTCTGCCCGATCGGTCCCGCCTGTTTGCCGATTCGGGGGGTTTGATATCCGGCGTGAGCGACATGGCGGTCGCCACGTGAGTAGAAATGACGGATTCTTGCCGGCCTCATGACGGCGCCGGTAAGTGTATTTATCTTTCTGGCGTGTAAGCGATTCGGTATCGCTCTGCCCGAGCAATCTCGCGGCGAATTGTCGCAGCTATTTGCTTGAGCTTACGTTGGATGGCAATTACTGTGAAAGTCTAGCGACTTTTTTGATTCTTGGGCCCTCTCCCGGCCATAGGGAACTATCGACATGCGTAAATCGTTGACAATTGTCGCGTGCCTGGCGTGCACGCTGTTGGCTTGTTCATTGCCGTTGGCCGCTCAGGCTCCGAAAGCCAAAGAAAAGGAAGACGCCGCCAGCGGCGTTCGTGGCTCGATCGTCGAAGATCGCGCGGCTGCCAAGCTGCTCGAAGCGGGTGACTCCCGGTACGATGCCGACGAATTTGCCAAGGCCGTCGAGGTTTGGGAGTCGGTCATTGAACGATACCCGCGCAGCAAAGTTCGCTTCAGCGCTCACATGCGGCTGGGCAATTTCTTGCTCACGCGCGACCGCGCGTTCGATCGTGCACGCATTCACTTCGAGGCCGCCGCGGGCGAGCAAAACAGCGACGAAGAGCAACGGGCCGAAGCCACACTCAAGCTGGGCATGTGCTTCTACGAAGCCCGCAACTACGGCAAGTGCTTCACGGTCATGCGTGATGTGATCGAAAAGTTCCCCGTTTCGCCGCAGGTTAACCAGGCTTATTACTACATCGGTCTCGGGCATTTCCAACTCGGCCACTACAGCCGCGCGATCGACGCGCTCGAAAAGGTTGGCACGACCCTCTCGGGTTCGACAGGTCAGCTTGAAAAAGTTGAGGCCGGCAAGCGATTGTTTCTTAAGGTCGATGATGCCGACTTGGCCGCACTCGAAGCCGGGCGATCCGTCAAGGTCGAGTGTGTGACCTCGAAGGGGGACAAAGAAGTCATCGAGTGCTTCTCGGTCGGCCGCAATGTGCGCGTTGTACTGGGCTCGATTCTCACGACGCTCGGCAAGCCGCAGCTCGGCAATGGTCGACTTGAAGTCCAGGGGGGCGACGAAGTCAAAATCAGTTATATCGACGAGCACACCGGCGATCGCCAGTTCAATCGTCAGGTTGGCAAGCAGGTTCCGGTCGTGGGTAACGCCATTGTGCAGATCACCGACGGCGCCTTCAGCGAAACATTGCACGGCGTCGTGCTCGACAAGCCGGCGAATTTGCAAATCACCGACGCAGACCACGATCGTACCGACGGCGCGGATACGATCGACGCCTTTGTCGACATTCTGCGCGAGAAGTCGACCGAGGAACTCGAAGCCGATGCCCTCAAGGCCGGTCCGACACTCGATGGCGAGAAGCCCAAGATCGAAACGCTCAAGCGTGTCGACCGAGTGGCGCTCAAGTTCACCGAAGTGAAGGTGGCCCGCAGCTTGCCTCTGCTCCCCAAGGCTGAAAACGACGGGGAGCCCGCGTCGGAAAATAAGCCGGCCAGTCCCGAACCCACTCCCAACGGTACGCCCGAGCCGAAGTCAGCCAACCCGACCGACGCCAAGTCGACGGCGGTGGTCGATGACGGCTCGATTCACTCGGGCCTCTTCCGGACCTCGGTGCAATTGGCCAAGACGGAGCAGATCATCGATGGCGACAACATCCTCCAGGCGCAGCCGGGCGATGTGCTCCAAGTGACTTACAATGACGAGCGTAACATTGGTGAGAATACCCGCGTGGTGCTTGCTCAAGCCAAGGTGATCGAAGGCAACTTGGGTGACGTGCGTGTGACCCGGGCTCAGATCAGCGACCAAGAGTTGCGGATCCAGACTCAGCTTAAGACAGCTAGCGCGCTCACCAACATTGGTAACCGATACAAAGAGTTCGGTCTCAAGAAGAACGCCACGGAAAAGTATCAACAAGCGTTGGGGGTGAGCGAAGAGATTATGCTCGACGCCCGCAAGTTGGGCGGCCGACTGCTTGAAGACACCTACGTGCAGTTGTGGCAGATTTACTATGAGATGGACAAGCTCGAGTTGGCTGCGGCCATGTGCCAGCGGTTGCAACGCGAGTTCCCCAACAGCGGCTTTGTTGATGATGCGTTGTTGCAGATGGCCAACGTAGTCCGCAAGCAAGGCAACATGCAACGGGCCGTCGGTCTGTTCAATCAATTGGTGAACATGCCCAACAGCCAGCTCCGTGGTGAAGCTCAGTTCGGCATTGCCGAGTGCTATGAAGACATGGCTCGCAAAGCTTCCGAGACGGGCACCGGTGCCGGCGCCGGTCCGCTGTTCGATCGCTCGTTCCAGGAATACAAGAAGGTGTTCGACTTGTTCCCCGACAGCGGTCGAGTGGGCGAAGCCGTGGCCAAGATGGCCAACTATTACTATCAGCAGAAGGATTACGCCCGCGCGGTTGATATTTTCGAGACCGTGTTGAGCGAGCATCCGGACGCCAAGTTCTTGGACGTAATTTTGTTCAACTACGGTCGCTGCTTGTACCGCATGGAACGTAAGGCCGAGGCCCGTCGTCAATTCGATCAGTTGATCGCCGAGTTCCCCGAGAGCC
This sequence comes from uncultured Planctomycetaceae bacterium, assembly GCA_964387325.1. Classification (GTDB taxonomy): domain Bacteria; phylum Planctomycetota; class Planctomycetia; order Pirellulales; family PNKZ01; genus CAZZBK01. The sequence continues at coordinate 30,139 of CAYLYE010000014.1, forward strand.
CGCTCGCGACGGATGCGAAGAAGATCACCGAGGCGTTGGCTAAAGCGGGTTTCTAGTCTGTGCAAATTTTCCTCAACCTTTACCCTGGTCACTCCACACGCCCGCTCCGCTGACCGACCGATACGGTCTTGTGTTCAGTCGCGGGTCGCCGGTTCGACGAAGGATATTTTGACTATGCGAAAGCTGTTTGCGCTCTGCTGTGTGTCGCTCGTACTCGCTCAGGTTGTGTTCGCTCAGAACGCTCCGAAGACCGAGGACCAAGTCACGAAGCTCGAAGGGGAGCTCTCCAAGCTGCGCGACTCGTCTCCCGAAGCCGCCGAGACGATGGTCAAGCTGGCCAATCTCTACGAGCAAGAAGGACGCGTGTTCGGTTTGATTCGGGTCGGTCAGTCGTTTAGCACGACGCACCTGACCCATCCGCAGCACAAGGCGATGATGCTCAAGTTACTTGACGGTCTACAAGCGACCTCGCGCAACAAGGAGATCGTGACCACCGCGCGGCAGTTTTTGCAGCGTTACGCGAACGACCCGGCTGCTTGCACCGCCGTTGAAATCCGGTTGGCGAGCGCGCTCGACCAGCTCGATGATCGGCCGCGCGCCGCCGAGGCGTACGACGCCGTTTGGCTTCGTCAGGGCAACACGCCTGACGGCATTCAAGCCGCCCTGCGGGCCATCGTGCTCTACGAAAGTCAAAACTCGAAGCCAGCTGGGCTTGCGGCGGCCACGATCGCCGAGGCTGCGGTCGACAAGCTCCCCGCCGGTGAGTTGTCGACTCGATTTGGACTGCAAGCGGTCGGTATTTACCATCGCTTTAGCGAGTGGGCCAAGAGCAATGCCGCCGGTCTGAAGTTGATCAAGAAGAATGCTCCGATGAGCGTCGAACAGCGAACGGCATTGTACTCGCTGTTGGCGCAAAACGACGCGAACCTCGGCCAGCGCATGAATGCGGTCGAGAACATCAAAAAAGTGCGCGCCGTATACCCAACGCGCGATTTGCTCGTGCGGCAGATCGGCGAACTCAACGCGGCCAACGCACTACCCGATTTGATGCAGCCGCTAGTCGACGAGTACTTCCAAAAGTATCCGACCCGCGAAGATCGTTTTGCCTACAAGGCTTTATTGCCCGCCGCGTACTTGCGAGCCAAGAACAAAGATCGGGCCGTCGCGATCTTGCGTGAGTTGGTGCCCGAGTTGCCCAACGACTTGAGCACGGCTGCGTTGTTCGTGCAGGAGTATGCCGATAAGCCCGAGGCGTATCCCGAGACCGAAAAGCTCCTGCTTGCCGCGATCGCCAAGAATCCGACGAATGCGGTTGGTGCGCGATACGTGTTGGCGTTGAATTTGTACCGCGATCGGGTCAAGGATCTCGACAAGGCCCGCAAGGCCGCTCGCGAGTTGATTGCTCAATCCATTCATTTCAATACCTGGACCACCGATGTGATCGGCTGGCTCTGGGGTAATCCGGAAAACGATCAGGCGTTTCAAAACGACGTGAAGTTGGTCCTGCAAGTGCGCGAGGCTCAAGGGCACTTGTCTTTCTTGCGAGCGTATCCGAAAGCTTGGTTCCAGCAGGTCAAAACCAACAAAGACCTTAAAGACCGTGCCACGTACGTTCGCGATCAAGTCGATGCGGCGGACAAGTCGGCGACGCTGGCCCTGTGGGTCGATACCGAATCGACCAACGCCAAAAACGCGCTTGAGTCGCGAGCGAAACTCGTCTCGCCTGGCTTTTACGAGAAGCTGAGTGACATCCAGGCGCGGCTGCTGTTGGTGAGCTTGGCTGAAGGGGTGCGTTATGTTGGCCCTGCCGAGTCACGAGCCCGCGCGATCGAGTACTACGGCCGCGTCGCCAAACGCTTTCCGAAAGACTATCCGCTCGCGCAATCGTACTTGGAAGTTTGCACCGACCTTGGCACTCCCGAGTTGGGCAAGGAAGCCGCACTGACGCTGCTCAAGCTGGAAGCTCCCGGGAACAATTCGGACATTTATCGTCGCCTGCTATGGGCGGCCGACAAGGCCAAGGATCCCGCGCTGGCCAAGTCGGCGTGGACATGGATCACCGCCGCGATGCAAAAGTACGGCTTCGAGCCGGGCAACGCCTCGTATCTGGGCGGTGTGCTCTACCTCCAAGGGATGACCAACGAGGCGATCGCGCACTGGAAGAAGTGCATCGAGGTGCTGCCCAATAGCTACGAGGCGCGCACCTGTGCCGAGAGTTTGCTCGCCAAGTTGCCGCCCGAACAGAAGCAACCTTTTCTCAAGGATTTGCTCGCTAAGAAGCTCGACTATCACGGTCAGTACGCCTGGTGGCTGGCACAGGAATTGCTCAAGTCCCCCGAGCCGAATAAGTTTGCCGATCTGCCCGGCGCCGAGAAGGTGCTCCGCGAGAGCCGCAAGTTGCAGGATGAGCGGGGCAATGCTCCGTGGGGGCTCGACGACCTGACGCTGCAACAGTGGATGGATGGCGTGCGCACCAACGCCATGATCGATGATGCCACGAAGAAAAAGGTTTATACGCTGGCCAACGACATGCGGCTGCAACGCTCGCGTGCCGCGGCCCAGTTGGCGCTGCTCGAAGTCACCCCGAGCGAGCAACTCAAGCCGCTCCAGCGTATTCTCAACTATCAAGCCACGACCACGTTTGTCGGCAACGATGCCTACGACTGGGATGTGCTCATGGCCTACGCCCAAGCCGCGATGATCCGCAAGGATTACTCGGCCGCCGCGACGCTTGTCACGGGCATGCTCGCCAACATTCCGAATGCGGATGTCAAGCGCAAGCAGACGGGCCGCGATATCGTGGGTCAAAGCTACGCTCGCATGGGCGCGGCAGGACTCTCGATCGACGAGTCCAGTCCGATTGCTCCACTCTTGCAAGCCGCGCTCTATCTGCGATTGGGTGACGAGCGTCTCGCATTCGACACTTACAGCGCCAATCGCAAGCTGTTCGACGAGAACCGCGATCAAATGCCGGTCGACCTCGTATTGTTCGTCTGCGACAACCACATCGCGGCCGGTGGCGACGAGAACCACGACCGCGCCGAAGACATTCTCCGCAGCTGGTTGATCAAGAACAGCGAAGCCAAAGACATTGAAGACAACACCAAGGCCAGCATCCAACTGCTGCTTGCCAAGAACTTCTTCAAGAGCCAGCGTTACGATGTGGCTCGCAGTGAGTTCCAGACCGTCGTAAACCGTTACGGCAAGACACCGCAAGCGATCGAAGCCGAGTTCGGCATCGGCGAAGCGTACATGTCGCAAAAGGTCTACGACCAAGCCGAACTGGTGTTTGACAAACTGGTCAACAGCAAAGACCGCGACGTCGTTATCCGCGCCGAGTTTTTGCGGGGCGTGCTCGCCAATCGACGTGGCGATCGTGACGAAGCCCGCGAAATTTTCAAGAACGTGCTCGATCGCGTGCCGAGCATCGAACTGGCCAACCAAGCGTTGTTCAACCTCGCCGAAGTGTACGGGGCCGAGCAACGTTACATGGATCAGCTCGAATTGCTCCGTACGGTCGGCCGCTTGGGTCGCACCAGCCAGCGTTGGCACGCCCCGGGCATGCCGGTCGCGATCGTCGTTCAGGACAGCGACCTGGGGATCAGCCGTGGTCATGCCCGCATTCCGGTCAAAGTCACAACCACTCCAGGTGGCGATGAAGAGATTATCTACTTGTACAGCGGTGGCGCTGGCAAGGGCTTGTTCCGCGCCGATTTGGAAACTCGCTTGGGCAAGGTGTCCAAGAATGACAAGGTGTTGCAATTGACCGGTCGCGACTCGATCCGTGTGGACTATCCGGAAGAGTTCAAGGCTGAGTTCAAGTCGGTCCCGTTGTCCGACACCGAAATTCGCGTGGCCTCGGATGCCAAGTTTGAAGTGGCCAGTGCGAAGATCGTCGACGACAAGGAAGAAACCTTCAGCGAGCGTTTGGAGCGTGAGGCCCGCGAGCGCGAAAATCAGCGCACCCGCGCCGCCGAAGAACGTCCGAAGAATCAGGTGAAGCCGGGCAACTTGATCTATGTCCGCGTCCAAGACCCGGACCGCGACATGACCGATGAAGCCGACCAAGTGACGGTCAAGCTCGTCGCCACAAGCGGCGACCAGGTGCAGGTGAAGCTAACCGAGACCGGTCCGCACACGGGCATTTTCGAGGCGACGGCCCATACGGGCGATTTGCCCGCCGGTGCGCTCTCCAGCGACACCTCGATCGAGCACACGCCGCTGATGGCGATCGATAAGGATCCCAAGTCGTACTGGCTCAGCGAGCCGGACGGCGCCACGCCCAAGATGCTTTCGGTCGACATGAAAGACCTGCGAACGGTCGATCACGTCACGATCACAGCTCCGAAGCCCGATCAGCAGGTCGCGGTCCGCGGCGAGATCGAGGCCAGCAACGATGGCCGGTTCTGGTTCCGCGTGGGCTCATATCCTCCGCAAGATACGGCCGAGAGCGTGACGAGCGAAGGGGGCCGCATGACACGCAGCATTTACGAAGGTAACTACACGAACTTTACCAAGTGGGACCAGGTCCTGGCGTTGGCGAAGAACCAAAAGCCGTCCGATCAATCGCCCGCGCAGGACATGAGCTACACGGTGGCCGACGAGCCCGAAGGGGAGCGTGTGCGTCAGAAGCCGCATGCCGCGATTTGGCACGGTAAGCTTGTGCAGGCGTTGGCCGGCGCAGCGCGCTTTCAGTTGACCGGCTCTCGCAACGCGCTCGCGATTGATGGCCGGCTTGAATTGCCGCTCGGCGACAATGTCCGCACGGTGGACGTGTGGCTTGAACAGGGCACGCATGACGTGACGGTCTTCACGGCCTCGGCCCCCAACGCGCCGGCGCTCGGTGCTCAGATCTCGCGCGAGGATCACAGTGCCACGCTGATCAAGTACGTGCCACTTGCTCCGAGCGACTTCGACTTGACCCGCGCCGAGGCTAAGCCGGCCCAGGTGCGCAAGCCCAGCGTGTTGGAAATCAAGGACGGCGTGTGGGACTTGAAGTTCGATCCCATCGCGGCCCGACATGTTCGCTTCAACATTCGCGAGTACCTTGGCGAAGCGGTTGCGATCAGTCAGTTCAGCATCCGCAGTGATGCCGAGAACAAACTGCATATTCCGACCGACGCCGATGTCCTTTCACTCTCGACCAACGAGACGTTGGAAATCGCTGCCGGTGACAAGGTCACTGCCACGTATGCCGATGAGTTGACGCAAGTCGGATCGGGTCGCAGCCAACTGCTCAGTGCGACGCTGCTGGCCACGTATCACAATGGCAAGGCGACGACGATCAACTTCGACTTCGTGCGTCAGGCGAATGGCGTCGTGCAGGAAGTGCGTAAAGAGACCGTCCGCATCGATCCCGGCCAGCGGTTCATTGTCGAGATCTCCGATTTCGACATGGACGTGTCCGAGGGCTCGGACTCGCTCAAGTTCCAAGTGTCGGTCAACAATGGCGAGCCGCTCGAACTGACGGCTCAGGAACTCGGTCAGCAGCCGGGCATCTTCACCAAGGAAGTCGATACTTCGGCCACGGCCGAAGAAGGCAAGCTGACGGTTAAGGCCGGCGATCGCATCTATGTCCGCTACATCGATGCTCAGAACACGTTCCCCGGCCACGCCGTGCCGCGCGAGGCCGTGATCTATGTTGCCGAGCCGAGCAACGCAAATGTGTTCGTGATTGAGACGCGGTACTTGCGTCCCAAGACGCCGAGCAATGCTCCGGCGCGGACCATGTATCTGCCGGCCATCGACAAGCCGGTGGCGAACGTAGCCTTCGAGGCGCCGCTGACGGTCGAGGTCATTGATCCCGACGCCGCGCGTGACAGCCGCTCGACGGTGACCGTTCAGCTCACGACGACCACGGGCGTTAAGGTCGATGTCGATTGCGTGATCGCACAGAGCCCGACCGGCGGCCAGGATCGCAAGACGATCGAAGACGGCCGCTTCATCGGGCAGATCATTCTCCAACTCGGTGGCAAGGACAGTCCGGACATTGTCCCTGTCGTGGCGGGTATGCCCCGCAATCTGCTCGGCGGCTCGAAGCTGCCCGAAGAGAGCGCCGAGGGGGAAGAGACGATCGTTACCCGCGTGCTCAACCTGACCGGCAAGGATATTGTCACGGCCAGCTACAAAGACGCGGAACGCTCGGATGGCATGGCCAAGGACTTGTCGGCCCAGGGGCGTCTGATCGCCAATGGCGAGTTGGCCTGCGTTGATCGCGATTATGAAAAGCCGATCACGCAATTGCACGTTGGCGAAAAGCTGTTCCTCCGTGTCGCCGATGCCGACCTTGATACGTCCGACGATCGCGATCGCGCGCTGGTCACCGTGACCACCGAGCGTGGCGATAAGGAAACGATTGAGCTCGAAGAGACGTTGACGCATAGTGGGTTGTTTACCGGGTCGATTTTGCTCAAGCCGCAGGAAACTCCGGTGCAGGGCAACAGCACGCCCGAGGCCCCGATGCTCGAAACCTACTTCGGTGACAAGATCACCGTGCAGTACCTCGACAAGTCGGCCAGCACGGAGAGTGGCGATCTGTTGCAATCGATCGAGGTGCCCGTGGTGATTGGCACCGACGGTCTCGTAGCCGCGTTCAGCAAGACGTTTGGCGACGAGACGCTGGCCGTGGAGACACAGTTCCACATTGCCGAGAGTTACTTCGAGTTGTTCAAGAGCCATCAGAAGCTCGAACGCTCGGCCGAGCAGCGCAGCGACCTCGAGTCGGGCCGCCGCGTGTTGCGTGAAGTGATGGAAGACTACTCGAACCCGAAGTACATTCCGCGCATCGCGTACCTGCTTGGTCAGTTCTCGCAGGAACTGAAAGAGTGGTCCGATGCGGTTGATAACTACCAGTTGATCGTCAAGCAATATCCGGACAGCACGCTGGCCGCCGACGCGCAGTACAAGTTGGCGCAGTGTTATGAAGAGGCGGGTGACTTTGATCAGGCGCTCGAGGCCTATGTGACCCTGGCCGCCACGTATCCCAAGAGTCCGTTGATTGCCAACGTGATGGTGCGGATCGCCGAGTACTTCTTCAAGAACGAGAACTTCGAGGTTTCGGCCCAGGTGGGCGAGAAGTTCCTCGAACGATTCCAAGGGCACGAATGGGGTCCACGGATCGCCTTCCGTGTCGGTACGTGCTACTACAAGGCCAAGGAATACTCCAAGGCTGGTAAGGCGTTCGACGAGTTCATCAAGGTCTTCCCCGACGATGAATTGTGCGCGATGGCTTACTTCTGGTCGGGCGAAAGCTGGCGCATGGGGGCCAACGTTCCCGAGGCGTTCCGTCGCTACAACAACTGCCGCTGGAAGTTCCCCTCGAGCGAAGCGGCCAAGTATGCCCTGGGTCGTTTGGCGTTGCCCGAAATGCTCCGCCAGTTCGAGGCCGAGGCGAACGTCGAACAGTAGGAAAGTAGGTAGAGAGCAGTAGGCAGTGAGGAGTTGAGATTGTTTAGCCAAGCGGAGAGGCGAGCACTTTGAAAGAAGTGCGGCGTCGAACGCTTGTGGCCCGTGGATCATTATTTTTCGAGAACCTGTGCGATGTTGTATCTGTTTGCTCAAGTGGTCGATAAGGCAACGCAAGCTGTGAACAAGGCGGCTGAAAAAGTCGCCGAAGCGGCCCCGGCTGTGGCTGAAAAAGCGGCCGAGGTCGCCAAGGACGCGGGCGATGCCGCCCAAGCGGCGGGAGAGAAGGCGGCTGAAGCAGCCGCGGCGGCCCCGGCTTGGTACGAGGAAATGCTCAAGAGCGGCGCGCTGGGTTACATGGTCGATGGTGGCATCTTCATGTGGCCGATCTTCTTTCTTGGCGTGCTGGCCTTCGGTGTGATCATCGAACGCTACCGCAGCCTCAAGATGCTTTCGACCAGCACGGAGCAACTGCGTCACAAGGTGCTCGAACTGCTGCAACACGATCAGGCCGAAGAAGCCCTGCGGTTGTGCGACGAGCAGCAAGGTCCCGTGCCGGCCATTTTGGCCGCAGGACTGCGCAAGTTCGTCGTGCTGCGGCGACTCAATAACGATCCCGCCGTGATCGAAGAGAAAGTTGTTAAGGCGATGGACGACTACGGCGTACACGTCACGGCCGCGCTCGAAAATCATTTGCCGATTCTGGCCACGGTCTCCAGCGTGGCTCCGATGATCGGCTTTCTCGGCACGGTGCAGGGGATGGTTATCTCGTTCGCCGATATTGTGGCCACATTGGGTGAGCAGAACATCGTGGCCGCCGCCGCGGCGGGTATCATGACCGCGCTGCTCACGACGGTGCTGGGGTTGGTCGTCGGTATTCCTGCCTTCACAGCCTTCAACTACTTCACCAGCGTCATCAATCGGTTCGTGCTCGACGTCGAAGAGTCGGCCACCGAGTTGATCGAAGCCGTGACGTTGCAGATGGCCATGAATCAGCAGTCGAACGACACGTCGGTCGAAGCTGGCGCTGCCAGTTAAGCTCGCTTCGTCCCCCTCCTCCCCCGCGAACGACCGTGCCCCCATGAAACTTCGTCGCTCAGCCAACAAGATGCTGATCGAGCCTCCCAGCGTGGCCACGGGCGATATTGCCTTCAACCTGCTCGTGTTCTTTCTGGTCTGCGCATCGACGCAACCTGACAAAGGCCGAAAACAGGAAATTCCCCGTAGCGATCCGCAACAGCAGCAGACCGAGCAAAGCCAGAACATCGAGGTGCGGCTCACTCGCACCAGTGCCGATATCAACGGTCAGCCCACTCCGCTCCCCGATTTCTTCGAGAAGCTCAAGGTGCTGCTGGCCGAAAAGACCAAGCCCGAAGATAAAGTCGTTGTTGTCAAAAGCACCCCCGATACGCCGTATGACCATTGGATCTTGGTCACGGGGCTGATCGATCAGGCCGGCGGCATCGTGACGTTACAAATTGAAGAAGAACAAACTGTGGTAACAGGCAACTAAAGCGACAAGCGTTCAAGTTTTGCAACCGAAAACTGAAAACCGAAAACACGTTTAACCCTTTCCCATGAAAATTGCTCGTCGCACTTACAAAGTCGAAGTTCCCAGCGTCGCGATGGGAGACATCGCGTTTAATCTGCTGGTGTTCTTCGTCATTTTGGCGCGGGCGCAAGACGATAGCCATCTCAAGTGGCAAGCCGCGTCGACACAAAAAGTTGAAGGCGCGAAGCAGACCAAAGTGAGCGTGGTAGTCGACGTCAACAACAAGCTGTATCTCAACGGTCGCGAGATTGGTATTGCCAGCCTGGCCACCGACATCGAGACCACGTTGGGCAATGCCCCGGCCGGTCAGCGGACCGTGCTACTGAAAATTCATAAAGCGGCCCAAGCCCTTCGCTTTGAACCCATCCTCGAAGCGGTCTCGCAGGCGGGTGGCGAAATCATTCACGTTCTGGACGAGAAAAAGGAACAATAGCGATGTCCAACAGTCAATCGCCACGCGGACTCAAGGGGGATATCCATCGCGCTCGCGAAGGGGTTTCGGCCAGCGCCGACGAACTCAAGTCGTTCATTGCTCAGTTCCGCGGCAAGAGCCCGCAGGAAGTCATGGGGGTGATCGGCGGCAGCGGCCTCGTGCAAGCCACGATCCAAGCGACGATCGCGACCGTGTTTTTCATGGCTCTGTTCACCGTGGGGCCCTACCTCAAGAACAAGGCCATGCCGCCGGTGAAGAAAGTCGCGGCCGCTCCGGCTCAAGCCGAGAAGCCGGCCGAAACGAAAAACGCCGACACCGCTCAGCAAGGGGCCGCGCCAGGGGCTGCCGCCAAGGGTGCCGCTGCCGCGCCGCCACCCGCCGGCGAAAAGCTCGACCCGGCGAACGCAACCAACAAGCAAATCATGGATAAGCTTGGGGTGGGACAAACCAAGACGGCTGATCCCAAGTCGAATCCGCTCGAAAACTCGGCCGACGATTTGCTCAAGGATCTCAAGTAACCCGGCTCCCTAACGCTGACGAACGTCCCAGCTTGGCTTCGTCTTTATTTTCAATTCACACGTGTTCGTTCGTCGCATGAGTGGTTCACCGCGTCCCAATCGATTCGCCCTCACCCTGACGGTCCTTGCCGGCATGGTCTGGTTGGCGTTGATCGCCGCGTGGCTCGCGCATGCCATTCCGCCCGAGGTCGATCTGGAAGAGTGGGGCATTCCCGACCGCATTCTCTTCACGCAACCCACCTATGCACTGATCTTTGGTCTCGCGGCCGCGGTGTCGGCGCTCTGGCTGTATATCTCACGCAGTTGGCCGTTTCGTCCGCGGCTGTTCGTCGCCTCGCTCGCCCTGTTGCCGCTCTGGCAGTTTGGCGTCTTCGCCGCCGACGCGCTCGACTTTCCGTCGGTGCGTGTGTTTCTGGCCGATGGCGGTTTGGCACTGAGTTTCGTTGCCGGCCTGGTCTGGGTCATCTGGTTTGTCGAGCGACGCTGGCAAGAGTATGTGCGTCAACTCGCGTTGGTCGAAACGACGGAAGCAACGTGGCTTTGGAATCCGCTGCACCCTGAAGCGTGGTACTACAAACGCGGCTGGTTCTCGCCCATTACGCGATCGGCCCTCTGGCGCAGCATCTTCCACAACCAGGAGATGCAGTCTCGCAGTCTGGCCAATCGGAAGCTGTCGCAGTCGCTCACGGTGCTGATCACCTACTCGGTCTTGTTCTTTGCCTTGTTTCTGCTCGCGGGCCAACTCGGTGGCTGCAAAGAGATTTACGAAATGCCTGCCGGTGGCGGCAAAGAGCAGTCGATCGCACAGACCGTGAAGATTCAAAAAGTGGTCAAGAAGAAATTCGTCATCAACCCGTTTAGCGCGATTGTCTTCAAGCCACCGCCGATCGACGAAGTGAAGCTGCAACTCATCGAGATCACAGCCCACAAATATGCCATCGGACAGGGCGAAGGGGACGGCGCAGGCTTCTCCGGCGGCACGAGTCGCGGCAAGGTCCGCTTCATCCGCCTCGAGTATAGCGGCGGTGACTGGAATCAGGACTTTGGCGTCGGTGCCGATCAAAACTTACTCATCCAGTACGGCGTTCGTACCAGTCAACAGGTGGCTGACCAAACCGAGTCGCGTGCTGTCATGCAGCTCGCGGGCTTCCCGGTCGGGAAAAGTCCCCCGCTGGTCTACCTAACCGGTCAAAAGAACATCACGCTGTCGAAGAACGAAGCCAAAACGTTGCGCGAGTACCTGCTCGAAAAGCAGGGGATGCTCTTCGGCGACAACGGTGGCAGTTCGCACTTTCATAACCAGTTCTTCGCCATGATGCGGCAGGTGGTGCCGGAGATCGAACCGGTGCGCATTCCGCTCGACGACGTGATCCATCGGGTCCCTTACCACTTGCCCTTTTTGCCCTATGTCTCACCGCACGGTGGCCGCGAGGCTTGGGGATGGAAGAAAGACGGTCGTTGGATATGCTACTATCATCCGGGCGACATTGGCGACGCCTGGAGCGACGGTCACTCGGGCGTGAAAGCTGAAGTTTGGGAAGCCTGTTATCAGCTTGGCACGAACGTGATCTTTTACGCCCATGCCGAGTACAATAAGTGGTTGATGGCCCGCAAGCAGCAAAAGAAATAACCTCGCGGAGGAGATGGCGATGAAACGGCATTCGTTCCAAACGTTCCTGTGGATGTTGGTTGCGTTGTTGGCAACGAGTGGCTTGTTGACCGCGCCGGTCTGGGCAGCCAAGGGGTATGGCAAGCTCGACGAGATGGCGCTCGACCGCTGGGCCAAGCTACGCGAGGCTGAGCGCTATCAGCTCAACATCGCCGAGAAGCTCTATCGCGAACAGAACTGGAAGGCCGCGCTGGGCGAATACGAAAAGTTCGTCGAACTGTATCAGAACAGCGAAGGGGCCTCGTTCGCACAGCTCAAGTGGGCCATGTGCCAAGTGCAACTCAAGAAGCTCAACACGGCGGTCAAGGATGGCTATCAGACCGTGATCGACTACTGGCCTGACTCGGCCGAAGCGGTCGCGGCGGCCTATTTGATCGGCCGCACGTACAAGGACATGGGGGACATGGCCCCGGCCAAGAAAGGCTATCAGGCGGTGCTCACCAAGCACGGCGACGAAGTGGTCGCGGTGCTCTCGAAGGTCGACTTGGCTGAAATCGCTCGCATCGAGCAAGACCGGCCGCGACGCATCAGTTACCTGAAAGATCTCGTGTTCAACTCGCCGCGGACCGGCGACGCATCGCGGCATTGTGTGGAGGCCTCGCGCACGTTGGCTGCTTTGAACTTTGAAGACGGCGGCTTCACCGATGGCAAGGCGTCGCTTGAAACGACGTTCAAGGAACCCGATCTGTCGGGTCAAATTGCCACTTATATCCGTGCGCCGTTGCAGCAGTTGATGACCGCCAGCGAGACCAAAGACCGAGCGGTCAAGGTGGCCGATGCGGCGATCGCTTATTTCAAAACGCAGTTCCCCGCGTCAGCCAAGGCCGACGCGGATAAAGCTCGTACCAAGACCCTGACCTATTACACGGCCGACATGCACTCGCTTGTGGCTCGGACGACCGATGCTCAGCAGTTGTATGAAAAATTGCTGCGCGAAATGGGGAACGAGGACGACATCCTCAGTCAGTATGCCGCGTGGTACAAATCGCAGGGCAAGCGCGACGATGCCCGGGCCACCTACGGTCGCATGAAAAGCCCCATCGACGCCAAGAGCAATATTGCCTACTCGTACTGGGAAGAAGGCAAGTATGCTTTGTCCGTGCCGATCTACGAGGAACTCGTTCAACTCGACACGGCCAATCCAAAGAAGTGGCAATGGCAACTGGCCGAGGCGTACCGTCACGCGGGCAAGCACAAGGAAGCCATCGCCGTCTATCAGCAATGCGAAAACTACCCCACCAACTTGCAACACATGGCGCTTAGCTACCGGGCATTGCAGCAGTACAAGGAAGCGCTTGCCGTGTACTTCCAGATCCTCGGAAGCTATGAGGCGGCCGCCCCCAACGCGCTGCTCAACATTGGCTACACCCAAGAGGCGTCCGGCCAGAGCGAGGCGGCCATCAAAACGTTCCAGCAAGTTTGCAAACGCTTTCCACGCTCGGGCGAGTCGAGCCAGGCGCACGCTCACCTGAACAACAAGTACAACATCCTGTTCACGTTCGGCGGCGACAAGGCTGAGAAGTAACGCGAAGCGCTTCGCCTACCAACAGCCCCCTTCGCAACAGGTCTCGCAGATCTGGTGACACTGCGAGCATTGCAACTTGCCGCGAATCTCGATCAACCGACCGCCGCAGGCCGGGCAGCCAGCACGCCCCGTCGACTCGTGGAGTGGCTTCTTCTGCGGGCTCGCCGTGCTGGTTAATGCCGCGTTGGTCGTGCGAGTTGGTTCGCTCATGCTCCCCTCACGTGTCGATTGAATATAGGATGTGTGTACGGGTGTTCAGTATATCGATCGGCCGGGAATAATCAAGCCGTTCCCACTCGATATTGTTAAGGCCTCTCCTCGGCCCGATACTGAGCGAACCCTGCCGCGCCATTCTCTACCCACGAGGTTGATCCATGCCTGGGCGAAAACTCGGACTCCTGTTGTTGATCTGCGTTGCTGTATCGAGCAGTCCGCGCCGGGCGGCGGCCGACGCGTTTGGCGGCACAATTGAGACGATCATCGGCTCGCGTAGTGTCTCGCTCAAAGTGGGTAAAGATGCCGAGCTGCGCACCGTGCAGATCGACGCTCAGTCGCAGATCACGCTCGATGGCAAGACGGTGTCGGCCGCGGAGTTGAAGAGCGGAATGCGGGCCGTGGTCATCACCGAACAAGAGCGGCTCATCAAGTTGTCGGCCCGCAGCGATGTGAGTACCAGCACAAGTACCACGTCGCCGAAGACCACCATTCCCAAAGCACCTGCCAAGACCGCCGCGCCCAAGACGGCCACGAGCAAAGCACGCACGGGGATTGCCGCGTGGCCCCAGTTCCGCGGCCCAAATCACGACAACTGCTCGACCGAGACCGGCTTGCTCAAGCAATGGCCCACGAGTGGACCCAAGCTGCTGTGGACCGCCAACGGTTTGGGACAAGGACTCTCCAGCGTCTCGGTCGCTGGCGGACTTGTGCTCACGATGAGCAACCAAGGAGAGATCGAAGGGGTCGCGGCGGTCGATTTCAACTCGGGCAAGCCGGCATGGGGTACGCCCACCGGCGCGGCCTACCACAACTCCTTCGGCGATGGTCCGCGCTGTGTTCCCACGATCGATGGCGAACTTGTGTATGCACTCGGTGCCAATGGTGACATGCAGTGCATGGATCTGGCCGATGGCAAAGTTCGCTGGAAGCTCAATATCTTGCAGCAGACCAATGGCCAGAACATTCGCTGGGGTATCAGCGAGTCGCCACTCATCGACGGCGACAAAGTCATCTGCACTCCCGGCGGCAGCAGCGGCACTATGCTCGCGCTCGATAAACTCAGTGGCAAAGTCATCTGGACTTCGCCCGCTGTGGCCGACGCAGGCTACTCCTCGGCCGTGCCGGCCACGATCAACGGCGTCAAGCAGTACGTGCAACTCACGATGAAAGGGGTCGTCGGTTTCAACGCGGCCAATGGCGCAGTCCTCTGGCAAGACGCTTCGGCCGCCAATGGCACCGCCAATTGCAGTGCTCCGCTCGTGCAAGGCAATCTGGTCTTCTACGCGACCGGTTACGGTACCGGTGGCGCCCTGGTGCAGGTGGGCCAAGGAGCCACGGTTGTCTACAAAACCAAAGACATGAAAAGCCATCACGGCGGCATGGTCTTGGTCAACAATCACATTTACGGTTGCGACGACGGCACCTTGACCTGCCTCGACTTCAAAACCGGCGCGGTCAAATGGCAAAATCGCTCGGTGGGCAAAGGCTCGCTCACCTATGCCGACGGACACCTGATCGTCCGCGGCGAACGAGGCAGTGTCGCGCTCGTCGAGGCGACCCCCGCACGATACAACGAAAAGGGACGCTTCGACCCGGAAAAAAGCGACAAACAAGCTTGGCCCTATCCGGTCGTGGCTGGCGGTCGGCTCTTATTGCGCGATCAAGACAAGCTCTTCTGCTACGATCTTCGCGCCAGCGCGAACTAACGTTACGCGATTATAACCATCGCCGCACTTGCCAAGCCAATTGGTCGCGAAAGCGTTGCCAAGTCCCTTCACGCGGCAATTGCTCGAAGGTCACCCGGCGGCTTTGTCGCAGTTCGCGCGACACGACGCGCGCGAGCATTCGTGCGAAGCCTTGCGAACGGATCACGCCGGTCATTTCCAGATTGAGCCGCAATGATCGCGGATCGAGATTGCACGAGCCGACCACGGTCCAAGCATCGTCGATGATCATCACCTTGCTGTGCAACATGCGATCGCGGCGCTCGTAAACGCGCACGCCTAACTTGAGCAGTTGGCGATAAAAATGCCGCATCGCCCATTGCACGACCGGCACGTCGCTCACCTCAGGTACGATCACCCGCACGATCACGCCACGTTGGCGGGCGCGCATGAGTTCGCGTAGCACCGTGGGCAGTGGAATGAAATACGCCATCGACAGCGTGATGCTCCGCCGCGCGGAGCGCATGAGCAGTTTGAAGACGCGCTCGGCGCGACGAAAGCGAAGTCGAGGCAACGAGTCGAAAAAATACACCCCTTCGCCCGAGGGTTGGAGCATGGCCGCGATAGGCCACTTGGGCCAGCGGTCGACATGACCGTGGCATTGTCGCCAGAGCCGCTCAAGGGCGGCCGCCACCTCGTTGGCCTCGGGCCCCGACATGCGCACATGCACGTCGCGCCACTCGGCGCTTCGTTCGCCCTCGGTGGCTTGTACGATATTCATGCCGCCAAAATACGCCAGTCGATCGTCAACGACGAGCAGCTTGCGATGGTTGCGGCGATTAAAGCGTTGCCAGAAGGACCCTGGCTCGCGCGCGGCGGCCCAGGAGTTGTACACATGGACTTTGGCGCCGGCGTGTTCCAATTCGCTGAGCAGCCCCTCGGCCAGGTCGTATGACCCGACGGCGTCGATCATCACTCGGACATCGAGTCCCGCGGCGGCGCCCGGCAGCAGGTCGACGTGCTGGCGCTGAA